>JBAXRT010000173.1:0-4842 GCA_037131065.1 bacterium | reverse complement strand
AAAGAACGGGATTATTTCCGCACCCATAGTCCTTGGACGAGATCATCACGATGTATCCGGCACCGATTCCCCTTTCCGTGAGACCTCCAATATTTATGATGGTTCCTCTTTCACAGCCGATATGGCCATCCAGAATGTGATCGGCGACAGCTTCAGGGGAGCCACCTGGGTCTCGATCCACAATGGAGGTGGCGTAGGCTGGGGAGAGGTGATCAACGGCGGCTTTGGTATGGTCCTCGACGGAAGCGAAGAGGCTGGCCGGCGACTGCGTTCGATGCTTCACTGGGATGTCAACAACGGAATTGCCCGCCGAGCCTGGTCAAGAAACAAGGAGGCTCTCTTCGCGATCAGGCGGGCCATGAAGGATGAGGTCCGGCTGAAGGTAACCCTGCCGAACGAAGTGGAGGATAATATCCTGAAGGGATTGTTCTAGAAATTCTTCTCTTTCAATACGGTGGTCAAAACAACGCTGTCACCACTGTACTGAAGGTTCTTTATTATTCCTGAACTGATACTGAACCAGGTCTCAGAATACCCGGCAAGACCTCCCGTTTGAAGGGGCTTGTATTCCGCTGATAGCTTTATACATTTAAATGTACCTGCCGGGACCGTGACCATTTCACCGAGGGATTTCACCGTCACAATCGTTGAATCCGCAGCTGTGGCCGAGACATACGTGGTTCCCACCCTGGCATCGATCCTGAAGTGTGTTTGCTGGTGCGATGGCGTAGAATCGTTCGGTGGAAGGTTTCCCCATTCAACCGGTGTAATGAAACGGTATGAAGAAACGATATAAGGCATGTCATCTCTTTCGGTCAGGATTTGCCATAACCCGTTTGAAAGCTCCCTCTTGTATTCGGTTGAATAATCGTAACTGACACCTGTTGAATCGGTAGCGGTGTAAAACAGCCTGCGTCCAACGGATGCCATCGTGAGGAATATGGTTGAATCGGGCTGCAGGCTTGTCCTGGTCATGGTTCCGCTGACGTTCACGGGATGGGTGCCACAGAAAGTGCCTCCATAACTGATGCCGATGTTATTGATATGAAGCAGGTAGGCTGATCCGCCCGCATCCCATAACTGGCAGTTAGGATCATTGAACGAGTTGTTCCTGATGGCGAAGGAGTAAACTCCCCCGAAAAAAAGTTCGTTGTCGAGGATGAGGATCCCATCGGAAGTGTTCAGGTACCCAGTGAGTACTGTGTTATTGGCGTAAGAGATGATTGACATCTTCCATTCGCTTGCTAATGGATTATCGACTGAGTTTGTCGGGAAGGTCCCTTTCCACTGTCCAACATAATCTTTCATACCATAGACCGGTACGGGCTCCTCCTCGTTCTTGAGACAGGAGGAAAAAAGAAAAAGGAAAATGGATGAAATGGCAACAATCTTGAATAATCCGGATTTCATTGTGAGTTCTTTATTTTAGTTATTTCAGAAGTTTTTGTTGAGCAGTAACTGGGTGGAAATATCATTCGGACCGGATGGCGTGGTAACCTCCTTCTTGATGATCCCGAACTGGTTATTTATCCAGAGGTAGTAATCGGTTATTGTACCCGACTTTACCGAATCAGCCGGTTCAACGATACGGTATTTGGTGCAGATGTATTTCCCGGCCGGAACCGTCACCTCCTGGTAGCGTGAGACGAGGGTCACCTGGGCAGTGTCGGTCCCGTGGATATAGGAATATACTCGTCCGGGAGTCACGTCGATGGGGAAGGCGGCTGCAATGGCCCCGTTGCCCGATCCATCGTACACGGTGTACATGACCGGGTCGAGATACCAGTAAAAGAACTTGTGCTGCCAGGGCCATTCGCAGCTGTTAGCAACCGTTCCGCTGAATAATCCGTCAGAAAGGGTTTCGGTGATCTTCTGCTGAAGCATGCAGGTATCTGAACTTTTTTTATTGATGAGGTAATTCCAGGTGTTTCCCTGCTTCCCGAAACTGTAATAGAGCGCAGGATCCGGGAGATCGCTGTACATCGCGAGCGTTCCCTCCCAGCTGACATACTGCTTCCCGAGCGGGCCGCATTCGTTACCTGCCATATGAAAATCAATGTGTTCTGCTTCAGAAAATACGGCAAACCCTGTTAAGCTCCAGTTGCTACATTCCGGGTTAAGGGTATCGCTGCATACGACGTCAAAATACCAGAACCCGTTGTTGAACTGCAGCCCGGTGATTCTGTAAACCCCTTCCATATTGATGATCCCCTCCAGCCTGCTGGCAGCCTGGTAGATGATCACCTCCCCGCTCTTCTTCACCATCTTGTTATCCTTGAAAGTCGAGATAGATCCCTTCCAGGTGCCGACAAAATTTCCCTGCACGTACTGTGAACTGTCGAAACAGTCACATTTTTTGCATCCACCGTAGAGGATGATCAGAAAAGCGGTGATCAGAAAGAAAAATAGCCGTTTCATAGCCTGCGGATTTGAAATGAGCATTGATCCTTTAAAAGTACGCAAATTATTTGACTTTTTTGACTGGCTTGCCAGCAAATAAACGCCGGGAAGGAGAAAAAGTTATCCTTCCCGGCGTTTTTATTTATTATGGAGTAATCCCTGAAATATTTTTTATGATTTTTTTTTAATTGATGCAACCGTCTTTTACATTACTATGTCATAACATCTGAACTGACTCGTCTGGCCCGGGTTAAAAAGTTATCAACAACCCTATCACCTTTTACCTATTTTCAGGATTAAGCAATAATAATCAGGTTATGTTCATTCACTATTCCGATGAGTCATTGATTCAGGGACTCCGACAAAGGAAGGAGTCATACATCAGGTATTTCTACAAGGAATTCTTTCCTGTGATCCGCTCTGTTGTTGAAAGAAACTCAGGCAACCGCCAGGATGCGGAGGATGTTTTCCAGGACGGCATGATCGTCCTTTATCTCAGGGTGAACCAGGACCCGGCGCCCCTCCGTTCAAGCCTCAAAACCTATTTCTATTCCATCTGTAAAAACATCTGGCTTCAGCGGCTCGACCGGAAATTCAGGCTTTTATACCAGTCGGATTACGAAGTGCATGAAAATTCAGGCCGCTATGCCGACAACGAATACCAGGTCAGGGAGGAGTATCTTGAAAAGATGCGCCTGTACAACAACCATTTCCTGAGTCTGCCTGCGGATTGCCAGACCCTGCTGAAACTGTTTTTTATGAAGGTTTCCCTGAAGGAGATCGCCCGCGCCCTCGGCTTAAAGGACGAAGTATACGCCAAAACAAGAAAATATATGTGCAAGAATATGCTCAGGAAAAAGATCCTGAACGATCCCTTGTGCCAACAATTTATCAGCTATGAAGGATTCAGAGAAATTGAAAGAATGGATTGACCGGTACCAGTCAGGTGAACTGGACGGGGAGGAGTTGTCGCGGTTCAGGACAATCCTTGAAAATGATCCGCTGCTGCGGAGGGAGTTGCAGATTGACCGTGACCTTGAAATCCTCCTTTCCCGCGGAGACCTGATCGAGATCAGCGAGAAGATCGGGCAGGCGCGGGATAAACGGGGAGGCCCGCTGCTTCGGAATATGCCTTTCATGATTGCCGCGGCACTGCTTCTCCTTGTGACCATAGGCCTGTCGGTGATACTGTGGAAAGATCATATCAGGAATGGCAAGGATATTCAGGCCGGAGCAGGTCCTGCTGACAGGCAGACAGGGCTTTATGCTGCAGTCAACTTTGTGCCCCTGCATGAATTTGAGGTGCTTGTAGGCACTGTCACACGCGGTCCCTCGTGTAAGCTTCTTCAGCCAGCGTGCAGGATCAGCGAAAAGAGGGGGAATAGGATTCCCTTCGAATGGACCGATCCGGATTCCCGGGCAATGGTTACCATCGAACTTTTCGACAACCGGGGGTATATCGTATGCTCCTCGGGAATGATACCCGGGACCCATTATGAGCTTATAACAAGAGCACTTGTACCCGGACTCTATTACTGGAAAATGATCATTGATGAAGAGCTGGTGACCATGGGCAGGTTGCTCCTCTGGTAGAATAAATTAAAACACAAGGATATGAGCAAAAAACCATGGTATTTTGTTTTTGCCTGTTTTATGGGACTGTTCCCGTCGGCTGAAGCCGGTTCACAGCCCGATCACACTTCTTCCGGCAATGGTTCGATCAGGTCAAGGCTTAGTCGCCAGGAGGTTCTGCTCGAATATACGGTATCCGACTCGGTGATGGTAATCAATGCCATTTCAAGGTTTGAGGAAAAACGCATCCGGCAGAGGCTGAATGATGACTTCATGGAGACGGTCCGGAATTACAGGCGGCAGCTTAAACTGGCCGATATCAGCGAGCTGGCCATGGCTGCCTGGAAAATGTATACACTTCTCCTGTCGCCTGTGAAGAGGGTACTAAACGGAAAATCGCGCCTGATCATTATCCCCGGAAACGAGCTGCTGGGCATCGCATTTGAATCGTTCCTTACGGAGGAACCGGAGCAGGGGACCTGCGGATTCCCTTGCCACCGCTACCTTATACGTGATTTTGAGGTGACTTACCACTATTCCGTCGGCCAGTGGGCAGAGAGCATGCCAGTATGCGGTGATTCGAAGGATGGACGGGGAGAGGATCACGGGATCGATTTTGCAGGGTTTTCGCCTGTTTTTACCATGAGCAGCTCCATTGTGTCGCTACCGGCCAGCCAGGCGGAAGTGTCAGACATTGTCACCCTTTTCGGGAGGAAGGGGTTATCGGCAAGGATGGCTCCCGGGGAGGAATCGGGAAAAAAAAGATTTCTTGAAATGGCATCTACGAGCAGGGTCATCCATATCGCCACCCATCATGATCCCGGGAACGGCAGGCCGGGGTCCGGAGGATTCCTTTTCTGGTTAGGTGAA
>JBAXRT010000172.1:0-4978 GCA_037131065.1 bacterium | reverse complement strand
CAGCACAAACCGATTCAGCTGCTTCGATGATCGGTTTATAACCGGTGCAACGGCAGAGGTTCCCGGTCAGGGCATCCCTGATCACCTCATGTGATGGCTGATGATGGTTTTTATACAGTGCAAAAAGCGACATAACCATCCCCGGGGTGCAATATCCGCACTGGATACCGTTCTTTTCAACCAAAGCCTGCTGGACCGGATGCAGGATCTTTCCAGAAACGAAATGGTCGTGATGGTCGTGATGGTCGAAATGTATGTTCTGTACAGACCGGGTAACGGCAAGGTTTTCAATGGTGATCACCTGTTTACCATGAACCATCGGAAGGAAGATCAGACAGGAATCAACGGCCTTGTAAATCAATTTTCCCTCTGGTGTGGGTTCAGCCAAAACAACGGTACAGGCACCGCAGTCACCCTCCCCGCAACCTTCCTTCACTCCCTTGTGACCAGGCCTGGAACGAAGCCACCGGAGTAAGGTCGTTGTAGGTTTCAGCCCCGGCGTTTTGCGGAAGTCGATCTCCTCGATTGAATTATCAAATACAAACCGGATGGTCCGTTGCATAGCGCGTGTCAACTGTTGCTGTTATGTAAGCCGTTCCGGACATCAATCAGTCCGGCAACGATACAGATGGCGATCTCCTGGGGGGTCTCGGCCCTCAGCCTGATCCCGATCGGCATGTCTATCTTTTCAAGCTCTTCCGGTGTAAGGATATTCTCACTGGTGAAGCGTTCTTTCAGCATCTCCACTTTTCTCCTGCTCCCGATCATGCCGATATAGGCATGGGGCTTCCTGGCAATCTTTGCGAGGATATCTTCATCATAAAGATGCTTCGGGGTGACGATCACCGAATAGCTGTTTTCATTAAAAACGATCTGCTCTATCGCTTCGAAATAGTCCCTGTTGATGCAGGAGTAACTGCTAAAGCCCGGCTCACTGAAAATATTTTCCCGCGGATCGATGAGGGTTACAGAGAAATCCAGTTCAGTCGCAAACTTCGCAACTGCTCTTCCCACATGGCCGGCCCCGAAGATAAGGAGCTTCTGGACCGGGTTGATGGGTTCAATATAGACCTCCATCTTTCCCCCGCAATGCATGCCGAGATCCTGTTCCAGGCTGAAAACGCATTTTTCCGGGCTCCCGGAAGCGATCAGTTCCACCGCCCTTTCGGCCACCTCTTTCTCAACGCTCCCTCCCCCGATGCTCCCGAATATCGAGCCATCGCTGTAGACGATCATTTTCGATCCCTGCTTCCTGGGTGTTGAACCTTGTGTTTCAATCACGATGCAGATGGCCGCAGGCCTGCTCTCATTTCTGATCTCTTCGGCCCTGGCAAAAATGGTTTGAATTTTATGTTCGGTCACTTCTCAATATTTATCATTGTAAAAATAAGTAAAATTGATTTTACATTAGCTTCTTCCTTCATGTGTAGTTAAAGAATTCATTCAAGTATGTAAAATTTTATATTTGCAGTCACACTTTGTGGTTTCAAGAATTCCTCAATGCAGTTTATCCCGCATACACCCCTCAACTCCGTCTGGCTGAAAGCAGCCGTCGTGGGCAGCCTCTGGGCATCCGTCGAGATTATCATCGGCAGTTTTCTCCATAACCTGAGGATCCCGTTTACAGGGGCCATCCTCTCCTTCATGGGTGTGTGGATGCTTGTCGCTTCGGTGCAATTCTGGAAAGAGAGCGGGCTGGTATGGCGGGCCGGCGTTATCTGTGCCCTGATGAAATCGATCTCGCCCAGCGCCATGATCCTCGGACCGATGATAGGGATCCTTACCGAGGCAATCATTCTTGAACTTATCCTCATACTGTTTGGCAGGAACATCCTGGCTTACCTGGTAGGCGGAGCGCTGGCGGTTTTCAGCACCCTGGTGCACAAGGTGGTCAGCCTGCTGATCCTTTATGGCTTTGACCTGATCCCGATCCTTGAGGGGCTTTACCGGTTCGGGGTGAAACAGATCAACCTGAGCCAGCTCAGCCCGGTCACCGTCGTGATCATCATCGCTGCCATCTATCTTACATCCGGCATGACCGCCGCAATCCTTGGTTACCGGGCGGGCCGGCACTACCTGAAACACCGGTTGACAGGGGAACAAAACCACGATTTCACCCTTCAGCCCGACAATCGCCTAGCCGGCGGGGAGAAAAAACAGAAGTTCTCCATACTTTTCCTGGTGATGAACCTTGCTGCTGTTATTGGTATTCTCCTCCTGATCAATTTTGATTACCTGTGGGCCGGTATCGCTCTTTCCCTTCTTTACTTTGGATTTTGCGTCTGGCGTTATAAGCGGGCCATGCGAAGGTTCAGGAATAAACTGATCTGGATCCAGTTCGTCGTCGTTGTCCTCTCTGCTTCCTTCCTCATAGGAGGACTCTCCTCCGGCAACCTCTTTTTCAGCGCCGGGGGATTGGTCACCGGCCTTAAAATGATCCTGCGGGCTGCGATCGTCATTACCGGTTACGCCGCCATCAGCGTCGAACTGAGGAATCCTCTCATACGTTCTATCATGGTCCGTCGGGGCTTTTCAAATCTTTACCAGTCGCTCGGGCTGGCTTTCTCAGCATTGCCGGGCATCATTGCCACGATGCCTCCCCCGAAAGAGCTCTTCAGGAGATCCAACCTGACCTTTTCCGGTTTTTTTTCGCAGGCTGAGGTCATCCTGCGGCTTTTTGAAACTGAGGATTCCGTGAGACCATCCATCGTGATCATCACCGGTGGTATCGGAAAGGGAAAGACCACCTTTGCAAAGCATGTTACCGATTACCTCCGGCACAATGGATACGGGATCTCAGGGTTTCTCGCGATTGGCGTTCAGGAAGAGGGCAAAAGGACAGGATTCGATCTTCTCGACCTCAGGACCAATGAAAGGGTGGAATTATGCCGTGAAACAGGAACACCGGAAAATCAAAGAGCCGGAAAGTATTTTTTCAGGCCGGAGGGAATTAAAAAAGGAAATGAACTTCTCGATCCGTTGAAAAACAAGGATGCCGCACTCTTTGTCATCGATGAGATCGGTCCCCTTGAACTGAACGGCAGGGGCTGGTCCCAGGCCATTGAAACCCTATGTGAAAAAAACGATATCCCGCAGCTGTGGATTGTCAGGGAAGGTCTCGTCGACCAGGCAGTCAGGAGATGGAAAACCGGGGATGCCAGGATCTTTGATATCGGTACCGATTCGGTGGAGGTGGTCACCGTCGCGATCAGGATGGAGATCAGTGATCGGTCCGGCCGAAGGAATCCATGAATTGCCTGTAATCCTCAGGTGTATTTATATTCCAGTGGATCCCCGATTGGTCACAGACAATTTCCTTCCCTGCGAAATTTTTAATCACCTCTCTCATATCCGTACGATAGTCCATACCACGGATCTCATCCGTCATCCCGCCCCCAAAAAGCACTGGATGTCCCCTGCGCCTGTTATGCACTGGCACGACATACCCTCCCGGATTTACTTGTAATGCCATCCTCTTCAGCAGTCCGGCATCGAGATAAGGATTGTCAATGTTGTGGATGAAAACGGGGCTTCCTGACGAAACCTTCTCCAGTCCGAGAAGGAGCGAATAAAAACGTCCCCTGTCGATATGATCGTTGATCACGATTTCCACACCGCTAAGATCCGGAAGGACCTTCATTACCTCCCTGTTCACCACCAGGATCACCGGATCAATATGGGAATCGCGGCAAACCTCTGTAAGTCGCTCTGCGAATGTCACACCATCGGGCCAGGTAAGCATTGCCTTTGGTCGTCCCATCCTCACTGAGTTCCCCGCCGCAAGGAGAATCATTGGTATGTATTCACTCGTCATTCGTCATTCGTCACTCGTCACTAGTCACTAGTCACTCCGCCTTCAACACCTCATGTATATCCACCTTAACCGCTTTTTTCGCAAGGAAGAATATCCAGAGCGACCCGTTAACCAGGATCAGCAGGGTGATGATCACCAGCATTCCACCCATGGCGGTAAAGGAGGGTGAAAGCATCGACGGAAGGATAGCCAGAAGGGCAGGTACCACCCCGGCCACAGCACCGGCAAGGAGCAGATGAAGGTACTCCGTGATGACGATCCTCAAAATTTTCTTTCCGGAAAATCCGATGGCCTTATAAATGGCGATCTCACTCCTTCTCTCATAAAGATTCCGTAATAAAACAACAGAAAGCCCGATGGTTCCGACAAGGATCCCGAGGCCACCCAGCAGCATGAAAATAGAGAGATAAGTGTTTTCCACTGCATTGAAGGCTGCAAGACGCTGCGAAGCCGGGAAAGCCATCATACCATGGTCCCGGAAGAGATTTTCAAGTCTCGATGCAATCTCTGCCCGTTTCTCATATGGCCCATCGATGAGCATAATCCTGGATCGCGGAGCCGACGGGAAATATATCCTGAAAAGGGAATCCGAAACAAGAAGGCTTCCCTGAAAAATGGAGTTGTCGAGTCCCCCTTTCAAGACCACTTTCAACGGTGACCCCGATTCATCAAGGTAATAAAGCGTATCGCCGATCTTCTTCCTTAATCCCCAGGTGATGACAGTCTGATCGGCAAAGGCATTGATCACACCAGGCACAGGAGCCTCGTTAAGTACGCGCCACGGCTGTTCTCTGTCAAACGAACCATCTCCCTGCAAAACAGTGAAACATCTTTCACTGTCGAAAAGTCGCGGGTCCACTGAAAGGATCACCGGCCTGGAAACCTGGTTCAGGTTAAGACAACTGGCATCCTCCCCGTCAAGCTGGTGCATCTGGACAAACCTGACATTTTTCAGTGCAGGTTCGTCATCCAGGGTATAATGTTTTTTCCCTTCCCGGGTATTCAGATCCTCCCCGACAGGGAAGGAGCTCTCAGTCCAAAGTATAAATCCACCCGTGCCTGAATTCCGGTCATTTTCACTCCCGACGAAGGTCTTCCTGTTTGCCCCGGTAATGATGATACTGAATGCCCCCAGTGCCATCAGGGTAATGATGGCCATCGACC
>JBAXRT010000171.1:0-5024 GCA_037131065.1 bacterium | reverse complement strand
GTAAATCGTAAATTCACTCGTCATTCGTAATTCGTCACTCGTCAATTGCATAGCTACCGGACTTTCGATAATATTAACGTCGAATTGTTTCCTCCGAACCCAAATGAATTTGAAAGAACATGGTTCACGGTCACATCCCGTTTGATTCTTATAACCGGAGTCATGGATAACTCTTTCATCGGAGTGTTCCAGTTCAGGTTAGGGAAGATCACATTGTTTTTCATAGAAAGGATCGAGATCACAGCTTCGATGGCGCCTGCGGCTCCCAGGGTATGTCCTGTATAGCCCTTTGTCGAACTGAAGGGAGGGACCTTTGATCCGAAAACTTTTTCAATGGCCAGACCTTCCGACAGGTCATTGTTTTGTGTACCGGTGCCATGAACATTAATATAGCTGATATCGGTTGGGGATAAGCCGCTTACCTCAAATGCCTTCTCCATGGCAAGGATGGCTCCTTTTCCCTCAGGCGATGAGGCGGTCTGGTGAAAGGCATCATTGGCATTTCCATAACCTGAAAGTATGGCCAGAACCGGCTTGCCCGATCGCTTTACCATCTCTTCCGACTCCAGCATCAGATATGCAGCACCCTCACCAATGGTAAGTCCGGCCCGGTTCTCGTCGAATGGCCTGCAACCGTTCTTGTCAAGAATCATCAGCGTGTTGAATCCATTGAGTGTGAAACGCGTAACTGAATCGGTTCCGCCGGCAAGCACGCGGTCGGCCATGCCCGATTTGATCAGCCTGGCTCCGAGCATGAGTGAATTTGCCGATGAGCTGCAGGCTGTACTGATCGTTGTGACGAACCCATTGATACCCGTGAAGGATGCGATCCGTTCGGTGCTCTCTCCGCAGTCGTGGTTCACAACCTTTCTCAACCTTCCTTTCGACGGATCCTTAAGGTAATCCTGGAAGAACTCCTCGCTGAGATCCATGCCTCCGACCGTTGTGGCAGACAGGAGAGCAGTCCTGGAGCTGTCACCTGACTTGTAACCCGAACTGATCATTGCTTCACTGGCGGCAATCATTCCGAGCAGGGCTGTCCTCGTCACAACAGATTTTCCTGAAAGTCCCGTGTACCCCAGAAGAGCGGCACTGGAAAGCCTGACCTCGGCGAGAGGCAGTTTACCCTTATGAACAGTCGGGAAAAGGGTGATCTCTCCGATCCCCGTTCTTTCAGCAAGCAGGCTCTCTTCAACCTCCCGAACATTATTTCCAATGGCAGAGATGATCCCGATCCCTGTTATATATACCTTTTCTGACATTTTGTAATGAATGGATCCATAAAAAGAGATAAAAGATCCATGCGGCAAAGTTAAAAGTAAAAATCAAATTGAGGGGAATTTGTACTATCAGGACCCGGCAAGAATAAAGGAGTGGTTATCCCCCCTGAAATGGTTGTGGATCAGGACATGCCTGATAACAGGAGGAACAAAATCATTAAGCATTGTGATGTGGGGATAGACCTGGCGTTTGATCATGTTGGATGCCATCCAGAGTGCAAAGGTGCTGGCAGTATGATACTCCCCAGAGAGGTGTTTGTACCAGGCAAGCGGTTTTGACGGGAATAAAAGGGCATTCACTTCGTTGTACAACGGGTCCCACCTCGTGTCGCCGTTGATCCCGGTGATAATGACATCCATGTCGCCGGGTGTTAATCCATGTCCGGAAAGAAACGTCCTGACTTTGCTCCCGAGCTCAGATGTGCCTGAAGGTTTATATATTGTCTCAACCCCTTTCAGGGTGGCATAGGTATGGTCGTTTCTTGCTGATGAAAGCAGGAAAAACCCGGAACCTTCACCTGCCAGGGCTCCGGGAGTGTTCTCCTTCAGAACCGAGAGGTTATGTACTGGATGCATTTTCCACAAGCCGATCCTCCGTGTAATCTGGAGGTGGTTCCCGGTCATTTCATCAATTCCCCCGGCGAGAATGTTCCCTGCAATACCCTCTTCAAACTGGAGCATGGCATCCTGCAGCCCGCTTTCAAAGGAAAAGGAACGGTGCACATAAGTTGAGTTGTACCCGTGGCATTTAAGTGTGATGGCAATCTGGGAACTGATGGTATTGTAGGTCGATTGTATGAATGGGGTGGGGTTGAGGAACTTCTCCTCCTTTGTAATCTCACCAAGGATCTTTTCAGTGTCCTCAATGCTTCCAAGACCAGTTCCTGTGATGATGGCATCAGGGAGACTGCATCCCGCATCGCGCAGGCACAATTTGGCGGAGACGATCCCCGTTTTGATCAGCCGGCTCATGCGGCGGGCAAGAAGCGGATCGATGTATTCCTTGAAGACCGGCTCCACGCACTTCATGTAATCGGCATGATGCTCAACAACGGCAGGCAGGAAAACATCCGGATCCAGGGTGTTCTGGGGAGAGATAAGTCCGATGCCGTTGATAAAGGCCATTGTTATGTTGTCCTTTTGAATATAAGAGAGGTGTCATTTCCTCCGAAACCGAAGGAGTTTGACATAACAGCCTCCATCCTGATATCTTTCAGTAAAGATGTTACCGGAGAGAACCCAAGTTCGGGTATCGGATTGCTGAAATTGAGGTTTGGCCAGATCACATCATGCAGCAAAGCAAGGATCGCGACAATGGTTTCGGTAGACCCGGCTGCGCTGGTGGTATGTCCGGTGAAGGGTTTTGTTGAGCTGAACCTCGGCCTGCGCTCTCCGAATAATTTATCGATGGCCCGTCCTTCTGAAAGGTCGTTGTTATCGGTCCCGGTCCCGTGGGCATTGATATAGCCAATCGCCTCCGGCCCTAGGCCACTCATTTCCAAAGCCTTCTTCATGGCAAGAAAGGCTCCGATCCCGTCGGGAGAAGAGGCCGTCTGGTGGAATGCCTCACAGGAGTTTCCCCAGCCGACTAGCTCGCATAGAGGAAGGTTGCCGGTTTTTTCAATAGTTTCCTCCGATTCGAGTACGACATAGGCGCCTCCCTCTCCGAGGTTGATCCCGGCTCTCTTTTCATCAAACGGTTTGCAGGGCTCCTTGTCGAGTATCTTGAGTGCATTGAATCCGTTCAGATGAAACCGTGTAAGAGACTCGCACCCGCCGGCAAGGACTCTTTCAAGTTTCCCGCTTCGGATCATCCTGGCGCCAAGCAGGATGGCATTCGCAGAGGAGGAGCAGGCCGTGCTGATCGTCGTGACATAATCGCGCAGACCAAGCTTATCTGCTATTTTTTCGGTGCTGTCGGCACAATCGTAAGTCTCGATATAGATATTCCGGGAATCGTTGTTCAGGAAGTCATCATAGTACATCTCACATTTATCCATTCCGCCAACAGTGGTGGCCGAGATCAGTCCTGTTCTGATATCCCTGTGTTCATCCATCCTGGCATGTGTATATGCCTCCCCGGCAGCGATAATGCCAAGGAGTGCATTCCTGGAATATCCTTCAATGACGGATATACCGGCTAAGGATAAAAGCTGTTCATGGGTGGCTTTTACCTCGGCAGCCGGGATTAATTCACTGAGAGAAGTGGAAAGATGTATGATCTTGCCGATCCCGGTGCGGCCTTGAATTAATGAATCAAGATTTTCCCGGGAGTTCTGACCAATGCTTGAGATAATTCCTAAACCGGTTATGAATATCCGTTGAGGCATTCATCACTATTTTTTATGCTCGGTGATGTATTCAGCCATGGTCCGGATGGAGAAGAATATTTTCTTGCCGTCCTTGGGATCTTCTATCTTAATACCATAATTTTTTTCAAGTAAAACGATCAACTCCAGTGCGTCGATTGAATCGAGACCAAGTCCCTCACCGAACAGGGGCGCATCAGGATCGATATCATCAACTGAAATATCTTCCAGGTTCAACTGTTCAACGACCTCTTTCTTTAGCTTTTGAATTAATTCTTCCATATCAAAAATGTCAGTTACGATGTAAAAGTTGCTTTAAAGTTTCTTCTGTAAAGGGAAGAGGCCTGAAGACCGTTTCAGCCTGGTTCTCCGTTGACCCGGCTTTCTCTACCCATACAAGGAGCGATTCAAATTTTTCTCCAAGCAGTTCGACCCAGCCGCAAAGACATGCCTTCAATCTTTCCTCCCTCATCAGATTTTCCACACAGCTTCTGATAAGCTCTGCATCAAATGTTTCAGAAATGAGAAAGGCATTCTCCCCTTTGATCTTATTCTTAATACAAATTTCACCTATCAAAATGTTGGGCAAGGTATAAACAAAGACGGAAGGACTTGGAAAGTAGTTTGACGAGTCTTTGATGGAATCCTGATGAACGATATCCGTATCCAGGCTTGAACTCGAATTCATCATTATGACGCCTACCTCTTCTTCTCTGTATCTGCTTATATTACTTGCCTTTAAAACCAATTCGGAAGAAAGAAATCCCAACTTGCTCAACGAATCCATCTTATAAAACTTGGGATAATTGATCTCTTCCTGCTTATAGATCGATTTAATAAAGTTTGCAAAATTAAGAAAATTTTCCTGATAAAAGTGAAGTTGGTCATTAACGACTACTTTACTTTCGGTGATGAGGCAATAGCTTGTGATTAACAAATTCATATCAGATCTTCTCAAAGATGATGGAAGCATTGCATCCTCCAAACCCGGAGGCAGTCTTCAGACAGCTCCTGAGCACGGCCCGGGCATGCTGCTCAATGACTGTGATCTTTTCGGAAACTCCCGGTGAGTCGAACCCTGCAGACCGGAATAGCATGTTTTTCTTCAAACTATGGATTGCTGCTGCAGATTCAATAATTCCGGCGGCCCCGAGGGTATGTCCCCAGTATCCCTTGAAACTGTTCAGAGGAACGTCGCTTAGCCCGCTGAGGCTTACCGCCTTTGATTCCATCTCATCATTGAAAGGAGTAGCAGTGCCGTGGGCAGAAATATAACTGATATCTCCTGGTTTCATTCCAGCCTCCTCGAGGGAGACATTAATTGCGTGACTAAGTTCCTGACCTGTCCTTGAAGGTCCGGAGATATGATTGGCATCGTTGGATGAGGCCGAACCGCCACTACTGATCTTGCAATTGTCACTCGGAGCAGTCCTCG
>JBAXRT010000170.1:0-5034 GCA_037131065.1 bacterium | reverse complement strand
GAAAAAGAGACTTGCGATCATAAGCAGCCACCCTATCCAGTACAATGCTCCGCTCTTTGCCCTCCTGGCCGGGTCGGAAAAACTGGAGATCAGGGTTTTCTATACCTGGAGCCAGAGCAGGGAATCTCTTTTTGACAAGGATTTCGGAAAGACCATTCAATGGGATATCCCTTTGCTTGATGGTTATCCATATGAATTTGTCCCTAATATATCACCCAATCCCGGACCCGGCTCCTACCGCGGGATCGTCTGCCCTGAGCTGAACGTTAAGATCGCCGGCTGGGGTGCGGAGGCCCTGCTGGTCTATGGATGGAACTACCATGCCCACTACCATGCCATGCGACATTTCAAAGGGAGGATCCCGGTCTATTTCCGCGGCGATTCCACCTTGCTGGATGAAACCGGTGGAATGAAACAATTTATGCGCCGGCTTTTTCTCCGTTGGATTTACAGGAAGGCCGACTATGCCTTTTATGTCGGAGAGAATAACCGCCGCTATTTCCTTGAACATGGCTTCAGGGAGGATCATCTTTTCTTTGCCCCGCACGCCATCGACAACCGGCGGTTCAGCGATCCGGAAGGAAAATTGCGCCCTGAAACTGAAAAATGGAAGGGTGAACTCGGGATCGCCGGGGATGACAAGGTCATTCTCTTCGTCGGCAAATTTGAGCCGAAGAAGGACCCCCTCCTGCTGATCCGCGCCGCCCTTGAACTGAACAAACCGGGACTTCACTATCTTTTTGTCGGGAACGGGGCGCTGGAACCCCAGATGAGATCGCTGGCCGAGGGGAAGAAGGGTTTCCATTTCATTCCTTTCCAGAACCAGAGTCGCATGCCTGTTGTGTATCACATGAGCAATATCCTTGTTTTGCCTTCACAGGGACCGGGGGAGACCTGGGGACTTGTGGTGAATGAAGCAATGGCCTGCGGCAAAGCCGTGCTGGTGAGCGACAGGACCGGATGTGCCATCGACCTCGTCAGGCCCGGGGAGAACGGGTTCGTTATTCCTTCCGGGGATGCCGGAGCCTGTGCCGGGAAACTTGACCTCATGACGACCGGTGACGTTTCACGGAAGATGGGCATGGTCTCTGAAAAGATCATCTCAGCCTGGTCGTTTGAAGCGATAAGGGAAAGTTTTGAAACAAACATAGTCCCCTGAATGTACCTCTCGCAAAGAAGCATACAATTGCTGGGACTGGGCTTACTGGTCTTCGCCCTGCTGGAGATCCTCACCGGCTTTTATTACATGACGGCCCTGGGCCTGGCACTCTTTGCAGGGATCACGGTAAAATTCCTCCAGGACCTCGGGAAGCGGATCGAGATCCGCGATCTGATTGCCTTCATGTCGGTGATGCAATGGATCCTTGGCCCGGTGATGGCATACCATTTTCTTCCTTATGATGACCTATATTATATGGCTGTCCCCGAGCAGGTTTACATGGACTTTATTGTTCCCTTCTGCTTTTTGATGGTCCTCGGGCTCTATTTGCCGCTGAAAAACGAACGGATCGTCAATTCGGAAGATATTGACCGGTTAAAGATCTATATTGGTGAACATCCATGGCTTGGCTATATTCTTGTTGTCATCGGACTTACAGCAGGCTTCGCCGGAAAGGGGCTGCCTGCCAGCCTGCGGTTCATCGTCTTCCTGGTAACAAACCTTCAGTATGTGGGGATGTATATGATCCTCTTCAGTTCCAACAGGTTCAAATGGCTCATTTTTGCAGGGATCATGGGACTTGCAACTTCGGCTGCAATCCTGCAGGGAATGTTCGGTGAACTGGTACAATGGTTTATCCTCTCTTTCCTGATCATTGCCATGGTTATAAAAATTCCGATGTGGGGAAAGATCTTCGGAATTACTTTTGGACTTTTCCTCGTGATGATCGTCCAGTCGACCAAGGAGGAGTACCGCATGGCCACCTGGTATGCCACCAGTACGAAAACCAATTCGGAAATCTACAATGAGATCTTTCTCTCCCGTATCTCCTCCCCCTCAGCGATCTTCAACCCGGCGTCGATGCAGAACATGGCCGCCCGGCTGAACCAGGGATGGATCATTGCACGGATCCTTGATTACATGCCAAAGAAACAACCCTTTGTCAGGGGCGAAACGATCAAATCGGCCCTTTATGCCACGCTGTTGCCACGGTTCCTCGCGCCCGAGAAGGCAAAAGCCGGCGGCCGTGCCAATTTTGAAAGATTTACCGGAACACCTTTACCCGAAACCACAAGTATGGATATTTCCCTGGCAGGCGAAGGTTACGCCAACTTCGGTATATGGGGGGCCTTTCTCTTTATCTTTTTCATCGCCCTTCTTTATAACTGGGTCATTGTAAAGGTTATTTCCATATCGAAAAGAGAGCCGGCGCTGATCCTCTGGCTACCCCTCCTCTTTTTCCAGGTGATGAAGGCCGAGACGGATTTTGCCACTGTTTTCAACTATCTGACGAAGGCCGCAATTCTCACTTTTGTTGCTTTTTTCCTGATAAACCAGTTCATGGCCATGGGGAAGAAGAGAGCAAAAATACCAGCGGTGGCTCCCGAAAACCCGGATCATGGCAGTAAAAACTGAAATGGTCAGACCGCTCATCGCCATTCCGGCTTACAATGAGGAGAGGAACATAGCTGCCCTCCTCAGCCGGCTTCATCCATGGAAAAACGATGTGATCGTGATTGACGACGGCAGCACCGACCGGACAGCCTCTCTTGTAAAGAATCTCGGATTTGACTGTTTTTCCAATAAGGTGAACCTGGGCCTTTCGGGGTTTTATTCAACTGCCGGGAAATATGCCCTTGAACACGGATATACACATATTATCGCCCTCGATGCCGACGGTCAGCACGAGCCGGACCATATACCGGAATTTATCGGGAAACTGCATCAGTTCGAACTTGTCTCGGGCGACCGCTTCCATGATCTGAATGGCATCCCTGAAAGCAAGATTGCATCCAACCTTTTTGCTATCCTTCTTTTCAGGGAGATCCTGGGGATCAGTTTGCCGGATGTAGCCTGCGGGTTCCGGGGAGTGCACATTGATGCAATACCGGAGGGACATGACTCCGCCAGGTTCGGGATCATTTATGAAATGTTGGCGAAGCATGCCCTGGCCGGCAAACCGATCGGGCTGGTCCGGATAGGGGCCATTTACCGCCCGGGAACGCCGATGAACACCAATATTCCCGAGATCCTCGGACTTCTGTCTGTCGTAAGGAAATACTCCGCCGACCGGAGCGTGGCCATGGTGATGGAGTCGGTGATGGACAGGAAAGAGTTCCGGATGGATCTGTCGGGGTTTGAATTCCGGGCGACATTTGAGCCCCCGGGTGCTTACCTGTTCAGAACTGAACTGCTGAAAGCCAGGGATTTTTTAAATTCAATTCACTAAATTTATCCGGTGAAAGCAGGATGGAAATAAATACAGGCAAAATGGAAGAGTCAAGCCGCTTTCATCCCTCACCGGGAAAGATCCCAAATCATGCCGGTATCATTCCGGACGGCGGAAGACGCTGGGCATCTGTTCACGGATGTTCGTTGCGGGAATCCTATCTCCGTACCCGGTCGCAATTGCAGTCGATGGTGGAGCTGCTCTCCGGCAAAGGGGTGAAGGAGATCAGCCTCTATCTTTCGAGTATCCAGAACTTCCGGAGGGAGGAGGATGAGATGGCGGCAGGTCTGGAGCTTGTGGAATCTTCACTTGCCCATGAGATCCCTGAGCTGGCGGGCCGACGGGGTCTGAGGGTCACTGTTGCCGGGAACAGGGAGATCATTCCAGCATCCCTTCTGGAAAAGGTCAATACCATCGAACAAAGCACCTGTGATCATAAAAAGGGAAGGCTGAACCTTCTGCTTGCCTACGACCCGCTGGACGAGATCATGCAGGCCATGAACAAACCGGGAAGTTCCGGCAGGTTCTGGGACCATCTTTCTGTCACCACTCCGGTCGATCTCATCATCAGGACCGGCGATGCTCCTTTGCTGAGCAACTTCTTGCCTCTCCAGTCGGGCTATGCCCGGCTTTTTTTCTTTGAAAGGCTTTTCAATGATCTCACACCGGAAGATATCCTCGGTGTGCTGGAGCAATTTTCCACGATTGAAAGGAAGTTCGGAAACTAGGAAAATCAATGCAAACAGAAAAAGCTTAGCAGTTTATGAGATTAATATGGATCCAGTTCTTACAATCTCTCAATTTTCAAATTTTAAAATCTTCAAATTTTAAAATCACCACATCACTTCATCATCTTGTCACTGCCTGAAAATAATAAAGCAGTGCAAACCCGTCGATCGAGCAGTGGATCTCACCGTCCAGGATAAGCTTAAGGATCTCTTCGCGCGTAAAGAACCGGAACTCGGAAACCCCTTCTGATACATTTAGCCTGGTTGATGATGTATCATTGGCTACGCAGGAATAAATATGCATCCTCTCCTTAGTGACGCTCGGAAAGGGATAAAAGCTGGTTAAATATTTCCAATCAGCGCCGGTAAGGCCGGTTTCCTCCTCTAATTCCCGCTGCGCAGTTTTGAGTGTTACCTCTCCCTCTTCCATCCGTCCCCCCGGGATCTCCCACCCCGAAAGTTGTGTCAGTGGCCTGGCGATCCGGATCAGACCAATGTGGTTCCCTTTTCTGACGATTACGGAAACGGCATCTGGTTTTTCCATGAAATAATAATCATGGACCTTGGCATCTTCCTCCGCAAACTGCTGATGAAAAACATTGAACCTCGGAGTCGACAACAGGATCTTTTTTTCCGAAACATTTTTCATGGCTGAAAGTTTGAATAAAGATAGTTTTTTGGTGATTATCAGGAAAGAGAGATAAGAAAAAATGACAAATGAAAAGTGAATTTACCAATTTCTGATTCCCAATTACTAATGACCAATAAAAAACCGGCCTCTGTATGAATGCCGGCTGGTAGCCCGTAGGGGAATCGAACGGCTGCTTTCGTTTACCTTCAATTTCAGTTAAAGTGCTTTTAGTCAGATTATTACATTTTTTGGCGAAGCAAAGAAAAGCATAAAAAAGCAGAGAAAA
>JBAXRT010000169.1:0-5046 GCA_037131065.1 bacterium | reverse complement strand
GAACCCCGCCTCGCCGGTCAGCATCGGGATCTCCTTTTGAAGGATTGCAAAGTTGCTGGCAGTGACTCTGGGGTTTTCGTTCAGCCTCGTATTCCGCTGGCAAACATCCACCTCCGATTTCAGGGTCGGGATCACATAGGCGGTGATGTAGGAGTACCTGGAGATCTCCCGGTCGTATGGGAAAAATATCTTTTCATATTCATTGTCCTTGAATTGCTCCACGGCAAGCGCTTCGAAGGTCCAGCGGGAGGTCATCATGTTGCCCACCAGCGGGACACTGGTCCTGGAGGCGATGGAAGGGTTCAGATAGTCGAAGGGAACGATGGTGCCGCTGAGCAGGAGCTGTGGTACAATGATGAAGGGGATCAGGATGTAGATCGCCACCACTGAGTTCAGTCCGGCAGAAATATTGAGCCCGACCATATTTGCAAAACAGCTCGTTGCAAAGAGGATCAGGAAATAGCTCATCGTCATCCCTTTGATCCCCAGGATCCAGTTTCCGACCAATACGTAAAGGATCGTCTGGATGGCCGACAGGACAAAGAGAAGGATGATCTTCGAGTTAAGATAACTGAACCTGCTGAGATGGAGAAAGGCCTCCCGTTTCAGGATCCTGCGGTCGCGGATGATCTCCTCGGCGCTGACCATCATTCCGAGAAAGAGCGAGACTACCACGCTCATGAAGAGGTAGGGGACCAGGTTGCGGTTGTCGCTGAAGATGTAACTTTCGCCGAAGGAGTAACGGGTGAGGAAAGCCAGGAGGGCTGCCAGGAAAGGAGCCTCCAGCAGGTTGATGAGCATGTACTGCCGGTTGGTGATCTTCGTAAGGAGGTTCCGGATGCTGAAGATACGGAACTGCTTGAAGATCCCGGGAATTTTAAAGAAGTTATGCGGCAGCTCCTCCTTTTTCTCCAGGATCGGGAGTTTAGGCTGGATGTTCTTCCTGAAATAGCCGTACCACTCTTTTGGAGGGATCTTCCGGTTACCGGTCACCTTGCCGTACTCGTTAAGGATCTTCGACTCGGTGATCTGGAGAAGCTGTTCCGGGTTCACAAAACCGCAGGTGAGGCATTCGCTCTCCTCAGGGTTCACGTGATAACTGACCGATTTGAAGTAGGTGATGGCATCGATCGGGTTACCGTAAAAAATCGGGTAACCACCTTTGTCCATGATCAGGAGCTTATCGAATAGTTTGTATATGTCGGAGGAGGGCTGGTGGATGTTAACGATGACCAGCTTCCCTTTCAGGGTCTGCTCCTTCAGAAGAAGCATGACCATCTCAGAATCCATCGAGGAGAGGCCGGAGGTGGGTTCATCGGCAAAGAGGACAGAGGGTTGCCGGATCAGCTCGAGGGCGATGTTGAGCCGTTTCCGTTGTCCCCCGCTGATAAATTTATTCAGCGGGTCGCCGACAGTCAGTTTCCGGATCCCGATCAGGTCGATGTCCATCAGCACCCGCATGACGGACCGGATCAACTCTTTTTCATAGAAATCCCTGAAGCAGAGTTTTGCATTGTAGTATAGATTCTGGAAGACCGTCAGTTCCTCAATCAGCAGGTCATCCTGGGGGACGAAGCCAATGATCCCCTGTAGTTTTTCCTTTTCCTTCTGAAGGTCATACCCGTTGATGAGGATCTCGCCGGTTTTAAGGATAAGATTGCCGTTGAGGACATTCAGCAGGGTTGATTTTCCCACGCCGCTGCCACCCATTACCCCGATCAACTCACCCGACTCGGCAGTGAAGCTGAAGGGATGGATCCCATTGGTGCTGTTCTTGAAGCGGTATTCTACCTCTTTTGCAGTAAATGAAATGTGAACCCTCTCGCCTGTATGGAGGAACCGGGTGACCACATCGGTATAATAGACCGGACTGATCTTAAGGTTTTTCAGGATCGATCCGTTGGTAAAGAGGAAGGAACGGAAAGGAGGGACGTTGTGGCCGTTAAGATAGAGTTCGTCATTCCCAAGGTATCGACACACATAGGATCTGACGGATGGAACATAGAGGATCAGGATCTTTCCGCCGAGGTGCTCCCTGTAAAGGTGCTTGTATCCCTTGTTCCCCTCCTGCTGGTCGCTGCTGATCACAAGGAGATTATCCCTGTTCATCTCATCCCCGAATGGATGATAGATAAATGCCCTGATGTCGTGGTAGTCCTGGTCGGGAGGGGAGAAGACCGACCGGAATACTTCCATGCATTTCACTGCAAGGGGATTTTCGAGTACGTTTTTCTGATCATCCTCCTGTTCCAGTTCATTGAAGAATTCCAGGAATTTGAAAAAGACGATCAACCGGTCACGTGCATCGAGCTGTTTCCTGATCTTCTGGCAGATACCCCTGATCTTTTCCGGAAGTTCTTCCTCGCGCTTATCCGGAGCGGTCTCGTCCGGCTGGTGGAAAGAGACAAGCTCATCAAAGAGTTTCAGGTACTCCTCAAGTTCCTGGCTGTTGAGGTGTTGCCTGAGGTAGGATTCGAGGATGGGGCGGGCATTAGGGGCAAGTTGCTTCCTGGCTGAAGCCGCCACAATGGCGAAGAGCTGGACCAGGGCCATCAGAATAGGTTCCGACATGGTGGAAGATTTGGGTGAAACCAAAAATACGTAATTCAGGGGAATAAAAAAACCAGGCTGGTCAGCAGGCCGCCTGGTTTTAAAGATTTTTACAGGAAAACGCTACCGGACGAACGAATTACGTACGCTTTCGGCCAGGTCGGCAATGTCGGCTGCTTTCTGCATCGGTATCTTCTTGCCGCTATCCAGTCCGTAATCGGTGAAGATAGGCCTCAGTTTTGCAATCTCCAGTCCGATCTTTTTCATGTTTTCATCCGACTGATATGCTTCCAGGATCGTGAGCAATTTGTCGAGGCTCTCTTTCTGCTTGAAGATAACGGCGGAGATCAGCGTATTGTCTTTTGCCACTACGTTGAGGGAGCTGGCCAGGTAGAGACCTTCGGAATAGGTACCGCAGGCGATGAGTACGGCAATTTCGTTCCGGTTGTTGCTTGAGAGGAAAGCGTTGGTTGCACTGAACACCTTGCTGATCATGTTCACCAGGGAATCCTTGTTGTTATTGAATTTCTTGATCTTGTCGGGAAGGTTTTTGTCGTAAACTCCGGCAATGCCGAGTTCATCGGCCAACCTTGAAGTACACGCGAGGAATTTGTTGGATTCATCGATACGGTTGTAAGTGGCTGAGTAGCTCAGGTCGGCGCTGTAGACGCCCAGGTTGATTGCTTTGCTGTTCTCGGTGACATATTTCCCGATGTTGGAGGGCGGGTTGGTAATGTCGAAGATGAAGCCAGCTTTGGCCTTTTCAAGCATCATGGTAACTTCGAACGGGGTCGGGAATTGGTAGAGAAGGTTTTGGGCTTCCGGGCTCAGAGTTACCTCTTTTTTGATGGTATCGGCAGCCTGCTGGTTGGCTTCCTTATTGTCGGGGGCACTGTTGCAACCTGCAAGGGCGATGACAATGACCAGGAGTGCCGGTGCAAGCACGGAATGAATGTTTCTGATTGCTTTCATAAGTCTCTTGAAATTTGTTCGTACTGTGGATGGAAAATTCCTGTTCCTGGGATTTCCTTTATGCGAAATTAAAGCAATTTTTTAAATTTCCCGACTTTTTTATGAAAAAAAGGGAGCGACCCCCTCTCCTTGAGGCAGAGGGGGAGCAGTCAAGGCAACAGTCCCTCAGTGCCTGATCAGCACTTTTATGGTGGAGGGTTTCCGTGCGAAGTCGATGGCTGTGAAGATGTCGTTGAAATCGAACGTTTTAGAGACAAGTGGTTCCGGGTTAACCAGGTTCTGGCTGAGGAGGCTCAGGGCCGGGTCAAAGGCTCCGCAACGGGAACCTATCACCTCGTATTCATTGATCACGATCTGGTTCAGGTCGATCTTTTCAGGATCTGCCACGGTTGTCTTCAGAACCAGCCGGCCACGTGGAAAGAGATGCAGCATGGCGGTTTTGATACCGTGCGGGTCCCCGGAGCAGTCAACGCAGACCTCCGCCATCTCGTGCTCTTTCAGTGAATTCAGCATCCTTGCATGGATCCCCATCGAGAGGGCTTTGTGGACCTTGGTCCTTCGCGGATCGAAGGTGGTATATTCACAGCCATTCAGCCTGAAGACCTGGGATATCAGAATGCCAAGCTTGCCGGCGCCGAAGATGAAGACATTCTGGGATGGACGGATCTGCACCTGCTCAAAGATCTCAAGCGCCGCAGCAAGAGGCTCGGTGAAGACCGCCTTTTCTGTTGAGAGATGATCGGGGATCACATGGAGATTTTCCACTGGTAATGTTGTATAGTCGGCGAAAACACCAGGCCGCTCGAAGATCCCGAGAACAGTCCGGTTGCGGCAGTGTGACTTTCTGCCTGTCTTGCAGAGGTAACAGGCCCCGCACGAGCAGTTGATCTCTCCTACAACGCGTTTCCCATAGAGAGGACTCGATTTCGTTACTACCTCCCCGACAAATTCATGGCCGAGGATCCCATGGAATCCCATATAACCTTTAATGATCTCCAGGTCGGTATTACAAATAGCAGAACAGAGGATCCTGATCAGGACTTCGCCTTCGGCCGGGACCGGCTTCGGGATGTCGCGGACTTTGAGGGAACCATCGAAAAAAAGCGCTTTCATCTCTTTAATCCTTTATTTCTTTATGAACGGTTTTCTTTTATACGAGTTTTGCCCTGTCAGGTTCCCGTTTTTTTTTATCAAAGATTCTCAGGGATGGTGATGATGAATTCGGTGTACTCGCCCTCCTTCGACTGGACCTCCAGCTTCCCTTTATGGATCTGTGTTATAATGTCGTAACTCATCGACAACCCCAGGCCGGTACCCTTCCCGGTCGGTTTTGTAGTGAAAAACGGGTTAAAGATCTTTTCAATGACATGCTGCGGAATCCCTGTGCCATTATCACGGATCCGGATCTCAATCCTGTCGCCAACCTTTTTTGTACTCGTCACTACTTCAGGGCTATAGCCCGGGATGCCCTTTTTCGCCTTCTCATCCACGGCGTAACAGGAGTTGTTCACGATGTTCAGGATC
>JBAXRT010000168.1:0-5167 GCA_037131065.1 bacterium | reverse complement strand
GAGGAGTTTGAGCAGATATCCATTTACGGAGAACTTTGACGAGTGACGAATGACGAGTGACTAATGACTAATCAACCAAAACCCCTAATTTTACCCACAATATGTCTGGAAAACTAAGGTACGAACGCCCCCTGATCAAAAAGCTGGAATCAGGAATGCCCAACAAATTCGGGACGAGGACGGAATTTGAGCCCATCACGCACATCGACGGTGTCGCAGTGAAAGGACTGATCGAACAATATGGCTCACCCCTCTTTGTCATCTCTGAAAAGACAATCAGGACCACCCTGAAAAAGGCAAAGAAAGAGTTTGAGACCCGCTACCCGAGGGTCCAGTTTGCCTGGTCGTACAAGACCAACTACCTCAACGCCGTTTGTTCCGTCTTCCACCAGGAGGGTTCGTGGGCCGAGGTCGTTTCGGGATTTGAATATGACAAGGCGCTGGCGCTGGGAGTCGAAGGAAAGAAGATCATCTTTAACGGCCCCGATAAAAAAGAGGATGACCTCACCAAGGCCATAAAACACGACTCACTGATACACATCGACCACCTCGATGAGTTTTACACCATTGCCGACCTGGCGGGTAAACTGAAAAAACGCCCCAGGGTTGCCATCCGCGTCAACATGGATACCGGTGTTTATCCCATGTGGGACCGTTTCGGTTTTAACTATGAAAATGGCCAGGCATGGGATGCACTGAACAAGATCATGCACTCCGACAAGATGGAGCTGGTCGGGCTTCACTGCCACATCGGCACCTTCATGCTCTCCCCCAATGCCTATGCAGTTGCAGCCACCAAACTTTCCGAACTTGCCATTTCACTGGAGAAAAAGTTCAACCATAAGATCACCTACATTGACCTTGGAGGCGGATTCCCATCGAAGAATACACTGAAGGGGGCCTATCTCCCGGGATCCGATACCAACCCGAGGTTCGACGATTTTGCCGAAACTATCTCCACTGCCCTGCTAAACAGCAGCTTCAAAAAAGACCAGCTGCCGCTTCTGATCCTGGAGACCGGTAGGGCCCTGGTGGATGAGGCGGGATTCCTGTTGGGTACGGTCATTTCAAACAAGCGCTCAAGCACGGGTCGGCGCACCACCATCCTCGACATCGGGGTTAACATCCTCTTTACTTCGTTCTGGTATGATCATAAACTCACGCCGGCACAGCCTTTTTCGCACTATACCGAGGAGACCTGCGTGTATGGTCCCCTCTGCATGAACATCGACGTGATCAGGGAAAACGTGAGCCTGCCGCTGCTGAATAAAGATGACCATGTTGTGATCCAGAATGCAGGGGCCTACAACATGACGCAGTGGATGCAGTTCATCACCCTGCGGCCCAGGGTCGTGCTCATCGATATGGAGGGGAAGGCCCACGTAATCCGCGAAAACGAATCGCTCGACAATATGAACAACATGGAGAAAGTACCGCAACACCTAAAAAAGATCTGATGATCCGGAAGATTTCCGACATATTTCTCTCCTTCCTGAACAGCATCACAGGCAGCTACGCACAGGTCTTCTTTTCCGGCAACAGGATCTTTGCACTCATCCTGATGATCGTCTCCTTCTTCGACTTCTGGGCAGGATTCAGCGGACTGGTTGCCGTGATGATTTCCAACATTGCCGCTTACCTGATCGGTTTCAACCGTGTAAACATCAGGGCAGGCCTTTACGGGTTCAACAGCCTGCTGGTCGGACTGGGCCTGGGTGTCCATTTTGAACCGGGTCCTCAGTTTTTCCTGGTCCTGGCCTTTTCGGCCCTGCTCACCCTCTTCATCACCCTGATGATGGAGGGGGTCATTGGCAAATACGCGCTGCCCTTCCTGAGCGTCCCTTTCCTTCTTGGAATCTGGGCAGTGACGTTGGCCACCCGTTCCTTTTCAGCCCTCCAGGTCAGCAGCAGGGGCATTTACGTACTGAATGAGATGTACGCCCTTGGCGGCCAGCCCATGCTTAACCTTCTGAATTTCTTTAATGATCTTCCATGGCATGAATCCATTAAATTTTACTTCAGGGCACTCGGGGCGATCTTCTTCCAGAACTATCTCTTCGCCGGGATCCTGATCGCGGGGGGATTGCTGATCTGCTCCAGGATCTCTTTTCTGCTTTCACTCCTCGGGTTCTTTTCGGCCTATGCCTTTTACCGGTTCATCGGGGCCGATTTCAATGCACTCGGCTCCAACTTCATCGGGTTCAACTTCATCCTCACAGCCATTGCACTGGGCGGATTTTTCGTAATCCCCTCCCGGTGGTCATTCCTGTGGATCATCCTGCTCACCCCGCTCATATCGATCGTCCTTGTCAGCATGATCGCCATTTTTTCCCCCCTCCAGCTCTCGATCTATTCTCTTCCGTTCAACATCATCGTCCTGACCTTCCTTTACATACTCAAGTTCAGGGAACGGTACTTTTTAAAACCGGAACTGACCCTGTACCAGAGTTATTCTCCTGAGAAAAATCTTTATAACTCCACCAACTACAAGAGAAGATTCGGAAAGGATCTCTATTATCACTTTTCCCTGCCTTTCTGGGGGGAATGGAAAGTCACACAGGGTCACGATGGCACTTACACACACAAGGGAGAGTGGCGCCACGCCTGGGATTTCGAGCTTACCGACGACCAGGGAAGCTCCCACACCGGGGAGGGCGATCACAAGGAGGATTATCATTGTTTCGGCAAGCCGGTTCTGGCTGCAGCCGACGGCAGGGTTGAGGAGATCGTCACCAGTGTGGAAGATAACGATGCCGGTCACGTGAACGTTGAGAACAACTGGGGAAATACCATCATCCTGCGCCATGGGGATCATCTCTTCTCAAAATTATCCCACCTCAGGAACGACAGCATCCGGGTAGCCCAGGGAGATTGGGTCGCCAAGGGCCAGTTCATCGCATCCTGCGGCAATTCGGGAAGATCCCCTGTCCCGCATCTTCACTTTCAGATACAGACAACACCACACATCGGATCAAAGACCATCAACTATCCCATCGGCCATTATATAAGGCATGTGAACGGCGAATTCCAGCTGAGATCCTTTGATCACCCGAAAGAGGATGACCTTGTTTCAAATATTATCAGGAATGGAGCTCTTGCAAAAGCATTCCATTTCATCCCGGGGCAGAAATTCCGGTACGAGGTTAAAGATGGAGATGATTCTCTTTATACCGAAGAGTGGGAAATCCGGATTGATGCGGTGAACAACACCTATATCGAATGCAGCCGTACCGGTTCGAAAGCCTGGTTCAGGAACGACGGGGATCTGCATTATTTCACTCATTTCGAAGGGAACAAGACCTCCCTCCTCTTTTATTATTTCCTCGGCTGCTATACCGTCATGATGGGGTATTATAAAAACCTGGTCCTGAAGGACGACTACCCGCTCAATACAGTTAATAACCCGTTGATCGTTATTCTCCAGGATTTTATTGCCCCATTCTTTCTTTTTGTGCGATCCGAATTTTCACTTCGCTACACCGGAATGGATGACGACCTGATGCAGACCGGCATCCGGATGCATTCGGAGACTATTTCCCGTATCGGGAGATTCGTTACGAGAAGGATCGGGTTCGAAATCTTCTTAACCCAGGCAGGTCTTGAATCATTTACGATAATACAGAAGGAGAAAAAAATGGAAGCAAAACTAGTTAAGGTATGACAAAAAAGAACCTCTTTCTTATTTCCTTTTTCGTATTTCTGTTTGGTACGACTCAGGCTTCTGTTCCCCTCAGTTCGCGGATGGTCGACTCGATCACTTACCATCTCTACCAGGAGAAACGCTGGGACAGCCTGATTGATATCGGTAAGGAAGCGCTGCACCAGGAGATCGACTTTTTTTACCTCCGGGTAAGGATGGGGGTTGCCTATTATGAGAAAAAGAAATACATCGTGGCGGTTGAACATTTTTCAAAAGCCCATGAGTTTAATTCCGCTGATACTTTCAATAACGAGTATCTCTACCTAGCGCTGCTCAACGCCAACCGCTTTGAAGATGCTGCACCACTTACGGCATTCATGCCGCCTGATGTCAGGAGGGAACTGGAGGTAAAAAAGAGTGTGGTGGAACAGGTCCACATCGAGGCAGGTCCGACCTTTAATCCAAGTTATAACAAGAAAGCCAACGCGAACCTGATGGGATCGGAGGGTATCTATGGCGAGAACGACCTCTATGGGAACAGCTTCTATGGTAATGCCAGTCTCACCCTGAACCTTTCGCGGAGGGTGAACCTTACTGCAGGTTATTCCTATCTGAGTTTCCAGAAGAAGAAAAGGATCCAGAACACCTTCTATACCGACCGGCTTGACTCCACGGTGGTTACCTCCTGGGGCTACCAGAACTACTACTCATTTCCGCTAAACAGCACCGACACGACCTGGTCATACAAAGTAAGACAGGACGAACTCTACCTCGCCTCCACCATCAGGCCAGCCACGGGCATGAGGATCATTCCTTACTTTCACCTGCTTAATGTTCGCTACACCGATTTCACGGCAAGCTACCAAACACAGACTGTGAACGACACCAGCTATTTCCTTGCGTTCGACTCATCGTACACCACCTTCCCGTATACCCGTTCCATCTACTCCTACCGCCAGGCCGACACCTCCTTCTATAATTTTGTGGCAGGGATCTCCCTTTACCAGGACTTTTCGCGGGTCACGATCGGCCTTACGGGGAGCTGGTCGAATCTGAACAACAAACAGCAGGCCCAGGCGGGTTACCGCATGACCTGGTTCCCGCTCGGGAACATCAACCTTTACGGGGTTCTTGGTTTTACCGGCTTCTGGCAGGGCAACGACAGCCGGCTCCTGGCAGAGGCACGGATCGGGGGCAGGATCGCCTCATGGCTTTGGGCTGAGGGGAACCTGCTCTACGGCGATTATACCAACACCAATATCTCCGAAGGGTCCATCGTTTACAACAACAGCGATAAAATAGATTACAGACTCGGGGCGAACCTTACCTTCCCCCTTTCAAAGCATTTTACCATTTCACTGATCTATCAGTATTTCAGCAAGGAGAGCCCTGTGCTCTATTACACCCGGGAAACTGTGAATGACATTGAAAACGTTGCCACCCCGCAGGTCCGTTACCAGAAATATTCAACACATTCTATCATAGGAGGAATTACATGGAAACTTTAATTATGAATGCAGGCGTTAT
>JBAXRT010000167.1:0-5217 GCA_037131065.1 bacterium | reverse complement strand
AGAAGCGGAAAATCAACGAGGTCAGCAAATTCATAGATCCCTTCCAGGCTCGTAAGCTCCTTCCAGCGGGGCTGATCGATATCCAGTGCATCGAGCAGCGAGGAAAACTTGTGGCGGTCCTCCGCATTGTCGATCGAGAGTGGTGAGGTCCCCAGTACGGGAACACCCGCCCGGAAGAGGCGCATGGCAAGGGTGTTCGGTATCTGCCCACCCATGGAGATGATCACTCCGAAAGGAGCTTCGAGCTCGATGATATCCATGACCCGTTCGAAGGAAAGTTCATCAAAATAGAGCCTGTCGCAGATATCGTAATCGGTGCTTACGGTCTCGGGATTGTAATTGATCATCACCGACCGGTAACCTGCCTCCTTGGCAGTCGTCAGTGCATTCACGCTGCACCAGTCGAACTCAACGGAACTGCCGATACGGTAAGCGCCTGAACCAAGGACGATCACCGACTTATGATCCTTCAAAAAGTCAATGTCATGTTCGGTGCCGTGGTAGGTCATGTAGAGATAGTTCGTCTGTGCAGGGTATTCGGCGGCCAGGGTATCGATCTGCTTCACAACAGGCAAGATCAGATGCTGTCGACGGAAGGAACGGACCTTTTCCATATCGTTTTCTATCGCCGATCGTTCGCCGGAGAAGATAAGCCGTGCGATCTGGAAATCGGAGTAACCCAGCTTTTTAACACTCCTGATCAATTCGGGAGGAACAGAATCGAGGTTTTTATATAACGAAAGTGTCTGTGCAGCATCGTAAATATTCTTCAGGCAATGGAGGAACCACTTGTCAATCCTTGTGATCCCGCTTATCCTTTCAACGGTGTATCCTTCGGAAAAAGCCTGGGCAATTATGAAGATCCGCTTATCGGTGGGGTTTGCAAGCTCCTGTTCAATGTTCTCAACCTGCATCTCCTTGTTGGCCATAAAGCCGTGCATCCCCTGCCCGATCATGCGCAATCCCTTCTGGATGGCCTCTTCGAAGGTCCGGCCGATCGCCATGATCTCCCCGACACTCTTCATACTGGATCCGATCTCCTTGGAGACGCCGGTAAATTTTCCCAGGTCCCAGCGGGGGATCTTGCAGACAATATAGTCGAGCGCCGGCTCAAAAAAGGCTGTTGTTTCACGAGTGACTGCATTCTTCAGTTCATGAAGTCCGTAACCCAGTCCCAGTTTGGCTGCAATGAATGCCAGCGGGTAACCGGTGGCTTTGGAGGCGAGGGCGGAGGAGCGGGAGAGGCGGGCATTGACCTCAATGACCCGGTAATCGTCCGAAGCGGGATCAAGGGCATACTGGATGTTGCATTCACCGATAATTCCGAGATGGCGGATCACTCGAATGGAAATTTCCCGCAATTTGAAATATTCCGTATTGGAGAGGGTTTGCGAAGGAGCCACTACGATGCTTTCACCGGTATGGATTCCGAGCGGGTCAAAGTTCTCCATGTTGCATACCGTGATACAGTTATCGAAACGGTCGCGCACCACCTCATATTCGATCTCCTTCCAGCCTTTCAGTGACTCCTCGACAAGCACCTGCCCTGAATAGGAGAAGGCCCGTGTGACAAGGGCATTCATCTCTCCGGGACCGGAACAGAAGCCGCTGCCCTGTCCTCCAAGTGTAAAGGCCGCCCTGAGGATGACCGGGAAGCCGATTTCCGTGGCCGCGGCAAGGGCGGCAGCCGGGTTATCAACTGCCCGGCTCACGGGGGTCTTGACTCCAATCTCAGCGAGCTTCCGGCAAAAGAGGTCCCGGTCTTCTGTATTAATAATTGTGTCAATGGGAGTTCCCAGTACCCTGACGCCGAATTTCTCAAAAACGCCCTGTTTATAAAGCGTTACCCCGCAGTTGAGGGCCGTCTGCCCGCCGAAGGATAGCATAACTCCGTCAGGGCGTTCCTTTTTGATGACTCTTTCAACGAAATAAGGGGTGACCGGGAGAAAATAGACGCGGTTGGCGATCGATTCGGAGGTCTGGATGGTGGCGATGTTGGGATTGATCAGGATGGTATAGATCTCCTCCTCCCTGAGGGCCTTCAGCGCCTGGGAACCCGAATAATCGAACTCCCCGGCCTCGCCTATCTTGAGGGCGCCGGAGCCAAGAATAAGCACTTTTGTCAGTACAGGCTCCATCCTATCCCTTCCTTTTATGATGTGTTACCATCTCCATGAACCGATCAAAAAGAAATTTTGTATCGGTTGGCCCTCCCGAAGCCTCCGGGTGGAACTGCGTTGAGAAGAAAGGCCTGGAAGTATGGCGCAGACCCTCGTTGGTGCCATCGTTCAGGTTGATGAAGAAGGGGACCCAGTCGGCAGGGAGGGTTTTGCTATCAACGGCAAACCCATGGTTCTGCGAGGTTATAAATGCGCGATTTGTTCCCGTCTCCAGGACGGGCTGGTTAAAACCGCGGTGGCCATATTTAAGCTTGTAGGTCTTTGCTCCGGCAGCCAGGGCAAGCAGCTGGTTCCCTAAACAGATCCCGAAGACCGGCTTATTATCATGGAGGACCTTGCGAAGGTTTTCAATCGTTTCCATGCATTGCTCCGGGTCTCCCGGTCCGTTGGAGACCACGATTCCATCATACTTTTCACGTGTGAAATCATAATCCCACGGAACCCGTATCACCGTGGCATCGGTAGCCATCAGGCATCGGATGATGTTGTTCTTTACGCCGCAGTCGACAAGCAGGATACGGTGTTTTCCCCTTTCATATATCTCAGGCTCTTTTATGCTGACCTTGCTTACAAGGTTTTCAAGGTTCGGATCATAGAACCCTCCCTCCGGTTCTCCCGGCAGAACGATCTTTCCAAGCATAGTCCCCTTTTCTCGAAGTATCTTGGTCAGTGCCCGTGTATCTATTCCGCTGATACCTGGGACATCATTCTCCTTAAGCCAGTCGGAGAGACTTTCAAGGGCATTCCAGTGGCTGTACTCGGCCGAGTAGGTAGATATGACAAGCCCCGAGATGTGGATGCGATCCGATTCGAAATGGGATGCGATCCGGTTCTTCAATTCATTCCCCGGCACCCCATAATTCCCGATAAGCGGATAGGTCAGGACCAGGATCTGTCCTTTGTAAGAGGGATCGGTAAGACTTTCCGGATAGCCGGTCATGGCTGTATTGAAGACAACTTCTCCTGCTACCGCTTTTCCTGCTCCAAAAAGCTGTCCATCAAACCTTGTTCCGTTATTAAGGACCAATTGCGGCATATGAAAATATTTCCTAATTTGGTCTGTTTTCCGGGCGGTAAAAATACAATAAAGCCCCCCGCCGGATATATCTAAATATATGAAGTTATGAAAAGTTATCAGAGTCTCCTGTTCATCCTTTTGATGAGTTTTCTAATGCCCGCCAGGGGACAGGATATGCCCGGCAGCACTCCTTTACAGGATGGACTCAGTACTTACGCCGATTCGCTGGTGATAAAAAAGATGGAGAAGTTCCGCATCCCGGGAGCCGCCCTCGTGATTGCCGACCGGAACGGCATCCTTCTGCTCAGGGGATACGGCTATTCCGATCTTTCAAGGAGAATCCCGGTGGATCCGCATAAGACCCTTTTCCGTATCGCATCGGTTTCGAAGACTGTGACAGGCACAGCAGTAATGCAGTGTGTGGAGAGGGGTCTTCTCGATCTTCATACAGATATCAACAATTACCTCAAGGATTTCCAGATAAAAAACACCTTTTCCAAACCAATCACCCTGGCCGACCTGATGACCCATACGGGCGGCTTTGATGAATTCGTGACCGGCAAATCGGCCCGCACCCAGGAGGAAGTTCAGCCGCTGAAGGATTTCCTGATGAAGGATCTGACCAGAAGGATCAGGCCTCCCGGAGAGATCTCATCCTATTCAAATATCGGCATTGCCCTTGCTGCTTATGTTGTGGAATCGGTGACAGGGAAGGATTTCGACACTTACTGCCGGGAGAATATTTTCACCCCGCTGGGGATGAAAAATACCGGATTCCGGCTCGACGAAGCCATGCGGCAGGAGCTCGCCACAACCTATACGGAAGAAAACGGAAAGTCAGCAGAATTTTCCTTTGATTACCTGCGCGATTACCCGGCCGGCCAGCTCGTGACCTCGGCCGAAGCATTCTCGAAATTCATGATCTGTCACCTCGACAGCGGAAAGTATGGGAATACCAGGATCTTAAGTCCGCAGCTTACTGAGGATATGCATCGGGTTCACTTCACCCACAATTCATACCTCCATTCGGGGTACGGGTGGACATTCGTGACCGACACCCTGAACGATGCCCCCTATATTTATCACGGCGGAGGATACCCGGGAACTTCCACCATGTTAATCATTTTCCCTGACAGGGGTTTCGGGATATTCATCGCTGCCAACCTCATCCCCTCCAACGGGTCATTTGTCTATGATGTCGTGCATGGCCTTGCATCGAAGATGATCCCCCTGAAGACTCCCGATACAGTAAAATACCCTCTGATAAAGCTTCCGTCATATGACCGCAACGTTGACAGGTTCACAGGACTTTACCGGTTTACAAGGTTCCCCGGGAGCGGACTTACCAAAACCGGTCTCCTTATGGGGCTTGCCGGGCCGGAACTGCCGGTCTGGAAAAACAGCGATGGCATGCTGATGATGAACAACCTGGAAGGGAAACCGAGGCGACTGATCCAGGTGAAACCACTCGTTTTCCGATCCATCGACGACAGATACTACATCGCCTTCAGGCAGGATGAAAAGGGCAGGATCACACATCTGTTTACTGACGGGACCTCAGCTTTCGAACGTATTCCCGGGTTCCTTGGCAGCCGGAACCAGCGCGCCCTCTTTTTCTTCTGTCTTGTCTTCCTGATCATCTTTGCAGTTCTTCCGCTATTCACATGGAGGAAAAGGATGAAAGAGAGTGACCTGCTCCGGACGATGCACAAACTCTCGGGACTTATCTCCACCACCTTCATGATCTACTATCTTGCATGGAGCATCCTGGTGGTTTTCTATTTTTCGAAAACAGGGCTGGAACTTGGTTTCGCTTACGGGGTCCCTTTTACCGCGTATATTTTTCAGGCTATCCCGATCCTGGGCATCATTCTTTTTGTAAGCTACCTCTATTACTTTTTTAAAAGCATATCCCGGCCGGGGATACCGGCACTATTCCAGGTGTATCATTGCTTTTACTTCGTGATGACCACCATTTATATCTGGTTCATCTGGTACTGGAATATCCTGGGGTTCAGG
>JBAXRT010000166.1:0-5260 GCA_037131065.1 bacterium | reverse complement strand
GTCTCGGGTTCAAAATATTGTAATCTCATATACAATGGTCAGGAAAGCCCTTGTTTTCTTTTCCGCATCTCTCTTCCTCTGGCTGGCATTTTCCTCCTGCCTTAAGCTCAATAACGAGGAACCTCCCATTGCCAATTATGAAGACTTTGACGCCGACTCGGTGAGGCTTAATGTCTTTATCAGGAACTCCGAAGGCCTGCTGCTGACCGGTCAGTACGTAAACCTCGCATTATCCAGGGACAGCCTCGACAACCTCCTGCTGGTCAGAAAGGTGATCACCGACGGATACGGCAGGGCCTCTTTTCCGCGTCTCTATCCCGGCAAATACTATTTCAACTGTTTTGCCAATTACGGCGGTATGACCCTGAGCGGCTTCTCCTCGATCTACCTGCCGGCGATCGCGAAACTGGACAGCTCCTATATTTTAACGGTTCTATAGTCCGGTGTGAAGGTCAACGGCAGGGATCACCGGACAGTCTGGATGGAAAACTCAACCGTTTTTTTCATCGATCAGAATCTCCTGCCATTCTCATTCAGGATCAATAAGTCTGAAAATTACAGCGAAAGTTGTCATGCCATCCGCACCATGATGGTGAGGGGGGCCGGCGCCATCGGGGCGATGGCCGGCTTTGCCATGGCGCAGGCCTTCGCCGAAGCCCCGGGCGATAACCGGGAGGCTTATGTGATGGCCGCCAGGAAGGAGATCGATTCAACCCGTCCCACCGCCCGCAACCTCTTCCATGCCACCGAAAAGGTTTTCCTTGCAGGCATGAGATCAACAGAAGCGGCATTTTCAGAAGCAGCCGCCATCGCCGACAAGGATGCCGCGGATTCGAAGCGCATCGGGGAACACGGGCAGGCGCTCATGTTCGACGGCATCAGGGTGGAGACCCACTGCAATGCCGGGTGGCTGGCTTTTGTCGATTACGGCACCGCCCTCTCCCCCATCTACATCGCCCATGCCGCCGGAATAAAGATCTTTGTCTATGTGGATGAAACCCGTCCCCGGGGACAGGGAGCCCGGCTCACCGCCTGGGAACTTCAGCAGGCCGGGGTACCTCATGTCATCATCCCCGATCATGCCGGGGCGTCACTGATGGCCCGGGGAATGATCGACCTGATGATCACCGGCGCCGACCGCATCGCCATAAACGGAGATACGGCAAATAAGATAGGCACCTTCGAGAAGGCCATCGTGGCTAAGGAGTTCGGGATCCCGTTCTACATTGCCGCCCCGCTCTCTACCTTCGACCGCAGCTGTGAAAGCGGGAATGATATCCCCATCGAGGAGCGCAGCGAAGAGGAGCTTCTTTACCAGGAGGGTATGGACGAAGATGGCCGGATCAAAAGGATACGGGTGGCTTCGCCCGGGTCACACGGGCTGAACCCGGCTTTCGACGTGACCCCGGCGAAATACATCACCGGGATCATCACCGAAAAGGGGATCATCAAACCGGAAAAAGAATCGATTTTAAAGATCTTATCATAAACCAATGAAAAAACTTTTCATCATTTTATTGTCGGTATGGTTTGTCTCCATCCCGACAACCAGGCTGTTTGCACAGAAAGAAAAAATCACGGAGAAGGCAAAGGAGGATTCCGTCTACAATTCATCCCTGATCAGCGGTCTGAAATTCCGAAGCATCGGCCCTGCATTCAATTCAGGCCGTATCGCCGACTTTGCCGTGAACCCAAAAAACCACAGCGAATGGTATGTGGCGGTGGCCTCCGGGCATGTATGGAAGACCGTCAACAACGGCACGACCTTCGAACCGGTATTCGACAATTACGGGGCCTATTCGATGGGATGTATCGTGATGGATCCGAACAACGCCAATGTGCTCTGGCTCGGTACCGGGGAGAACAACCACCAGCGTTCGCTGGGCTACGGCAACGGCGTTTATAAGACCTTGGATGGAGGGAAAAGCTGGAAGAGCATGGGACTGAAGGATTCCCGTCAGGTAGGAAAGATCCTGATCGATCCGAGGAACTCTGATGTGGTTTACGTGGCTGCGGAAGGCTCCGTGTGGGGACCGGGTGGCGACCGCGGATTGTATAAAACCACCGACGGCGGAAAGAACTGGAAGATGGTCCTTGAGATCAGCGAGAACACCGGGGTCAACAATGTGATCCTCGATCCGCGTAATCCCGATGTGCTTTATGCCTCATCGGAGCAGCGCCGCAGGCATGTCTTCACGAAGATCGGGGGAGGACCCGAGACAGCGATCTACAAGTCGGTTGACGGGGGAGCCTCATGGGACAAGCTCACCTCCGGACTGCCCGGCGGTGACATGGGCGGCATCGGTCTTGCCGTTTCACCGGTTAACCCGGATGTTGTGTATGCCATTATTGAATCGACGGCCGATGCTTCGGGGTTTTACAGGAGTACCGACCGGGGCGCCTCCTGGCAGAAGATGAGCAATCATGTTGCCCAGGGACAATATTACAATGAGATCATCTGCGATCCGAAGGATGCGGACAAAGTCTATTCGATGGAGACTGTTTCGGCTGTAACCGAAGATGGCGGCAAAACCTGGCGGCCGGTCGGGAATAACAAACGCCACGTGGATGACCATGCCATCTGGATCGACCCGCAGGAAACTTCGCACTTCATGATCGGTGGCGACGGCGGGATCTACGAGACCTGGGATGCCGGAAAGGAATACATTTTCAAACCGAACCTGCCGGTCACCCAGTTTTACCGTGTGCAGGTGGATAACTCCTCCCCGTTCTACTACGTCTATGGCGGCACACAGGACAACAGCAGCGTGGGTGGCCCTTCCCGGAACACCAGCGGCAGCGGGGTGCTCACCGATGAGTGGTTTGTCACCAACGGCGGGGATGGTTTCTGGTCGCAGATCGATCCCACCGACCCCAACATCGTCTATGCCGAGTCGCAGTACGGCGGCATGGTCCGCTACGACCGGAAGAGCCAGGAGGCCATCGATATCCGTCCCGAACCCCGCGAAGGCGAAAAGAGCTACAAATGGAATTGGAACACACCCCTGCTGATCAGCCCCCACTCCTCCACCCGGCTCTATTGCGCAGCCAACAAGGTTTTCCGGAGCGACGACCGGGGAAGCGCCTGGCAGGTGATCAGCGATGACCTCACGGCCGGGCTTGACCGGAACAGCTGGCCGGTGATGGGAAAATACTGGCCATGGGATGCCATTCAGAAAGATATTTCGACCTCCCTCTATGGGACTATTGTTTCGTTTGATGAATCCCCGGTGAAAGAGAACCTGCTTTATGCCGGTACCGACGACGGCCTGATTCGGGTAACAGAGGATGCAGGGAAGAACTGGACCAGGGTGGAGAAGTTTCCCGGTGTGCCCGAAAATACCTATGTAAGTGATATTTTTGCTTCACGGTTCGATGAGAATGTCGTCTTCGCCTCGTTTGACAATATACTGAGGGATGATTTCAAACCCTATCTCCTTAAAAGTTCCGACAAAGGGAAAACCTGGGTCTCTATCTCGGCGAACCTCCCGGAGAACGGCGCCGTCCATTGCATTCAGCAGGATGATACGGACCGCGACCTCCTTTTCGCCGGGACTGAATTCGGTGTTTTTGTGACCATCGACGGCGGAAAGAACTGGATCCAGCTGAAATCGGGACTTCCCTCCGTCCAGGTAAGGGACATGGTGATCCAGAAACGGGAGAATGATCTGGTACTCGCCACCTTCGGAAGGGGATTTTATATCCTGGATGATTACACTCCACTGAGGTCGCTGAAGAAGGAAAACCTCGACCAGCAGGCATATCTTTTCCCGGTAAAGGATGCCCTGATGTATCTCCCCACCGATTCGAAATACGGACAGGGATCGACCGTGTTCATGGCGAAAAACCCTGAGTTCGGGGCTGTTTTCACCTATTTTGTCAAGGATGTTCCCAAAACAAAGAAGGAGATCAGGAAAGAAAAAGAGAAAGAGCTGTTCAAAAAGGGAGAGAAGATCCCTCAGCCCACGGAAGAAGAGCTCAGGGCGGAGAAGCTTGAGATCGATCCTTACCTCACCTTTACGATCACCGATGCAAAGGGATCCCCGGTGCGGATCATCCGGAAGAGCCCGTCGAAAGGGATCAGTCGTGTAATCTGGGACCTCAGGTATCAGTCGACCAGGACCGTGGATGCCGACAAGTACGATCCCCTCTCCACCAACGGCAGCGGCGTGCTGTCCATGCCCGGAAAATACAAGGTAAGCCTTTCCATGACCTCAGGCGGAGAAACAAGACAGATCGCAGGACCGGTCGATTTCAATGCCGTGGTCCTGAACAATGTGACGATCCCGGCAACCGACCGTAAGGCAATGGTTGCATTTCATGAAAAGGTGGCCGAAATTACCCACGTGATGCAGGGAACTGAGAACTATGCCGAAGGATTGTATAAACGGGTGACCAGCATCCTGCAGGCACTGAACAGCACGCCCGATGCCTCCCCCGAGCTCATGAAGAGGGCACTGGATGCCCAACTTGCCCTTGATGATATCCTGAATGTGAAATTCAACCGGAATACGGGCAAACCAAGCGAGGAGGAGAACCCGCCGGCGCCGGTGACACTCAACCAGCGGCTGGGCAAGCTTGCCTGGATCACCTGGGGATCCACGGGAAGTCCGACCCAGGGCCAGCTCGATGCTTACAAGATCCTCGAAAAGGAGTTTCCCACGGTTTACAACCAGGTGAAGAGCCTCGGTGAGACGGAGATTCCGCAGATCGAGCAGATGGCAGAAAAGAGCGGTTCCCCGGCCACGCCGGGAAGATTACCCGACTGGAAACCGAACTAAATGGCGAAACGATCCTATTTCCAGGATATATTAAGTGTGCTGGGTAGTAACCTCACGGTAACCATCTGCAACCTTCTCATCAGCATCCTGCTCTCCCGCCTGCTGGGAGCGGCAGGATTCGGCCTCTACTCCTCCATCATCGTGGTGCCGGTCATCGTGATCGGGTTCACCCAGATGGGGATCCGCCGGTCGGCGATCTACCACATCGGCAACAAGATCCTTCCGGCAGAGAATATTGTTTCAGCGCTCTTCATCCTGGTACTCTACACCAGCCTCCTGAGCATCATCATCTGCGGGTCGGTCTATTTCTTTGCCGAGCCCCGGGTCATTGACCCGCTCATCATCGTGCTGGTCCTCATGACCATCCCCCTGCTGCTCGTGAATGTCTTTGCCGGCGGCGTCTTCCTCGGGAGGGAGGAGTTCCGGCGGGCCAACATCCTGAATGCCGGTCCCACGCTGCTCACCCTGATCCTCACCGC
>JBAXRT010000165.1:0-5288 GCA_037131065.1 bacterium | reverse complement strand
GATCGAGAATGAGTTGCTATTTGAAAACCAAGCTTGCCGGTGAGACCAGGATTTTGAAGTTCCGCTTCACCAGAGAATCGAGATTCTCCTCTTGGGTAAGCCTTTCCAATGTCCGGTAATCCGGTTCCTCCAGGAAAAGCGGAAGATTGGTGTCTACATAACCCAAAGCTTCAGCATAGGCAGAATCGTTAATCCTGTTGGTCATGGTGCTGATGTAGGCAGAATCAAAACGTTCACCCAGTATTTTAACAAAACGGTCGGAAACCACCTTCAGCGTATCAGGGGAGATGGCAGCAGATGTATCCGGCTGATATAGGTGAATGACCAGTTTTTCGGCGAACCTGAAATTGCTGATGGCAAACTTGTCCAGGTTTTCAGCTGACTTACCGGTTACCGTACCTGAAATATTTTCCTCAAGTTTTATCGAGGAAGCAAGCCGGAAAATCACGAAGCAGGACAAAGCCAGTGAGAGGTAAAAAAGCCACCGGTTTCTCCGGAAAAACTGAAATATCGCAATAAAAAAATTACCCATCCTCAGGAATTCTTTGCGGTTTCAGGTTTGCGGAAGATCTCCAGGAGGATATAGGTAAGAGATCCCATGGTTAATGCCAGAACCAACCCGAAAACGAGGCTTCCGACCAGATACTGTGCAATATTGTGTTTGAACCAGTCCATACGGAATCCGCTCGTATAATATACAGTATTGGTCTCGGTTCCCAGTGTCCAGCCACCGGCAAGGTAACTGACGAAGATGATGAGCGGTATCAAAGGGGGGATGCTGATGTTTGAGGCTGCCAGTGAAATAAATTTATTCAGACGGAACAGGGATGCAAGGGCCATGGCGGCAAGCATCTGCCATCCCCAGATAGGGAGCACACCACAGAACGCGCCGAGAGCTACCGACAAGGCAAGTTTCATATTAGAGTCTTCACTGTCGAGAACATATTCCCTGATAAACTCCTTAAATGACTTTTTCCTGAGATTCTTGAAAAAGGAGAGTGGTCTGATCCAGAGGAGCGCCATGAAGACCATAATGGTATTGACAACTCCTACCCGGGAAAAATCCCTCACTTTCCTGAAATGTGAAACTCTTTCATCTTTTGGGGCGTAGTAGATCCTGACCGGCACGGAATGCACCTCCGTGCCCATCCATGCCATCCGGACCAGTATCTCCACCTCGTATTCGAACTTGACCGAAAAGTGGCGCTTCAGTTCCCTTACTTTGTCCAGAGGATAGAGCCGATAACCCGTTTGCACGTCAGGGATGCTGAGGCCTGTTTCCACCTTGAACCAGAATACGGAGAAGTTATTCCCGAAGTTGCTTGTCCCTGGAACCCCTTCCTGCGACATATTCCTGGATCCCATGATGAGCGCGCCGGGATGCTCCCTGATCTTCCCAATGAAAAGAGGAATGTCCTCCGGATAGTGCTGGCCATCGCTGTCGATCGTAATGGCATACCTGAACCCCAATCCGATTGCCTCCCTGAAAGCGACCTGAAGGGCATGTCCCTTTCCGGTATTCCTTTCAATTGTCATGGTCCTGACCTGCCTGTATTTCTGCAGGATAAGGGGAGTATTGTCGGTTGAACCATCATTGACCACGATAACATGAGAGGAAAATTCAAGGACACGCAGGAGGATATTTTCCAGTGTCTTGTCATTGTTGTAAGTCGGAATAATGACACAACATTTCAGATCGACCAATTCCTGTCTGACTGATGAGTTTTCGACCATACAACCCGGGTGATTGTGATATGATTGGAATCAATGACAAAGGTACAAAATTAGCTGAAAGCGAAACCAATAATTTCGCCTGCAGTGACCCATGTTATGTTATGGATTTAAGTAATTTTGAATTCATGAAAATTTTGCTGGTCAACCCTCCGAGATCGCCCGAAAACAGCATTCTTCGCTTTGCTCCCGATGAGGCCCGTCCCTTCATCCACAAGAAGCTGATCGGTCCCCCGCTGGGCCTGCTCACCATCGCTGCAGCGGTCAAAGATCATGATGTGACAGTTTTCGACATGAAGGGTGAATATGACCTGGATCCGGAGACCCCCCCGCTGCCTATTCTGACTGAGAAACTGATTAAAACATATTCGCCTGACGTTGTCGGAGTGACGGTAATAACCTCTGAGTTTAACCTCTCTAACCAGGTTTCCAATGTTGTAAAGGCTTTTGATCCTTCAATCCTGACCATTGCCGGCGGACTCCATCCGACCCTTTGTCCGGAAGATTTTCAGTGCACATCGTTTGATATGGTCCTGCCGGGTCAGTGCGCCCCTCTCTTCAGGGAGGTAATTCTTGCCCTGGAATCGGGCAGGAAGATCGAAACAATTCCAGGATTGTATCTCAATTCAGATGGAATATTGAGAAAGACAACCGGAAAGCCGAGACCTGCAAACTTTATCAGCGAAGGGTTCCTGATGCCGGACCGTAACCATCTTTCACGTTGGATCAACACCTATAAAGTCGGGAAGAGTCCTGACCCCAGCACCTATCTCTACACTTCCCTGGGATGCCCATACAAATGTACATTTTGCTCAATCTGGAACCAGTTCGGAGGAAAGTATTACCAGCGAACCATCGACAGTCTTATCGCTGAACTGAAATCAACGGATGACTATCCCGTTGTTCGTTTTGCAGATGCCAATACTGTTGTCGATACTGGTTTCATGAGCCACCTTTTTGACCATATCCGGGAAGAGGGGATCCGGAAGACCTTTATCATGGACATCCGGGCGGATGTAGCTGCCGGCGATCCTTCAATCATTGAAAAGATGGCGAGGGGGGGATTAAAAGTTGTCATATGTGGCTTTGAATCATTCAGGGACGATGAACTGAACAGGTACCGAAAAAAATCACCGGCGGCCTTAAATGAAGAGGCCATCAGGGTGTTCGATGCCAATGGCATCATGGTGAGGGGAAACTATGTGGTTCCGTGTGATTATTCCCGTGACGATTTCAGTGCCCTTGCAGATTATGCTGCAAGGAACCCGGTTGTGTATGCAGGGTATACGATCCTGAGCCCGATGCCGGGAACGGTATACTACCAGGAGGTACGGAATAAAATCGTCGATCATAATTTCGACCGTTATAATTTTTTTAATGCATTGCTGGAAACGAAGTTTACTTATGAGGAGTTTCACCATGAAGTGGCGAAACTGTGGCTGATAAGGAAGGGGACTGATGTAATATGAAGAAGGTCTTATTGGTTAATACCAACATCGAAAAATTTCCGTATCCCATCCCTCCGCTTGGTTTATGTTTGCTTGCCACATCACTTGAATCCTTTTATGAAGTAAGGGTTTACGACGGAGTTTTTGATGAAGGGAAGGCCCTTCCTGGACTTACAAGAGAATTCAGGCCTGATTACATAGGGTTCAGTATCCGGAACATTGATGATGTAGTTGCCGATCGTCATATTTTTTACCTAGACAGGATTATAAGCGATTTTATCAGTCCGGTTCGAAAAATCACCCTGGTTCCAGTTATTTTGGGAGGAAGCGGTTTCAGCATTTTTCCCACGGAGATACTGTCGCTCACAGGTGCTGATTATGGAATAAAGGGAGAGGGGGAGGTCAGTCTGCCTGCCTTGCTCCAATTTCTTGATGAAGGAAAGGAGCCTGCCGGAATACCAGGACTTTATAAAAAAATTGATTCTGGAACCGTTGCTGATTTCTCCCCACCAGCAAAGGGTTGCACTGTAACGCATTCCGTGATGGAACGGTGGATAGATTTTTCAACTTATCTGTCCAGAGGTGTATACAGTATTCAGACAAAGAGAGGTTGTGTTCACCATTGTATTTACTGCACCTATCCCTGTATTGAAGGAAAGAGCCTCCGGATGAGGGATCCTGTAGACATCGTCGCTGAGATGGAGAATGTTACTGAAAGGCTGGATGATGTGGTCATTGAGTTTGTCGATTCCACCTTTAATGAGCCGCCTGGTTTTGCAGAAACACTGTGTCGGGAGATCATTCGCAGAGGGCTGAAAATAAGGATGCGGACAATGGGGATCAATCCCGGAAATACTTCAGCCGAACTTTTTGAATTAATGCTCAAGGCTGGTTTTACACAGATTGATGTTACTCCCGACAGTGCCTCACCTTCCGTTCTGCGGAGGTTGGGGAAAGGTTTTACCCTGAAAGAAGTAAGGCAAACGGCAGATCTTATAAGGTTATCCGGTATTCCTTCCATGTGGTTTTTTCTCTTTGGCGGACCGGGTGAAAATGTAAAGACTTTTTATGAGACGCTGGATTTCATCGATTCATATATTCCGGCAAATGATCTTGTTTACATGAATGCAGGTCTTAGGGTGTACCCAGGGACTCCTTTACATGCAATTGCTGTAAAGGAGGGAATGATTTGCATCGATGATCCGGTTCTCTTTCCGCCCCTTTTCTATTATTCAAATGAAATAGGAAAGGAGAAGCTGGATCAGTTGATAAAAGAGGCATCCATTACCAGGATAAACTGCATCCCTGCGCTCGAGACACAGCCTTCGGCTGAACTTCTGATGGAAGCTGCCAGGATCCGTAAAGAGCAGAACCTGAAGGAACCGATGTTCAGAACGCTTTTAAGACTCCGCAGGGAGGGAGCGGCGGAGCAAAGATGAAGCAGGGAAAGAGGAAAAATCACCCGGAAAGAATCTTGCCATTTTTACCAGGGAATGAAGGGGACTGCATTCAATAAATTTTCCGAATCCAAGCTCTTTCATCCTGATATTGGTTGAATACCAGTTAAAAGGATGAAACAGGTTCCTGACCACCTCTGCCTTTAATTCCACTGCACCGGACAGGATTTGCTGATCAATGGAGGAGATCAAACGGACATCAGGGTTCCTGAAGAAAAGGGAATTGACAAATTTCTTGAATCCCGTGGCTGTTTCTGCCAGGAAATGGGAGTGGTAGGGCTCGCCAAGATTAAAGCGTTGGGTATGGATGGCGCCCTCGTCCCTGGCGGACAAAAGAAATGCAATGATTGATTCTTTTGGTCCTGAAAGTACAAAGGAGAATTCGCCATTTATGTTTGAAATTTCGATCCCTGTATCTGTTTTGTAAATGAGGCTTCTGATATCGTTTTCATTAAGCCCGATCACGGCACACATGGCGAACTCTTTTCCGGAGATGATCCGGGTTATCTCTTCATGTGCAGCCTTAATAAGATCCAATCCTGTTTCGTACGTGACAGAACCGGAGTCGGCAAGGGCGGAATAGATACCCATGCTGTAACCAGCCATCAGATCCGGTTTTATTCCCTTTTTCCTCAGAAGTCTGGAACATGTG
>JBAXRT010000164.1:0-5340 GCA_037131065.1 bacterium | reverse complement strand
GTCCCGTTTCGTTGATGCCCAGCCGTTCCGACATCACCGGCAGGATGATCCCGCTCACGATGGTGGGGAAGAAGAGGATGGCGGTGTACCAGCTGTTGCAGGCGTTGATAACCCCCATCTCCCCGTAACCGGTGGCATTCACCAGCATGGTGTTGCAGATCCATCCGGCGCTGGTGAAGGTCAGGCTGCTCAGGAAGGAGGGAAAATTGAAGGTCCAGAGCAAGCCGGCCTCCTCCTTCCGGAATTCAAATTTATAGCGGATGTTGTTCTGTCTGTAAATCCCCCGAAGGGTGAAAAGGTTCAGGATCCAGTTGATCACGGCAACCGAAGTCATGGCCCAGATGGCACCGCTGATGCCATACATGAAGGCCCCCAGGGGCAGTAATATCATGGAGGCGATGCCGATACCCAGGTTGATCCTTGCGATCTTCCTGAAGGCCTCAAATCCCGTGAGGATACCCAGCTGGGTGCCGATCAGGGTATTGAAAAATAGCAGGATCGCCGATATCTTCAGTAACGGGGCCAGGGCAGGGGCGGCCAGGGCCCCGGCGGCAATGGGACCGGAGAAGAAAAAAAAGAGCAGCGAGATGACCAGGCTCAGGACAAAGGTCACCGAGTCGGCCAGGAAGATGATGCTCCCGGCTTTCTGCGGATGGTGGCGGCAATACTGGGCAACAAATCTTGTGGCCATGATCCCGGCGCCGAACCCGGCAAAGGAGCTGAGCATCACGATGGTACTCTGGATGATCCCGATCCCGCCGAAGTCGTTCTTCCCGACCAGTCGGGCGACCAGGATCGAAGCCGCGATGGCCAGCGTCCGGGAGATCACCGCACCGAAGGCCGACCAGAGGGCTCCGCGCCGCAGCCGCTGACTCAGCATCTTGTCGCTGAAGGTCTGATCGATCCTCTCAACTAGGAAGCTGTTCAGTTTTTTCGGGAAGGAGAAAAGCGGATTCAAACCTTGAAGTAATTTTTAAGGATTTCGACGATCTTAACCGACGCGGTTCCGTCGCCGTAGGGGTTGAAGAAGTTGATACAGGATGCAGGATGCAGGATGCAGGATGCAGGAGAACCCTTCATCTGATCTCCATCCTGTATCTTGGATCTTGGATCGCGAACACAGTGAGCATTGTATCCTGTATCTGTCAGACACCTCGACACTTCGCTTACTATCTTCTCCACCTCCGTCCCAACGAGCGTGACCACTCCCGCCTCGACCCCTTCGGGGCGTTCGGTGGTGTCGCGCATCACGATGACCGGTTTTCCGAGGCTGGGGGCCTCCTCCTGGATGCCGCCGGAGTCGGTGAGGATGACGGAGGCGTGTTTCATGAGGGCTATGAAGGGGAGATAGGGGATGGGGGATGGGAGATGGATGTTATGGTTGAGGGAGTTTTGCAGTATGCGGTGGACCGGTTCCTGGACGCTGGGGTTGAGATGGACAGGGTAGACAAAATGAACATCAGGAAACAGTTCGGCAAGCCGGGCGATTGCGGTGCAGATGTTCTCGAAGCCCTGGCCAAAGTTTTCCCGGCGGTGGCCGGTTATGAGGACGATCCTTTGATTGTTGTCGATCAACTCCTGAATTGGACCAGGTAGTAAAGGCGGTTTCTTTTCTATGCGGATAAGGGATAGGAGGAGGGAGTCGACGACGGTGTTCCCGGTAACGAAGATCTTCTGATCCGGGACACCCTCCCGGAGAAGATTTTGACGGCTCCATTCGGTCGGGGCAAAATGGAGGGTGGTGAGGCGGCTGGCCAGGATCCGGTTGACCTCCTCGGGCCAGGGGGAATATATATTTCCGGTACGGAGTCCGGCCTCGACATGGGCCACCGGGATCTGCCGGTAAAAGGCGGCAAGGGCTGCGCAGAAAACCGTTGTGGTATCACCCTGTATCACGACCATATCGGGCATCTCCGTGGCCAGGTATTGATCAAGGGCTACCAGTGCCTTTGAAGTAAACCCTGCCAGGGTCTGCTCTTTTTCCATCAGGTCCAGGTCGGTGTCCGGGGTGAAGTCAAAAACCTCCAGTACCTGGTCGAGCATCTGGCGATGCTGGGCGGTGACAGACACATGGCATTGGAAGAGGTCCGGGTGCTTCTTTAATTCAAGGATCACCGGCGCCAGTTTGATCGCCTCCGGCCGGGTACCGAAGATCACCGATATTTTTTTCATTCTGCTGAGTTCAAAGCTTCGCCACTTCACTCACAACCACGGTGGCTGGATGAAGGGTGAACAAATGTAGGAAATTTATGGTTTCAGGTTTTAAGTTCCAGGTTTCAAGTTTCAAGTTTCAGGTTGCAGGATAATAGTGATGCAGTGATGTAGTGATGCAGTGATGAGGTGATGAGTATTGGTTTCAGGTTTCAGGTTCCGGGTACTGACTGATCTCCTCCCCCGGGTGGGGGAGGTTGGGAGGGGGCTGCATCCCCCATCTCCAATCTCTCAAGTAATTGGAAAAAATCTTATATTTGCCCCTCAAACCATTTATCTTGAAACGAATTCACATTCTTCTCTCTGTTGCTTTCCTTCTGTCCGTTTCAGTCTCCTTTGCCCAGAGCGGGAGGATCATAAAGACCGATGGTGCGGAGATCACCTTTCGCCACCTGGTGGGGGTTATGATCAAAGACACGGTCTATTCGCCTTCGGTGGATCTGCAAAAGTATTTCCGGGTGGTTTACAATGGGAAGCAGTATGATGTCTATTTCGATAAGCTGAAGACGATCACTTTTTTCAGCGCCGATACGACCTTCATGTACAAACTTGAAACTAAGAGCGGGTTGAGTGCCGATCTGCCGCTCAATTTTGTCGGACTTGAATACATCACCGACGATCCCCTCTCTTCTGATATGATGAGGGCGTGCCTGCCGGTCGTCACCAACAACTCCTCCCGAAAGAGCCTGAATATCAAGGCGATTTATTTCGATTAGTTTGCTTTATCTTCGTCAGAGTCCGTCTACAAACTCTCCGAAGGCTAATATACGTTTGCTGTTTTGTTTGTTGAACAGCAAGTGTTCAAAATCTTTGGCTTTTTGCGATAAATCTATCCGGGTGAGGAGTTCTGAAACAGAAGATTTCAGTTCATTCAGATTGCCGATGCCGATACGGGCCTTCAGAAAGGAAAAATCGGGCAGGTGTTGAGGCATTAAAAACATAGCATCGTAAAAATCACGGCCTTTTTGTCGTGAAAAGAGAGCTGATAATTTCATCGCGCACAAAACCGGCAGTGGTGGGGACTTAAATGGGAAAAAGAAACCACAGCCTTTGATCATGGTAAAATCGGAGGTGTAGTCAATCAGCTGGTCCTGGCATTCAACTTTGATCAGAAACCGTTCATCCCTGAAAGCGGAAAGTCCCACATGAAGCAGATACCCGGGAAAATAGTAGTTTCTGCGGAAGGCCGTCAGCTTTGGTTCTTGCTTGTCGCGTATAACAGCATCGAAACCAAATCTTTTCAGAAAGACAAGTAGTTCATCAGTCATCATTGTAAAATCTTTCTGAGAAAAATTCTTACAATCAAAGTCAAGATCTTCCGAGAAGCGATCAATTCCTCCAATCAGTCTGAGATTCGTTCCTCCGATCAGAACAAGGCTTTTAACATATTCCGTATTCGACAGATAATCAAGGATCAACAGTTGGATGTACTCCTTGAGCATATATTTCTGGAAGGCAGGTTCCTCACGAAGCGAGGGAGGGAAAAACCCCCTGATCTGTTCCGGACGTATCATAGGCCGTAAGTTTTACGCAACAACATAAGTCTTTGATCTACTGCCTTGCTCTTAAAATCCGTGACAAATTTTTGCAGCGTGTTCTTATCAATAATTTCATTCAGGATCTCCCTGTCGAGTCGCAAAGATTCAAATTCTCCGGAGGTATTGTAGAAAGGGTAGAGGTAAAGCAGATCAAGCAAAGCTTTTTCAGGACTTGCAAGGAGTATTGTGAATTTCCCTGAAAGCATGCGTGTTTCATATCCGAACATCAGGCGCGGATTTATTGTCTTATAAGAAAAAGTCCCGAATTCGTTGATGAAGGTGGATGTTTTCAGGGTGGTCACGCTGGTCACCTGAACAACCGATTCGGGGATTAATCCGTAAAACGACAGCGCCGAATGCAGGCTGATATAGGAAGGGCGGTATATCCGGTTAGCGATGAACAATGAAAAGTTTGGTTCACCCAGGTACTCTGAAAAACAGTAATGGCCGTTGCGGAGCTTCACCAGAAACTTTTTCGAGACCCACCTTACAAGGTTATTCTTGTCAAAGCGGGAATTTAATGCCACTGCCTGGTCCGGGGTAAAGCATCCCGTCCCATACATTTTTCTCCGAAACTCGTCAAAATTCATTTCTGTTTTTATGCAAATATAGCGATAAATGGAAATATGCCATCAATTGTTCTCTTCGTTCGCGATAAAAGGGGCGCATTGCGCCCCGATAAAAACTCACTGCGTTCGTGATAAATGCTCGCTTCGCGCGCTGATACTGGATACTAGATGCTGGATACTAGTTGCTTGTGATAGGGGATGGGAGATAATGGTTTATTTCTTGTAAATACCAGCCTGTTTCAAAATTGCATAAAAAGTACCTTTGGGTCAGGGACCGCATCTCCCTTATCTTTTAACTCATTAATATAGAGTGAGATGGCTTCTTTTGCCATAAGGATTGCATGATCTACATTTTCACCATAGGTAATACATCCTGGTAGTGCAGGAACCGTAACTGTATAGTTTCCTTCCGGCTCTTTATGAAGAAGAACCTTATAAGTAAGATGCGGTTTGTTTGGAGGAACCATTTGTTTTTCTTTAATCCATTACAAAAATACAAAAATTCTCAATTCTCCCTCGACCAGTTAAGTCTCATTTATTTGCCAAAAAGGTTCCTCGATCATGTTTTACTTTTCTTTTGCATGTCCAAAAAATTGATCTTTTATTGACCCCACCCCTGTCCCTCCCCTTGAAGGGGAGGGTGACGGGAGGGGTCACACTCACACCCACACGCAAACACACACCCTCCTCGTGGGTACCCCGCTGAAAACCCAAAGGCTCAAAGATATAATTCTTCAACTATTAACCTCTTATCAGGGCCGCAGGCCCTGAAGACCCGCCAGCGGTGACTTTTCTTTGTTACTTTCTTTTGGTGGTAGCAAAAGAAAGTAAGGTTAAACGGGAAAATCTGAAGTTTATCCCGCCGTGGCGGGAGGCAAGCAAAAGAAAAGTACAAGAAAAAACCTTAAGGACGAAACGATCGAAACGATCGTGACGGTCGAAATTATCAATTATCAATTATCAATTCTCAATTATCCAGCATCCATTCCCACGCCGGGAGGACGGAGATAGTATGTCCGTTT
>JBAXRT010000163.1:0-5566 GCA_037131065.1 bacterium | reverse complement strand
GCCGGTTTTCTCCTGGGTCAGGCTTATTTCGGCGAGGCCGTAACGGACTTTTGTAAAGGAAACGTCAGTCGAATGCCAGCTGACATAGATCGAAGTCGGCGTAGGAGTTTGTAAATAGGGATTTACCTGTGCCTGGAGATTGTTACAACCTACGATGGTCAACATCAGAATTCCGGTGATCAGTAATTTTTTTTTCATGCGCTTATAATTTTTTTTCATTTATAAACCCGTTATCGCTCGCTTACTTGTTTCTGCTAATTATGAATACAGCATACAGAAAAACCTCGATAAAGATGCGATGATCGCGGTTGTGTGGACATTCCGTTCGGCATCATTGTGTGTTCTATCTGGTAACGGTGAACGTATCGATCACGCTGTAGTACCCCGTGTAACCCCCGTAACTTTTTACTGTTACTGTGCCGCCGTTGATATCAATGACGCTAAAGTAATAGGTTTTGGCGTCATTGTGCACGTTCCATAAGGTTTTAATGGTCTGATCGATTGTATCCGTGGAAGGGCCGGCGCCGCAGGTCCCGTTGAGTAGCTGAACAACATTGTTCTGCCATGCCGGCGTCGGCGGTGTGGTGCGCGGAACCGCAGGGATGGTGTCGACGATGGTCCTGCGGGAAAAGAGATGCGAATGTCCGCAGGCGTAGAAGTCGAACTTGTTCGCATCCAGGAAAGACCAGAGCAAAGTCAGGGATGTGTCTGCAGCTGATGGCTCCTGCGGGTCATCAGAAAAATAGTAATAGGGTGTATGGATGAAAAGGAATTTGTGTTGTGCCCCTGACTGGGCCACCTGTGCTTTCAGCCATGACATCTGGGTGGGATCAATGTGACCTCCCAGCCCCATGTGCACCGTGTCCTTTGTCACATAATAGGGATCCAATACCGCGAAAAAGGAGTTGCCGCTCTTGGAGGTAAAGGAATAGGTCAGGTGTTCGTAGCCAGCCGGCCCGTTGGCGGGGCTCTCCGAAAACACATTCTGGTACTCCTGCTGGTTGACGAGCAGGTAACCGTATGAAGCGTGGTGATGATACAACTCATGGTTGCCGATGGCCGTATACAAGGGTATTCCACTGCCTGTGACGGATGCGAACAGGTCTTTCCATGTCTGGAAGGTGTAAGCGCCATTCATATAGCCCCTGTACGACATGTCGCCGCCAAACATGACGAAGGAAGGCTTGGGAGACAACTTCGCGATCTCGCGGATAATCGGGTTCAGGGCAGTGGTGTCCACCGGATAGCCCATCGAGTCGCCGCGGCTGTCGGCCAGGAAGACGAAACGAAGCGTTTCACCTGTTGTAACCGGTTGATCCGGACTACTTTTCTTGCAGCCGCCCAGCATAGCGACAACTACAAAGAGCACTGCAAGTGTCTTGAACTTTACTTTACTCGACATAACTTTTTTCCTTTCTTAATTTAGATATAGATTTATGATGCTTGTAACTCGCATTGTAGATTGAATCTGTGCCGGCGCCAGATCCTTTTAAGATTGCTTCTACACAGCCGGCCAGCGTGGCAATTTCATCGCGATCCATGGTCAGTTCCTCCATACCTGTTGTTCTTCCTTTGTGTCTGAAGGCCAGCTTCGGGATAAAGATACGATTAATTTAATATGAAATAGAACTTTTTTATCTTGAATAATAAGGTAATAAACTATATTTGTTACATCATTTAGAATTCTCTATGCACGCTCTCCCCGGTAAGCTGAATACTCCCATGAAAAAAGTTTTTGGACTCATCGTCCTCCTGCTTTTTGCAGTTTCCTGTTCCGATGAGAGGAAAGAATTCGAACAATACGAGTTCTACGAAACAAAAAACCTGGTGGCTTTTGTTGAAGATGCCGCCGGTCTCCTGCAGACAAAGGGGATTGTTGCATTCCGTGATTTCGCCCAAAAGAACAGCAAATGGCAGAGTGGCAACAGGTACCTGTTTGCTTATGACCTGCAAGGGACCTGCATTTTTCACCCGGTTACCCCGGAACTGATCGGGAGGAATATCATCAACATGAAAGACCTGAACGGGAAACCTGTAATCGGGGAGATCGTGCAGATTGCTTCCAACATAAAGCATCCCTACGGATGGGTCCATTATCTCTGGATGGAACCTGGTGAGATCTATCCTGAATATAAAAGCTCCTATATCATGCGGGTAACCGACCCGGCCGGTCATATTTTTGCTATCGGCAGCGGGAATTACAAACAGAAAGCCGAAAAGATCTTTGTTTCCGATATGGTCGATTCGGCATGTGTTCAACTTGAAAGAACAGGGCTGGATATGATCCCGCAGTTCCTTGATAAGTCGGGGAAATATACTTTCTATGACTCTTACATTTTTATCCTTGATGAAAGGGGCACTGCCCTTGTTGATCCATCGTTCCCAAGCCTGAGCGGCCGTAAACTGGCGAACCTGAAAGATGCCATCGGCAAACTCATTGTGATGGAGATGATCGAAAAGCTTAAGACCAGCCAAACGGCATGGCTTTCGTACATGTCGAAGAGCCCGGATGAAAACAAACCGGTCAAGAAACTCGCTTACATCCGGAAGATACATATTAACGACACAGGCTATATCGTTGGATCTTCCCTCCGGCTGGAGAAACCGGTATGGCTTAAGATCTGATCTCAAATCCAGGCAGTATGGCTACACCTCCCAAAGGCATGATCTATGGCGTAGATGACAAACCTCCTTTCTTTGTCACGGTTTTACTTGGATTACAGCATATTTTCACCATGTCGAGCATGCTGGTGCTGCCGGTCGTGATCGTTCAGGAGATCGGCGGAAGCTTTCTTGAGATCAACAGTGTGGTATCTTTTTCGATGATTGCAGCCGGTTTCGGGACCATTCTCCAGTCCCTGAAAAGAGGCCCCATCGGATCCGGTTACCTCTGCCCGAACCTGTGCGGCCCGTCCTACATGGCGGTCTCGCTGGAAGCGGGCTGGCTGGGCGGCCTGCCGTTGATGCATGGCATGATCATGCTCTCGGGACTTACTGAGATGGCGTTTGCACAGGTCATACCGAAGCTGAAGAAACTCTTTCCCCCGGAGATCACGGGACTGGTGGTCATTATGGTTGGCATCGCGCTGATACCGCTTGGTGTTTCAAGATTCATAGGCGTGGAATATTCCGGCGACCCGATAGAACCGGCAAAGATCATCATCGCATGCATCACCCTGTGTATTATGATCGGCATCAACCTCTGGGGCAAGGGCAAGATCAGGCTTTACGGTGTTCTCATCGGCATCATCCTGGGATATCTGCTCTCACTGCTTGCAGGTCTCATTGGTTCATCTGAATTAAAACAGGTATCCCAGACCCCTCTTTTTGCATTGCCCGGCCAGGGCGTGAAAATGTTCAGGTATGCCTTCGATCCCTCGCTCATCATACCCTTTATCCTGATCTCGGTCATACAGTGCCTGAAATCGTTCGGGAACATCATCACATGCCAGAAGCTCAGCGATGACGACTGGAAGGAACCTGACCTGAAAAATGTCGGGAAAGGATTGATGGCTTCGGGCATCAGTGTATTTACCTGCGGAATACTGGGTGGGGTGGCTACCGATACTTCGGACAGCAATGTCGGGCTTTCGGCAGCAACCGGCGCAAACAGCAGGGTCATTGCCTGGAGCGCAGGAGGGATTTTCATGCTCCTGGGGTTCCTTCCGAAGATGGCGGCGTTGTTCACCATCATGCCTCAGCCGGTGATGGGCGCCATCGTGGTTTTTGTAACCTGTTACATGCTCATTTCCGGAATGCAGATCATCCTTGCCAACCCGATTTCAACGCGCATGATCTTCATCATCGGGATTTCCATGATCTTCGGATTGAGCGCGGACATTGCTTCCTCGCTGTTTTTCACAGTCCCGTCATGGCTGGTTCCAGTATGCTCCTCATCACTCACCGTTTCCACCATCCTGGCTGTAATTTTGAACCAGGTCTTTGTCGACCGTGACAAACAGAAAGTTGATTAATAGATGTAATTGAAGCCGGCTGTAATAACTTTTCTTACCACCACATTATTTCCGCATTCCATAACCAGGTAATAAACCCCGGACGGAAGATCATCTATTTGAATAGATAAATGTTGTTTTCCCGGATAAATGGTTTTATCAGGATACTGTTTAACCATTTTCCCTGAAGGAGCATAAAGTGTTGTCTGGATCCTGGTCGTCTTTTCCGCAACCACCTCCACCCGGGCCTCATCCCTCACCGGGTTGGGAAAGACATTCCCCACCTGCCATGGCTGAATACCCTTTGATTCCTCAATTCCGGCCGCAGGATTAAAGTATGCGCTGTAAACCCCGTTTCCATGGGTCCCGATGGCGATGAACCCGTCGGTCTGGCGGGCGTCGATGTCATCGATGATGACATTCCCGATGCTGGAGGCTCCCTCTTTTACCCATATCGTTGAATCACCGTTGAGCTCACGTGTGGAGTACAATCCGCAGGAGGTGCCGGCAAAAATGATTTTCTTGCCTTGGTGCATCAGCTTTTTTGTACAGCGGATGGATGGTCCGTTCCCGGAACCATCGGGGAACTCTTCCAGGTTTCCTCCAACAGCCGTCCAGGTGGAACCACCATCGGCTGAATGGAAGAGACTCAGAACGCCATAATTTGAAAAAGTAATCATCACGCGGTCTGCATTATCAGGATCCACGTCGATGCAGGCCACAAATGCATTCACCGGGAAGTTGTCACCGGTGATCTCGGTGGGGACAGGATTCCCGGCGTTGGCATTGTCAAGGCGGTAAACTTTCCCCAGGTTTGTGCCATAATAAAGCCGGTTTGCGGGCGCTTTTGAAAGGGCAAGGAAACTGATCTCAGAGGCGCTGCCGACATCCACATTGCTCATGTGGCTCCAACCCGCATTACGCATGCCGGTGTCGAACGCCGCAGCCTTCATGTTGTCTTTGCGCCAGATGCTGGTAATGGTGGGCAGATAAAAAGTCTGGTAGTTGTTCGGATCCAGTGCAATATTCTGATAAAACGGGAAAAGAGAATTGAAACCCATGATCGGGTCAATGTATTTCAGCAGGGTATCGGGAAGCTGCGGGAAGATATCGGTTGTATGCATGTTGCTGTCAAACCTGGATGTCCAGATGTTTCCGCTGTAGGCCGAGATGACGCAGTATTCCCAGCCAGGCGCAATGCAGGTGGCAAACCCGTCATAGCAAATGTCGATGTTGAACCAGAATTCCGCCGGATTGTCGGTGACGGTATAATACCAGTTGTTATCCTGCAGCCCGCCGAGGATCCAGTCTTCACCCTGTGAACCGTGATCGATGGCAACGCTGTAAAACTGGGTGGTGGTCAGTTTTTTGTTCAGCCGCTGCCACGTCGCGTGACTGCTGTCGGCCATGCAGTCGTTGGTCCGGTAAATGCCGCCGTCATTCGCCATGAACATTTTTGCCGGATCCGACGGGAGGAAGGTGATTCCATGCTGGTCGGGATGAAGCTGGTGCAGTGAGTCCATATCATAAGGATACCCGCCAATGTAAGTGGTCGCCAGGCTGTCGGCAAAGCCGTTTAACGACCGGTGCAGGTTCATTCCGCAGAGGAATAC
>JBAXRT010000162.1:0-5568 GCA_037131065.1 bacterium | reverse complement strand
ATCGTCAGTGAAACCTGTGTGAGGTGGTGATGAAGTGAGGTGGTGATGAAGTGATGTGATGAAGGGGTGAGCGGTTAATTTGTAAAGAGGGGTGTTTCCGACCTTGAGCATTGGCCAGCAGTCGAAGCTGTCCAGGGCAGTGAGATCAAGGAAGGACCTTTTCTTAAGCCATTCAAACAGTTTTCCGGGTACTGCCGATTTTTTTAGCTGTTCGTAATTGAAAAGCGTTTTCAGGACGCCTCTCGGTGGAACACCGGGCTTGTTTCCCGGCAGGCATGCAGGACAAAGATAGATGACATGATCGGGCGGGTATTCGGCGCCGCAGTCGTTGCAACGGTAAAAATACTTTTCAGCCATCCTGCCGGTATTTTATGATAAAACTAAATATTATTTTAACAACCCGGTCCTTTCATTGAATTCGCCGATCAGTTCATCCCACCGGGCCGGCTGGGCGAATATCTCCTTCCAGATCTTCCTGTCTTCCCACAATTGACGCAGATCTTCCACATCCTTGCCCTGTTGCTCAACCCAGGTGAAATACTTCAGGTTGTGGATCGCCTTCTGATCTTCGTATCGCAACTCCTTCATGTTATCTGTTCTAGTACCGAACATGCATTTTTCATGGTCACGTGCAGCCTGGAGCAGCGAATATTCCCCTCGGGCCTCCGTAAGTTCTTCCAGCCTGGATCCGTAAAGTTCGACCGAATCGGTAGCAATAGTGACCAGGATATCGTCGGAGGTGAGTTCAAAATATTTTGCGGTCTTTATGGCCGACAGGATATTTGCAATCCCGGAGATACCGATCATATCCAGCTTGCCAATCAGGTCTTTTTCGACCCCGTTTGCAGCAAGGTATTCCATTCCTCTCTCCTCGTTGAACAGCCTAAGGAGACGGAGGCAATCCTCATCATCGATGGCCGTCACGACATTGGTATTCCTCACATTGTGGATCCAGGGAACATGCTTGTCGCCGATCCCCTCGATCCTGTGACCCCCAAACCCGTTGTTCAGCAGGGTAGGACACTGGAGGGCTTCCGAAGCGACCACTTTGACATGAGGGAAGATGGTCCGTAAATAATCACCTGCAGCGATGGTTCCTGCCGATCCCGTGGCGGAGATGTAAGCAGCGAACCTGGAATCTTTACCGGCCAGCTCATGATATACCTCTTCAATGGCATGCCCTGTAACTTCGTAATGCCAGCATGAGTTTCCAAACTCCTCGAACTGGTTCAGGATGATACAGTCTTTCCTTGTACGCCGGATCTCCCAGCATTTATCGTAGATTTCCTTGACATTCGATTCACAACCCGGGGTAGCGATCACCTCGGCGCCGATCTCCTTCAGCCACTCGAACCGCTCGCGGCTCATCTCCTCCGGCAGGATCGCAACGGCAGTCACTCCCATGAGGTATGAGTCGAATGCCCCGCCGCGGCAGTAGTTCCCGGTCGAAGGCCAGACCGCCTTGTGCCAGGTCGGATCAAACTGTCCGGTGATGATCCTCGGCGCCAGGCAGCCATACGCCGCCCCGACTTTGTGTGCACCTGTCGGGAACCATTTCCCGGTCATCACAACAATCCTTGCCTTCACACCAGTCAGGGATTCCGGAAGTTCAATGTAGTTTGGCTTTCCGAAAAGGCCTCCTTTCGTTTTCGGCTCATTCTTCCATGTGAGTCTGAAAAGGTTCAGGGGATGAAGTTCCCACAAACCGATGTTCTTCAGTTTCTCCTTAACAGCATCCGGCACCAGGTCCGGGTTGCGCATCTGGGCAAAGGTTGGCAGGATGATACCCTTCTCACGGTATCGTGTCACTGCTTTCTCAAGGATTAAGGGATCGGTGATCTGGGTTGTTATCTTAAGCATAACAAATGGATAATTGATAATGGATAATTGATAATGGATAATTGATAATTAGATTTTTAATTGTAAAGCTCCTTTCAATATGATGTTCATCTCTGCTGCGAACCCAAACCGCGCCTCCCTGACGCACGGTGTCAGGAATTTCACTTCCAGGAGATCAAATCCCCCTGGGTCAATAACTGCCCTTACCTGGTCAGTCTCGTAAATAAGCTTTCCGTCACTCCTGGTCAGGGTTTTGACAATATCTTTCTTTTTATAGATCAGCACATCCCGGTCAGGCAACCGGCTGAGGTAGTATCCCTCCCCTTCACTGTTTAGTGTCTGGACCGAAAGACAAAGTGCCGGTTTGTCTTTAAATGGTTGTCCTGCAGAAGGACAAAAGGTTGTGCAGTTCCCGCATTCGTTGCACAGATCCCTGATGTTGAGCACCTGGACGGACTGGGTAACTGAGAATTCACCGTCCTCCTGAAATGTGATCTCGCCGCTTTCAGAGGCTACTGCTTTTTTTAACCTGTAACTCACCGGATCGATCTCATAGCTGAAATTAGCCAGGTTTGGGCAAACTGTGACACAAATGTTACAAACCTCATCGCAGAGAAGGCAGCGCGATGCCTCTCTCCGCGCCTGATCCTGTGAGTAAGAATTTTCCACGGGATCAAAACCGGGAGGATCGGCAGGGAAGTCCGCTTCCGCTGAGATTCCCTTCATCCTGATTGATTTCATGTGCATCAATTCCATTAAAGGAACATCTTTCAGAATCTTGCGGTCAGATTCTTTTGAAAATCCCATGACATCGGAAAGGATCTCTGCGGCAGCCTTACGCCCATCTGCTATTGCGTGGATGGCGGTGCTGGCGCCACGTAATGCATCCCCGCCGATGTATAATTTTTCGATGGCGGTTTTGTAGCTGCCGGGAGCACTCTTCAATGATGATGCATCAGCAAAATCAACTGAAATACGCTGACCAATGGCAGGAATGATGGTGTCGCAGGGGAGCTCAAACTCCGAACCCGGAACCCTTACCGGGAGAGCTCTTCCATCTTTCCCTTTCAGGGCGAGCACATTCCTGGAACAGGCCAGTCCCGTGACGTGGCCACCTGTAGAAAGGATACGTTCCGGGTTAGTCAGCTCCATGATCCGGATTCCTTCATCCAATACTGCACGGATCTCTCCTTTGTCGGCGGGCATCTCACGGATGGAACGCCGGTATACCACGGTTACCTGGCTGCCCTCGCCCGACATACGGAGGGCTGTCCTTGCCGCATCCATGGCAGTATTTCCACCGCCGATGATAATGATATTTCTCCCTAATTTGAGTTTACGGTCTTTTCTGGCATCAAAGAGGAATTCCAGCAGATCGATGACGCCCGCGGAAATAATTCCATCGATCTCCAGGGTGATCGTCTGCTGAGCCCCTACAGCAAGAAAGATGGCAGCATACTCCTCCCTGAGCCTATCAAATTCAATTTTTACGACAGGATGATCATCGAACAATTTTACTCCTGAGGAGAGGATGCGGCTGATGTCTTGGTCGATGGCCTCTCCCGAAAGCCTGAAAGCCGGGATGGCAGCCGACACCATTCCACCGGGTATCTTTTTCTTTTCAAAAATATCGACCTCGAACCCTGCTTGCCGCAGGAACCATGCACACGAAAGTCCCGCAGGGCCAGCGCCGATGATGGCGATTCTGATACCACCTTGGCCGGGGAGTACCCCTTCCCAGCTCCCCTCCCCTGCCGGCAGGGGAGGGGCCGGGGGTGGGGTATAATCATTCACAGTCTCCGCCACAAAATGTTTGATTTCCCGTATCTGCAGGGCTTCGTCGTAGTTGATCCGGGTGCATTTCACCTGGCAGGGGTGGTCGCAAATCATCCCTGTGACTGAAGGAAACGGGTTTGTGTTAAAAATGGTTTTGAATGCTTCAGAAACCTCTCCCTTTGACACCTGGAACAGGTAACCCGGAATATCCTGATTCGTCGGACAGGTATCCACACACGGGGCATGTATACAATCGAAAAAACCGAGCGGCCGGTCGGTCTTTATATCATGTGGGACAAAGTCCAGATTCTGGTATGAAGGATCATCACAAACCAGATCTGCGTAACGGTTCAGAAGCTGGAGGGACTTTCCGGTACCGGGATCTATGGATACAGGATTTTTCCGGAGCTGATCGATGTATTGCCAGAGGCGGCCGTATCCGCCAGGTTTCAGCAGGTCGGTGCACACCGTAACAGGCTGCAATCCGCAGGAAAGGATCTGACAAATGTTGAAACAGTCCGCCCCGCCGGAGGAGGAGATGTTCAGTTTTCCGTGAAAGTCATTCTGAAGTTTCCTGGCCAGGTTGATTGAAATGGGATGGAGCGCCCGGCCGCTCATATAGACCATCTTTTCCTTTTCATTGAAAAGATGTCCGCTGTTCCTGGTCTCAAGCGTATTGGTTAATTTGATCCCGAACTCAAGCCTGTTTTTTTGGGAAACGGCAGAGAGTTCCCCGATGATCTCCAGGGCATCCGGGTATTTCAGGTCGTAGTCAAAAGCTTCATCGGGGACCTCGATGTTGAATTTCAGCTTTTCGTTCAGGATATTTCTCAGCGACTCAGCCCCGAGCAGCGTCGGGTTCAGTTTGATGGTGGTTTGGAGCTTCTTTTCGCTGATCAGGTAGTAGCCGATCTTTCCGATCTCCGCCGGCGGACAGCCATGCATCGTACTCAGGGTGACTGAATCGGAGATCCGTGACGGGATCTCAATTTCATCGATACCCGGGTAGATTCGGCGAATCTCTTTTTTCGCCTCCTCTAACGGTTGGGTGCAATCCTGCATTGCGGCAAGGAAGCCCTGGACTTTTTTACTGAGGATCCCTTCCATGTTGTAACCTACACTCATGTTGAAGATGACTCCCGGCTTACCCATAAACCCAAGTTCCTTATGAAGGATATGGATGATGATCCACGCGTTCAGGTATTCGGTAAATGATTCACCGATCCTGAGTTCCTGCGACCATTCACAGTTGTATCCCTCATCGTGCATGTCGATGCAGGGCTTGGTCACCTCAAGTTCATCCAGCACCTGGACGGTCTTCAGTTCGATATACCTTGCGCCGCAAAGCCAGGAGGTTATGATATTCAGAGCAAGCTGGGTGTGGGGACCGGCAGCCACTCCGATAGGCGTCTCAAGTACCTTACCGTACCTCCTGATCCTGAAAGGGTCATCCTTCCTTGGAATGAAGAAAAGCGTGCCCGGGATCCACTGGAACTGCTTTTTCCTTATCCCTTCAAGGGCGAGAGTGAGAAGTTTTGGGAGCGGGACCGGTGAGAATTTATCAGACAAGCCTTGATTTGTGTTGTAGAATTTGGTGAGTCAAAATTAAGAGATTAAACTTTGTAATGCCAGATCAATAATGTTTTCTGCTAAATTTGTCTTGCTTAATGGTTCAGAAGATGACGGAAACCCACGAGTACTATCTGAATGTTGCTTTCGACGAGGCATTTTCCTCTGTAAGGAACAACATCGGGGGCCCTTTCGGCGCCGTGGTCGTAAAGGATGGGAAGATCATCGGCAAAGGCAGTAACCGGGTGACCTCGCAACTGGACCCGACGGCTCATGCTGAGGTCACTGCCATCCGCGAAGCCTGCCGCAACATCGGAACTTTCGATCTTTCCGGCGCCATCCTCTATTCAACCTGCGAACCCTGCCCGATGTGTCTCTCGGCCA
>JBAXRT010000161.1:0-5619 GCA_037131065.1 bacterium | reverse complement strand
TTCAGTTCATCAGCCAGTTTTTCAGCAATGGCAGGAGTGATGTACTTTCCTCCGGAACTCACCTTCCGGATCGCTTCCACGATCATTTCAGGTGCCATCTCCTTTGTCAGATAACCGGAGGCACCGGCTTTGAAGGCCCTGATGGCGAACCGGTCTTCCGGGTAAATACTCAGCATGATGATCTTCATGCCAGGCTGCAACTTTTTCATCTCCTTGGCAAGGTCGAGACCATTGCGTCCCGGAAGGGAGATATCGACGATGGCCACATCGATCTTTTTTGCTGTGACAATCTTGAGGGCTTCGGCGCTGTTCTTTGCCATTCCTGCAACCGTAAAATGTTCCTCATGCCTCAGGATGGTATTCAAACCTTCCCGGACAATGGCATGGTCGTCGATAATCAGAATGTTGGGCATGATACTTTGTGTTCTCTGTTTACTATCCTGTTGTGATGGGAATCTCAATAAAGATTGTGGTTCCTTTTCCCGGTATGCCGGTGATCCTCACGTGGCCTTTCTGAAGCTTAACCCTCTCCTGGATCCCGATAATACCGAAGGATCGCTTGCTGTTGATCTCCTCTTCCCGGATTCCGATCCCGTCGTCCCTCACACGCATCTGAAGCTGGTGATTCTGTTTTCTAAGGAAGACAGTGACCCGGCTGGCCTTGGCATGTCTTGAGATGTTGGTCATGATCTCCTGGAAGATTCTGAAAATGGTCGTCGAAAGAATGGGTTCAAGGGTAAAATCTTTTGGGAAGACGTTGACTCCGGTTTCAATTCCTGTCCTTACCTGGAAATCGCGGGCGAACCAGCGCAGGGTGGCGATCAGGCCGAGTTCGTCAAGTACTTCGGGGCGGAGTTCTGTGGCAAGTTTGCGTACAAGGTCCACCATGCTGTCGATCAGCTGCGACATGGAAATGATCCGTTTGTCAACCACCGGGTCATGCTGAAGGGAGCGGCGCAGAATGGATAATTCCATTTTCAGGCCCGACAGGGATGAGCCCAGCCCGTCGTGGATCTCACGTGCGATGCGTTTTCTCTCTTTCTCCATGCCGGATTCGATATGGGCGGAAAGATCCCGGAGTTTTTGCATCAGCCCTGTAAATTTTTCCTCGTTCTGCCTCCGGTGGGTGATGTCGGTGATGATCATCAGACAATCCGTGCCTTTTCCTGGGACGAGGCAATCGACCCGAAGATCCGCCCCTCCCGACAAGGTGATTTCAAATGAGATCCCCGAACGTGTGGAAAAGGCAGTGTCAAGTGATCGCATTAGGTTCTCCCTGGTGGATTCACCGATGAATTCCCCCAGTTGCCGTCCCATCAATTGGTCACGGTCCGTCCCAAGCATGCCTGCAAAGAAAGAATTGAGATCCAGGATGGTCCCCTTACTGTTAACCGTTATCTGACCGACAGGTGAAAACTCAAAGAGTTCCCGGAATCCGTCGTTCACCTGGTCCCTCCAGGGTTCATTGGAATTTTGGGTCTTTTTTCCGGTTTTACGTTCCATCAGTAAGGAGACAATTACAGCAACCGTAATAAGAATGACATTGGCACTTAGAGAAAGTAATATTACAGCTTTTTCACATGATCTGAAAACCTGTAGGTAAAAAACCAGAAACCCCTGAATTCCGGGATATCATTGGAAAATCAATATGATTACCGGGATGCCCAGTAATTTCGCATGATTAAACTCAATGTAGTTCCCGGAACTACATGAATGATTCTTCATTAACCGATATCGATTTCGTTTGAAACCTTACACAATTGTAAAACATGAACTTCATAAATTTACAGTAGAATAATCATTACCTTTATCCTATATGGTAAATGACTGGTTATGAAAAACATTAAATCAGATCTGCTGCGGGAGATTGAATCGCTGAAAACGGAGAATCAGAGAATCAATATGCTGACCAATACCATACAGAATCCGGAACTCCAATGGTGGGCAAAGAGAAATGCAGAGGTGGTCCTGGGACTGGATGAGAACCATGAGGTCATTTCTGTTACGCCCTCCGTCTCTTACCTCCTGGGCTATGAGCCATCAGAACTGATCGGAAAGGATCTTGACTGGCTTGTCCATTCCTTTGACCAGCCCATTCTGAAAAGACAATTTGAAGTCACAAGGGCGGAGCAGGGCAGTGAGATAACAGTTCACGTAAGGTTAATCCATAAGGATAATTCCTGGTTATGGATTGAAGCCACCCTCACTGACCAGACCGGGAATCCAGAGGTTAAGGCCCTGATGGTGGTCTTCCGGGTTCTGAAGATGGCAAAGGAGTTGCACGGGGAGGGTTCCCTTCAGCGTGTAAGATATTACGACCTGTTGAATGCCGTCAGCGACGGGCTGTTCGTTTGCATCATGAGGGCAGACGGCTCTTCGGGACATTTCATCGAGGCCAACAATGTTGCCTGCAGCATGCTCGGCTATGAAAAGGAGGATCTCTTGCATCTTTCATTCAAGGAGATCGATTCGGAATATGATGAGGAGGAATTCAGGGACAAAGGTAAAAAGCTCCTGGCAGGGGAGGGGCTGATGTTTGAAACGCTCCTTAACAAAAGGGATGGATCCATTTTTCCTGTTGAGATCCATGCCAGCATTTACCGTCTGGAAGAGCAGAGGGCCATGATCAGCATTATCAGGGATATCTCGGCAAGAAGGCAGACAGAAGGTGAGCTTCAGAAGAACTATGCTGAATTGGAATTTCATAAAAAGCAACTCGAGTCGCAGTACAGGGAGCTCACCGTAGTGAGAGAGGAACTTGAAGAGTCCCTTGGAAACTATTCATTCCTGTATGACTTTGCTCCCTCGGGTTATTTTTCCCTGGGGCGCGACAGCACAATGCACCGGCTGAACCTGAGGGCTGCTACACTGCTCGGGATGGAACGTTCCGGACTCATCGGGATGAAATTCAACCGGTTTGTGGAACAGCAATCACTGGTGGAATTTCAGAATTTTTTACGGAACATCTTTGAAATAAAAGGGAAAGCCGATTGCGAAATCATACTGAAAGGTGATGAACAGGTATACATGGTAATCCGTCTCGAAGGAATCATCTCTGATGACGGGCTGGACTGTTTCGCCATGGCGATGGACATAACCGAAAGAAAGAAAGCCGAAGAGGCCCTCACAGAGAGTGAGGCGAAATTTCAGAATGCCTTTGAGTATGCCACCAATGGTATCGCACTGGTTTCGGTCCAGGGTAAGTTTTTAAGGGTAAACCAGTCACTCTGCAGGATACTGGGCTATACCCATGAAGAGTTGATCAACAAGACATTTATGGAGATCACGCATCCTGATGACGTCAGCAACAATGTTGATTATCTGAAACAAGTGCAGAGAGGTGAAATCGAAACATTTGAAGTGGAAAAAAGATATTTTCACAAATCGGGCAATATCGTGTGGGCAGTTCTTTCATCATCTATCGTTAGAAACGATGACCGCTCTCCGCGCTTTTTCATCTCCCAGGTCCAGGATATCACTGCCCGCAAATTTGCCGAAGAACAGATCAGCCTCAGCGAACACAAGTATCGGACCCTGTTTGAAACGATGATCCAGGGCGTTGTTTACCAGGATGGCAACGGCAAGATCATTTCAGCCAACCCTTCAGCATTGAGGATCCTTGGAGTCAGTTTTGATCAGCTGATCGGCAGGACATCCATGGATCCTCAATGGCATGTAATCCATGAAGACGGATCCCCATACCCTGGAGAGACTCACCCGGCTATTGTTTCCCTGCAGACCGGCAAGGAGAGCAGCGGACTGATGGGTATTTACAATCCTGTTGCAGGAAAATATTCATGGATCAATGTCAGTGCCCGGCCGGAATTCAGACCGGGAGAGGATAAACCGTTCCAGGTCTATACGACCTTTGAGGAGATCACAAAACTGAAAGAGAGCCTTGAAGAACTGAAACTGACCAGTGAGAGACTTTCCATTCTCAGGCAAATCGATCATACGCTCAACAATATGGATTGGAACGATGTTGCAGTGAATGAAATGGCCATGAAGGCTATCCTGAAAATGATCCCATGTCAGAAAATTTATATCCTCTCTTTTGATCATGAAAAAGGTGAGGCAATTGTTGAATCAAAGGTTGACCGGGGAATATTTGAAAGTAATTTAATAAAGAGGGTTCCACTGGGCATGTTTAACCTGTCCAAATTCGATGGGGACAAAACGTATGTCAAGCATATCGACAAACACAACCCCTCCAGTGATATGGAAAAGTGGGCAGTTTCCATGGGATTAAGCGATGTCCTGGCAATACCCTTTCTATCAGAGGAAAGAATGTTCGGAGTATTTGCCATGGTCTCCGACAGTCCCGACCTGTTTAACAGTGAAAACATCCAGCTTGCGGAAGATATCGGGGCCCAGATTTCGATGAACCTGCACAAACGGGAACTCCACCGACAGTTAACCCAATACACTGAGGGGCTCGAGCAAAGAGTCGAAGAGCGAACAAAGGAGCTCCAGTCTCTTTCAAACATTCAGAAGGCGATCCTGAATTCGGTTCCAGACCTTATGTTCCGGATCAGCAGGGAGGGTACTTTCCTTGATGTCCATAGCAGCAAAAGAGATGTCCTATATACTTCACCTGAAATTTTCCTTGGAAAAAAGATAAATGATGTCTTGCCACCCGAAGTTGCAGGAGCATCCATGAAAGCACTGCAGGAAGGATTTCTTTCAAAGGAAACGGTTACGTATGAATATAAGTTGCCAGTCGGGGATGAGATACGCTATTATGAGAGCAGAATAATATCCATTTCCGACAATGAGGCCCTGGCGATTATCAGGGATATTACTGACAGAAAAAATGCAGAAAGGGCACTTCGCTGGAATGAATCGTTGCTCAGGATGATGACTACCTCCTCTCCTCTTGCCTTTTTCGTGGTTGATAACCGCAATGATGACATCCTCTATTTTAATCACCAGTTCTGCGAAATCTGGGGTATCAATCATCTTGAGGAGCAGATGAAGAAGAGGAAACTTAAAAATAATGACATAATTCCGCATTGTCTCCCGGTACTTAAGGACATTGAAGCATTCGCGGCATCATGCAAACCACTGCAATTTGAAGAGAACCAGGTTGTGCTGGAAGATGTGATCCCCTTCCTGGATGGCAGGTTCATTCACCGGTTCTCGACACAGATACGCGACACAGATGACCAGTATTATGGCAGACTTTACATCTTTGAGGATATTACGCAAAGGAAAGTGGTTGAACAATTCATCGTCATCCAGCGAGACCTGGCAATCGGACTGAGCGCTTCTTTAGACCTGGAACAAGCCCTTGCCCTTGGGCTGGAGGCTGCGCTGAAACTTGAATTGGTCGATGGCGGAGGGATATACCTGCTGGATGATCAAAAAATGGAATTGAAGCTTGTCGTTCACTCCGGCCTCTCGGAAGAATTTATACGGAATTGCTCCCGCTATGACAAAGACACCCATCAGTTTCAGCTGGTTCTCAGTGGGAATATGGTGTCCGGTCCCTATGAAAAGTTCGCAAGCACAGGCGTTTTGACCCATTCGGAAGAAATGATTCATGGGCTCTCCGTAATCCCGATCCAGCATGAAGGCAGAGTGGTCGGGTGTTTAAACATCGGATCTAAAAAATCAAGT
>JBAXRT010000160.1:0-5626 GCA_037131065.1 bacterium | reverse complement strand
GCGCCGTAACCCAGCAGCATGGTAAGCGGCACCTCGGTGATCGCCGTGATGATGGCAACACCGCCGACCTTCATCAGTTTTTTAAAGCTGAACTCGAGCCCCAGGCTGAACAGCAGGAAGATAACGCCGATCTCGGCCCATGTCATGATGCTTTCGCGCTCAACGACTGTGGGAAACAGTAAAAAATTGGGACCGATAAAAAAGCCCGCGATGATGTACCCCAGAACGACCGGTTGCTTTAATTTTTTAAAGATCAGGGTGACCAGGGCAGCCGTGCATAGGATCAGGGCCAGATCGTCGATTAATAAGGGTAACTTAACCATATTTTCGTGAAGATGGGAAGACCATTCCTGATCGATATCCGGATCATTCCGATCTGATCTATCTGTCCTGCTAAGTTCCATATTTTTTTTCACAACTCTTTTACGATTTTTCCCTTTTGCATTTGTCCTTGCTTACCGCATCTTGAATCACTATCTTTGTTATACTCCAACCAATCAAACCATGAAAAAGTTCCTTCTTCTTTTTTCATTGTTGATTTTCATCAACATCCCCGCAACCTTTGCAGCCACGGGTGCTGCCTATGACGGAGCTCTCTTCCTTTTATCCATCGGCGGCATACTGCTCCTCATCGCCGCACTTTTCTGGAGTATAGATTTTCTAAGAAAAAACGGGCGCAGGATCCTGTCATCTGCGTCGCACCTCTTCCTGAAGCTTTTTTCGCCGCGAACGCGCAAAGACGCAAAACCTGACGATCGCGAAGAATATCATAGCGCCCCTGAGGTGAGTTGGTGAAGTGGTGAAGTGGATCTGACTGCCGACTGCCAACTGAGGACTGCCGACTGCAGACTTCTTCTGAGCTGGTACAAAATTAAAAGTGAATAAAAGCGTTTATTATATCGAAACCTTCACCCATCCATAAACTGTGCGGGGTCAGCACAATAAACTCTGACGAAAAGATCATGAAAAAACTGCTCATTATGCTAACGGTTGTCGCTATGATGACAACCCCGGGTTGCAAGAAAAAAACAACCAATGGAGAAGATGCGACCCTCAACAACCAGGACCTTGTGGCCCAGATCTTCAATGCCGGAATGTCGGCTTATTCGCTGGGCCAGGCCCTGAAAGGAACCTACCCTGTCAATTACCAGGCCGACAAACAGGTGGCTGGGCCCGAAGGCGGATATATTCATGTGACCGGCAGTGTGACCGGCAGCATCACCCTGAACGACCAGACCGGCGCGCTGATTAGCGGCATCATACAGCTGGCATTCACCGAGACCATCAACGACTTTGCCTTTAAATCAAACGGCGGCACCTACGTCATGAACGGCGATCCTTACATCTCACTCACCGGCACATTTACCCTCGTGCCCGGCGGACTTTTCGGCACGGCCTCTTCGATGCAGATTGGCGGCGGTGTGAAGGTCAACGGCCCGAACTTCAACAGAAGCGTGAACATCCAACTGACCATCATCATCAATTCCAACGGATCGGGCGGACACGTGAGCGGCACCATCGATGGTATAGGGGTTGATTATACTTTCTGACGAAGGGAATAATAATTATTATACATTTGATCAGAAATCATTTAATCCTGATCTATATGAAATCACTTAACAATTCGGGCAGGATCTATATCCTGCTCTTTTTTGTGCTGTCCGTTGCCCTGATGACGGGCTGTGCCAACGCCGAACCGGTAAAAGAGTGCCTCAAGGGTGATCCCTACGGATTCTGGGCCGGGCTCTGGCACGGGATCATTGCTCCGATTAATTTTGTGATCAGCCTCTTCAAGGACAACTTCACGCTTTACGCGCAGAACAACAATGGCGGATGGTACGCCTTCGGCTTCCTTATCGGGAGCGGAGGATGGGGCTTTTTCGGAGGCCACAGCGCCTCACGCAAGTGGAGATAGCCCCCTGGGAACTATTTCTGAGGCATCGTGAATAGTGATGCATCCACGGGCTTTCCTAACTCCATCGACTCATACTCGGTGGTTGTGATGGTTTGACCGTTCATCCTTGTTTCGACGGAGAAAGGAAGCAGCACCCCGTCTGTTTTCCTGTAATCTGTGTAATAGTTCTCCATGGCCACCTCCTGTTCACGTACTTTGCGGTAATAGATCCTCTTCACGAGGAGGAACTTCTCTGTATCGATGAAATAATATTCCAAGCCGCCGTCAGCCCTGGTCAACTTGATCTTACAGGCGATCTTTCCCTCCCCGGTATCCTTCCCGGCCAGTTCCGCCTGGCACCCCTTGGCCTTCCAGTTGAAAAGGATGCCGTCGAAATCGGCCCTTACCCTGAGGTCTTTTGCCCGGTCTTCGGGCATTGGCTGTGGCCGTGGGTTCCCCGTCCAGGGAGCGGTCCACCAGGCATTCTGTCCGTCGTAGGCCTGGATGGCAGGGTTGTCGGCCACCGAGAAATCCATCCGGTACTTGTCCGGCCGCATCTTCACAACCTTTACCGGCATCAGGTCCTGTTGCACGATGGAACCACTAAGGATCATCGTGTTCGTCTTCTGGAGTGCGCTCATACCGATTTCTTTGAAATAGCGGTCGAGGATCTCCTCCAGTTTCAGCTCCTGGCTGAAGGCAAACAGGCTGAGGAGAAGCGTTGTTGAAAGTAGAAAAGTCCGTTTCATAGTGTCAACAATTATCAATGACCCCTCCCCTTGAGGGGAGGGGTCAGGGGTGAGGTTCTACTTAATTTTTATATCATAAGCTATCAGCGATTTTCCGTGACGGATGTAAAGAATCCCGTTGCAGATCACCGGGTGGGCATAGTGAGCCTTGGTGCCGCGGTTCTCCTTGAATGAACTGACCATTGACATTTTCGGTCCGTCGGGTTTGAAAAGCCCTACCTGCCCCTTTTCATTGTAAAGATAAAGCATTCCATCGGCAAAGTTGGTGGCCCCCTTGTCGAATTTCACCGAGTCGGTGAGTTTCCCGTCGTCGGTATCCTGAACATACCAGAAGCGTTTCCCGTAGCTGGCGGTATAGAGGTAGTGGCCGAGCTTGATGAAGCCGCCCATGGTGTTGTCGCAGTTTGGATTTTTCCAAACTTCGGTGATGGCACTTCCGTCGGGCGAGAGTTGAAGTCTGACCGAGCCGTTGCCGTCGCCTGTGATATAATAGATATTTCCGTTCTCATAAAGAGGGGTGTTGATGTGGACATCCCCGTTGCCCTCCTGCTTATGCGACCAAAGCAGCGTGCCATCCCTTGTATCGATCCCGAGGAGGGCGGCCTTTGAGAATGTAACAAGGATGTTTCTGTCCGGTAGTTTGATGAGCAGTGGAGAGCAGTAGGATGTCATCTCCCCGAGTCCCTTGCATATCCACCGGATCTTGCCGGTGAAGCGGTCGAGGGCCACCACGTTGGAGTCCTTTCCGCCGGGAGAGCAGAATACGTCGTTTCCCTCAACCAGCAGCGATTCCGAAAATCCAAAGCGGTTGATCGGGCCGAAGAAATCCCTGATCATATCGACAGACCAAATCTTTTTACCGCTCTTTGCCTCCATGCATGCGACGGTTCCCCAGCCGGTGGTCACATAGAGCAGGTCGCCCACCACGGTGGGGGTAGAGCGGGTGCCGGGGTAGTTCAGGATCCACTCCTTGCCGATCGGCGCTTTCCAGAGGAATTTCCCCGAGAGGTCGAGGGCAAAGAGGTAACCAACGGTATCGATCTCACCATTCACATAGATGTTGGTGGAAGTGATAACCGGGGAGCCATATCCGTTACCAAGGGCAGAACACTCCCAGAGGAGGGTTGGACCGGCTGCAGGCCAGCTTTTGAGCAGGTTCGATTCGGGGAATATTCCGGTGCGATCATTCCCGCGGAATTGGAGTACCTGGTTCTGGGAGAAGGCTTGGAAAGATGTGTCTGCTAAAGCCAGAAGGGTTAATATTAAGATTTTTTTCATGCGATAGTACTTTTATTTTTCATAGGATTTCCGGTTGAGGATCATTGTTCAGTCAAAAATAGCAGTTAACAGACCTTTAACAAAAACAATTCGATGAAACCTCTGTTTTGCATGATGATTTTCACCGTTTTTTGTCCGGGATTCGTCGGGAGTTGATCTCCCCCCGACAATTCGGAAAAAGCCCCGCAGTTTTGCAGGGCTTTTTCATTTCAGATCAACTCGTCTTATTTGTAAAGAAACCTTTTGATGCTTCGTTTCGGGGTCTTCTCGAACTCAGCTGCGGAGATCTCGAAGTCGGCGATCCGGATATATTTCGGAAGCCGATGATTAAGGTCGTGGATGTAGTGTTTAAAAAGTTCGGGGAGTTGTTCCTTTGTAACACTGGCTTTTCCCATGGCATCAGCATCGGGGTAAATGAGTGCGATCAGCCGGTCGTCGCGTTCGATCACCAGTGATTCCATCACCAGGAAACGGTTGTTCAGGATCGATTCGATCTCCTCGGGGTAGATATTTTTCCCGGAGGGGCCCAGGATCATACTCTTGCTACGCCCCCGGATGTGGATATTTCCGGCATGGTCGATTACGCCGAGATCGCCTGTATGGAGCCATCCGTCTGGTTCGAGGACGGCCCGCGTGGCCTCTTCATTCTTGTAATAACCCATCATGACATGGTTCCCGCGCACCATGATCTCACCGGCAGTGCCTGAAGGATTTTCGGAGTCGATCTTTACCTCGAGCTCATCCACGATCCGTCCGGAGGCTCCGAGCACAGTAGTCTTCCAGGATGCATAGGAGATCAGTGGTCCGCACTCTGTCATACCGTATCCTACTGTGAAGGGAAAATGCATCTTGCGGAAGAAGCGCTCGGCTTCGGTGTTAAAAGGGGCGCCACCGATCACCAGCTCCCTGAAGTTCCCCCCGAAAACTGCGATCATCTTGTCGCGGATCTTTTTATATATCAGCTGGTTGAGCAGGGGTGTGCGGACGAGCATCTTCATTACGGGTTTACGTAGCACGGGGATGAGCTGGGATTTGTAGATCTTTTCAATCACAAGGGGGACCGAGAGGATCAGTTCGGGGCGGATCTCCTGGAAGGCCTGCATAATGATCTTCGGAGAGGGGGTTTTGGTGAGGAAGGTGATGTCGCACCCCAGGGTGAAGGGGAAGAGAAATTCGAAGGCACAGCCGTAAGTATGGGCGAGGGGGAGGAAGGAGAGGATCTTGTCCTTGGGGTTGAGTGGCATGTTTCGGTGGGCGTAGAGGATGTTGCCCAAGAGACTCTTGTGCTGGATGACGACCCCTTTTGAGAAGCCAGTCGTGCCGGAAGTATAGCTGATCACCCCGATCTCTTCGCCGCCCATGGCAGGGAATACGATCATTTCGGGGAGGATCCCTTTCTGAACATTCTCAGCGTGTTTCCGTGATTCCCCCTCCAGCTTTGCGGGGAGGGTCTCGTCGCGGTGAAAGAGGACGGAGAGTTCAGGGATCTTCAGGATCAGTTTCAGTTTCGGCATGGCCTTCGGGTCGAGATCTTTAAAGAGAAAGTTCTCAACGAAAAGAACAACCTAGTCGGAGTGGTCGGTGATGAAATGGACATCGGCCGGCTTGAAATAGAGGAGGATCGGTATGATCACCGCGCCGTAGGTGACGTTGGCGATGTAGAAAATTCCCCAGGAGGCTGAATTCTTTCCCAACAGGGCGATCT
>JBAXRT010000159.1:0-5688 GCA_037131065.1 bacterium | reverse complement strand
GTACAGGAACAGCAGGTACGCCGGCGGCAACCGTCATCTCATCCGCCAGCGCCTGACTGAAAAGCCTGTGCCCGGGCTGGATGGCGTACCTGATCTTCCCGAGCCTGTGACCGGTGGCATCCAGCAGGCTGCAGCGGACAGAATCGCCGAGTACCAGGGCGCCCGTAATGATGGCCGTACTCACCGCCACACCGAGGAGGATCGCCAGGTAAGGCCTGCGATAATGCCACAGGCTACGGAATATGAATCGCTTTTTGTTCATATGCTTTTGCCGGGATGTAATTTCCCGGACCCAAGATGGTAAACCGAATCCATCATGCCGGCAATTTCAGCGGAATGGGTCACAATGACCATGGCCGTTTTATGTTCCCTGTTCAGTTCAAAGAGAAGTGAGCCAAGCAGGCTGGCATTCCCGGCGTCGAGGGATCCGGTCGGTTCATCGGCAAGGAGAAGCCTGGGACGATTGATAAGCGCCCGGACAACAGCGGCACGCTGTCGCTCCCCAAGCGAAAGCTGGGATGGTCTGTGGCGGATGTGATCCTTCAGGCCAACCCTGTGGATCAGCGACTCGGCATGGGCCATGGCAGCTTTGTGGTCACCCTTCCTGTTCAACGGTAATAACGGAAGCAGCACGTTCTCCATCAGTGTCAGCTGAGGGAGAAGATGATGCATCTGGAAAACAAATCCGATGAAAGTGTTCCTGAGCGGCGCCAGTTCCTCATCAGCCATCTTTGAAACATCCCTGCCGTCGATGATGACCTCTCCGGAGGTTGGCTTGTCCAGGGTTCCCAGGATATGTAAAAGTGTACTCTTTCCCGATCCGGATGGCCCTGCCACCGCAATGCAGGAGCACTCGGGGATCTCAAGGCTTATATCATCCAGCACCCTGGTAACGCTTGTGCCACCGGGCTGCTCATAATACTTTGAAACATTTTTTATAGTCGCGATCATCGTTTCCGTTGGATTTGCTGATAAACATCAACCATCTTCTTGGTCAGCCGGCTGCAATCAAATTTCTCCCTGACCGCCTCATGACCGGAATGGCTCATTCGCTCCAGTGTGACTCTGTCGGAAAGGAGATTTGCAAGTGCAGCAGAAAGTGTCTCTGAATTGTTCGGTCCGTAGATCATTCCTCCGCCGGTTGCGCTGATGATCTCAGGAAAAGCGCCCAGGTCGGGTTGTACCATGGGAATGCCAGAAGCCATGGACTCCAGCTGGTAAAGTCCGAAGGCCTCACCTTTCAGAACCGGCACACTTATGAGGGTTACCGAACTGAAAAATTGTTTTAACCCGGTCATGGTGAAATCGGGAAATACTTTTACATCACCGGCAAGATTCTTTTTCTGAAGCTTTTTCATCTGAGCTATGAAAAACTTCTTATCATCCCCTGTCATTCCTCCCGACAGGTGCAACCTGACATTTTCAAACCGTTTATCCGATTTAAGTCGGATAAAAGCATCCACCAGCAGGCCCAGGCCATTCTCTTCGTACAACCTCGATAAAAATCCGATGGCAGGAGGATCTGCGGCAGGACGATGATAAGTATATAGATCGGGGCTGATCCCGATGGGAACCACGTGAAGCTTATCTTCAGAAATCGCCATCTTCTCCTTCATCACCCGGGAATAAAAATCACTCACGGCTATGAATGCATCCACATCGGCGGCCTTCTCCGAAAGAAGTTTCCATATCCTTTCACGGTAGCCATAGCGCATCACATCCACCCACATATCTTCATCCTGCAGCGAACATACGACCGGCACATTCACCTCTTCCCTGATCTGCTTTGCCATACCCAGCAGCAGGGCGTTGGAGAAATGGACCACATCAGGCTTTTCATGATTTTTCAGGTAAGTAACAAGCTCCTGCAACTCTCCGCTCTGAAAGCCCTTCTCACCCATCAGCATCGATTCGGTCAGCTCTTCAAGTCCGCTGGCCCTCGTTGATCCGGCCTTTTTTGCTGCAAACTTCATCAGGGCTGCAGAGTTGAAGATATTTTCCATCCAGTGAGGCATCCCCCTCAGGAAGGGAAACTGCTGTTTCAGGTAAATGTTCACGGCGCCGTAGAACACGGGTGGCTCATCTTCCGCCGGCTTCCCGTTCATGGCCAGCGGCAGGTAAACGGGCACGATGACGGCCTGGTGGCCTGCCTGCCTGAGTGAGCTCACAAAGGCGGAATCCCTGAGACAATTACCGCAGTAAAAAGTCCCGCCAAAACCCGGTACAATATTTACAATCTTCATCGAACTTATTTTGGCCCGAAGGCATAAATCTTTCCATCATCAGCACCAACGTAAATTCTTTTATCCACAACGGCCGGGGTGCTGTAAACCGGGCTTCCGATCTCGTACGACCATTTTTCTTCTCCTGTATTGAGATCAAGAAAACGGATCCAGCCGTCACCTGAAGCAACGACTACATATTTTCCGGTTATCACCGGTGAAGCGTCTACCTTGCCCAGGGTCTTCACTTTCCAGAGTAACTTCCCGTTGCCTGTTTCGAAGCAATAGAGATATCGGTTCTGTGATCCGCTCACCACTCTTCCGTTTACCACAGCCGGTGAGGAGAGGAAGGGGCCTCCGCCTTCGGTCTTCCAGAAGATCTTTTTCTGCCGTAGGTCAACACAGTAGAATATTCCGTCGTAATTGCCAAAAAAGGCTTTATCACCCAGGATGGCTCCGGAGGCAGGGATGTAAGTCCCCATGTCGATCTTGTCGGCTGCAACACCATCGCCGGTATTGACCAAATGAAGAAAACCGTCGCACCCCCCGAAAATGGCCGTATGTCCGAAAAGTGCAGGAGAACCGTTGATATAATTCCCCGACTCATATTGCCAGGCCGCCTTGCCTGTTGAAGCATCTACGGCATGGAGGCTGTAATCGTAGCTTCCGGTGAGAATGAGTATCTGTTTCTTCACTGCGTCATAGGTCCAGTTGGCGGAACCGGAGATCTGTCCGTCGGTGGTATATTTCCATTTCAGTTCCCCGCTCCGGGCATCGACCGCAAAAAGCACTCCCTCCAGGGAGCCTGCATATACGACATTGTTCAGCAGGAGAGGTGCTGCTTCGATGGCGCTTCCCGCATTGAACTTCCACTTCAGCTGACCGTCAGCAGTCACAGCATAAAGAAATCCATCACCGGACCCAACATAAATATTACCATTACAGGTGACCGGGGAAGATTTAATGGCATCCCCGGTCTTGAAGCTCCAGAGCAGTTTCAGGGGTGGTGAAACCACGGCGTCCGACTTTCCGGTCAACTGCGGGTCGCCCCGGAAAGAGGGCCAGCAGTCAGCACTCTTTTTCTGGGCATTGGCTGCCAGGAATAATCCAATAAAAAGGAAGGTCAGATATTTCATAATTATTTTTTTCACCTCACCCCCTGCACCCCCTCCCCTCAAGGGGAGGGGGCCGGGGGGTGAGGTCACTCAACCTTAAATGCCAGCGCCCCTGTGGGACAAGCCTCCACACACTTTTCTGCAGTTTTAATCAATGCATCTTTCATCGACTCACGGAAGGGGATCCCGATGTGGACATCAAAACCGCGCCCGACATGCGCCAGGCCGATTCTTTCACCCTCCTTTTTGGTGATCTCGACGCAAAGGGTGCATTTGATGCACTTCTCCGGCTCATAGACCACAAGATCATGCTGTATGTTCTTCGTCAGGATCTTTCTCTCGGGACCAATATAGCGTTTCCGGTTGGCATGGTATTCGTCGGACAACTGCCTCAGCTTACAGGTAACGGGTTTACGGCAATCGCAGTGAAGGCATCGTTTAGCCTCACTTATGGCCTCCTCCAAGGTAAATCCTGCCATGAAGCCACCCGCAGGTTCTGTCCTGTCTGCCAGGATGCTCTCCTTCAGATATTCTTCGTTTTCCTCCTTGAAAAGATGGCTGATGGCCGAGTGGAACTTGTACCGGATCCTTCTGGGCTGATGGGTTTTCAAATAAATGTCAACTTCCATTGCTGCGACTTTTCCCTGGGCGGCTGATCTCACAGCCATTTTCTCTTCCTTCGCTATCCTGCCCCACCCAGAAACACCGGGCCGGCTTGGGACAAAGGTTTTCCTGTTGACAAGGAGACCCGATCCGTCAGGTTCCAGGGTGCAGGGCTCTATGGTGTTAACCCCCGCACTGCCCGTTGCCAGGATCACTGCATCAAATTCCCTGAGGATGACATTCTCAAAAATCTCCTTATCAATTGCCTCATTCATCCTGAACTCCACCCCCAACTCGCGAATGGTGTCAATATCGGTATCCAGGTAGTAGCGTGGCAGCTTTTCTTCCGGGATGTCATACCTGAGGGTCCCGCCAGCCTGGTCGCGTTTTTCATAGAGAACACACCCGTGTCCGAGCTTCAGAAGGTAAAAGGCGGCTGAAAGGCCCGCAGGCCCTGTTCCGATGACCGCCACCCTCCTGCCGCTATTTTTTACAACCAGTGCAGGGTCAATTCTTCTCCGTCCCGGATCCTGGGCGGTAAACCTTTTCAGCAGGCAGATTGAAACTGCTCCATCGATGGGCTTCCTGCGGCAGGCTTTTTCACAGGGAGCCGGGCAGATGGTTCCCAGGATCATCGGGATCGCGATCTCCTCCCTCACTACTGACAAGCCTTCGGAAAATTTTCCCTCTGCAATGAGCCGGTTCATCAGCGGAATATTCATAAAGGCAGGACAGGACAACCGGCACGGCGCTTCACAATCCCCGACATGATCGCTCAGGAGCAGTTCCAGCGCCTCCCTCCGGATCTCACGTATTTCGGCAGTATAGGTTGCGATGTTCATTCCATCGGCAACCGGGTACGCGCAGGATGGGATGAACTTGCCGGTTGAAAGCTCCTTCACCATACAGACCATGCAGGAAGGGTGGTTGTCATATCCCTCATGGTGACACATCGAAGGTATCGGGATCCCCAGCTTCGCGGCCGCCTGCATAACGGTCATTCCCTCCTCCACCTGTACCTGTATGTCATCGATCGTTATCCACATCGCTACCTGATCTTTACTGCATCTACCGGGCAAACCTGCCGGCAGATATCACATTTTATACAATCCTCCTGAACAATATCATGTACTTCATATGGTTTGAATGCAATGGCATCGGTGGGACACGACTGGGCGCATTTGGTGCAGCCGATACAGGAGTCGTCGATGCGATAGGTGATCAGGGGAATACACCGGCCAGAGGGACAATGGCCGTGGATATGCTTTTCGTACTCTTCCCGGAAATATTTCAGGGTTGTCAGGACCGGGTTCGGAGCTGTTTTGCCAAGCCCGCAAAGACTTCCCCGCTGGATGTTCTTCGCCATCTGCTCCAGGTGGCCTAGGTCTTCTTCCACACCCTTTCCTGTCCGGATCTTATCCAGCAACTCCAGCATTCTCCTTGTTCCGATCCGGCAGAAGGTACACCTTCCGCACGACTGGTTCTGTGTAAAAGAGAGGAAGTAATAGGCCAGGTCAACCATGCAGTCTGTCTCATCCAGTACGATCAGTCCTCCCGAACCCATCATGGCTCCTGCGCCGGTCAGCGCCTCAAAATCGACTGGCAGGTCCGCCAGGGAAGCCGGCAGGCAACCTCCCGACGGGCCACCGATCTGCACCGCCTTGAACTTCCTGTCGCCGGCAATTCCACCGCCGATCTCTTCGACGATCCTTCGGATGGTGATACCCATCGGAACCTCTATAAGTCCT
>JBAXRT010000158.1:0-5773 GCA_037131065.1 bacterium | reverse complement strand
TCATCAACCCGGATGCCGAAGTGGAGGTGTCGCTTCCTGACCAGATGGGGAACCTGAGAGCTTCCGGGAATGGGAATCTCCTCATGGGTATGGATCCGACCAAACCTTTCAATATGGCGGGAACCTATACTCTGACAAAAGGATCCTTCCTTTTCCAGATCAAGAACCTGCTTCGCCTGCCCATGTCGATCAAGGAGGGAAGCCGTATTTACTGGACAGGAGATCCGACTGATGCCAACATATCGGTAAGTGCCGTATATAAGACCCGGGCTCCTCTTAAAGGCCTCACGGTTATTCCTGAAGAGGAGGGGATCAGGATCCCCGTTGAGTGTATCATCAGGCTTGGGGGTAAACTGATGAACCCTGACATGTCGTTCGGAATCGCACTTCCGAACGTGGAAGAGTCGATCAAGAGTCTCGTATTCAGCGCTATTGACACAAATAATCCAACGGTTGTGGCTGAGCAGACCATCTACCTGATGGTGATGAACCAGTTCAAACCTGTTGTTGCATCTGCAGGATCGGTCGACGTGGGTACCACCTCTGTAGCCCTTGTGACCAACCAGATCAACAGCTGGCTTTCGCAGATCACTCAAAAAGTGAACATAGGGGTGAACTACCGGCCTCCATCATCCTCAACACAGCAGGAATTTGATGTGGCAGTTTCTACACAGCTTTTCAACGACCGTCTGCTGATTGACGGCACATTCGGAATGAATTCATACAACAGCGCCTCATTCAGCCAATCAGCAACAATTGTCGGTGATATCAACATTGAATACATCCTGACAAAAAACCGGAGGTGGCGTGTGCATGCTTATAACCGGACCAATACGCTGACCATTCTCAACAATAACTCACCATATACACAGGGAGTTGGTGTTACATACCAGAGGGATTTCTCGAATTTCAGAGATCTTTTTACATCCAAAAAGAAAAGAGAGAAAGAAAAGGAAAAACTTTAAACATAACCATATGAAAAAGATTCTATACTTAAGCATGATTTGTCTAATTGCATCGATCAGTGGTTTTTCCCAGATCATTGTCGATGTCAACGACATGCCCGCAGAAGGCGATACCCTTAGGGCAAGTGTGGCCCTTAACATTCCCGACGGTTTCGAAAAGACCGGTGCGGATACAACCTGGAATTTCGGAATGCTTCAGCCCGTTAATCAGAAAATTGATTCTTTTGTGGCAGTTTCGGCAACCCCCCCTGCTTACTGGTTCTTTTTTATCCCAGGCATTGAGACAAATCTTGCCTCTCCGCGCACAAGTGGTCTGATCCCCGGAATTCCTATGACCAATGCCTTCAACTTTTACAACAAAACTCCGAGTGCGTTCAACGACCTTGGATTTGCCGTTACCGTGCAGGGGATACCGCTTCCGCTGAAATATGACAAACCCGACAAATACTACAGCCTTCCATTCACTTACAACGATGCCTGGACATCAGAGTCATCCATCGTTTTCAACATTCCTTCCATTGCTTATTACGGCAGTCAGCGTACCCGTACAAATACAGTCGACGGGTGGGGTACCCTGATCACCCCTTACGGATCGTTTCAGACACTCAGGGTAAAGTCAAGGATCCTTCAGTTCGACAGCATATTTATCGATTCCCTGGGTGTCGGAATCGGGATCAACCGTGAGATCATGGAATATAAATGGATGGGAAAAACCGAGGGGATCCCATTGTTGACCATAACGGAAGAGGGCCCGATCATTTCAGCCACTTATCGCGATATCCCGCGGATGCCAGTCGTACCACTTTCGATGAACCTCGGTCCCGATACCTCGGTGGCAAAGGGAACGACGATGGACATCAAAGCGAGGATCAAGGGAGGGACACCGCCATACCAGGTCATCTGGAATGTGATGGATACCGGAAAGGTGATAACGGTCACGATCGACTCAACCGTGACTTTCATCGCCATTTGTATCGATGCCGCTTTTAACATCGTTTCATCCAGCAAGACAGTTACAGCTATAAATCCCGGGATGGATGAGAGAACCGTGGAACGACTGCTCGTACACCCGAACCCGGCAGAGAAATTTGTTTCATTCCAGCTGCCGGAAAGTGTCAGGGAGGCCGATCTGACTATTCTTACCCTCCAGGGAAATACGTTAAAAACTACCAGGCTTATTCCCGGCATTAATAACCTTTGCACAGTGGATGTTTCTGGACTGGCACCGGGTATGTACATGTTGAAGGTTGTTGAAGGCAACCTGACTTTTGCAGGGAAGTTTGTTAAAAAGTGACATTCACTGTTTACCGTTCTTCTGCCGGCTCCGGGAAGACCTTTATCCTGGTGAAGGAGTACCTGAAGATCATTCTCAGGGAGCCGGATGATTTTCGTCATATCCTTGCCATCACCTTTACCAATAAGGCAGCGAATGAGATGAAGGAGCGGGTTCTCGGGAACCTTAAAAAACTGTCGGAATTCGATAAGAATCCTGAAGACAGGAAAACGGCCGATTTGCTGCGTATCCTTGAGGAGGAGACAACGCTCGGTGAAAACGAGATCATCCGGCGGTCAACCCTGGTCCTGAAAAAAATATTGCACCATTATGCCGATTTTGCCATCGGGACCATCGACAGTTTCTCACACAGGATAATCAGGACCTTTGCCCATGATTTCGGACTTCCTGTAAACTTTACGGTGGAACTCGATACCGATGACTTGCTCAATACCGCTGTAGACCTGCTTCTCGACCGCATCGGAGATGACCCCGGCCTTACTGCTCTTCTGCAGCATTTTGTTGAAAGCCGCATGGAGGAAGACCGTGACTGGGACATCGGGAAAGTACTGACCGACTTTGCCCGGAACCTCATGGATGAGCAGGCGTTGGAGCATTTGCCAAAGCTGAGAAATCTTAGTCTTGAGAATTTTTCAAGAATTGCCAGGTCTGTGTTTGCGCGGGTCCAGTCCTTTGAAAAACAGCTCAGGGAGATTGCATGGGCGGCAAACAGCACGATCCGGCACCATGAAATACCGAATGGTGCCTTTGCAAATGGAGACAAAGGGATCGGAAAATATTTCGAACGGCTCGCTTCAGGAAGGTTCGATAAGATCAGGCCAAATTCCTTTGTCGTAAAGACCATTTCAGAGGGAAAATGGCACAGTGGAAAAGCCACAGCTGGTGAAAAGGATAGAATCTCTGCCGTCAGCCAGACCCTTGAAGAGGCCTATCACAGAATTGAGAAGATGCTGGATGATGATTATCCACAGTATATCCTTCTGAAACTGCTTACAAGATCTATATATCCGCTGACTGTCCTTAACGAGATCGGGAAGATCCTGGATGAGTTTAAGAAACAGAATAACCTGATCCACATCTCAGAGTTCAATGCCCGGATTGCAAGGATCGTACTGGGTGAGCCGGTTCCCTTTATCTATGAGCGGGTGGGTGAGAAGTACCATCACCTGCTGATCGATGAATTCCAGGATACCTCTACCCTTCAGTGGCAGAACTTTGTTCCGCTGATTGAAAATGCCCTGTCGGCCGGATATTTTAACCTTGTTGTCGGTGATGGCAAGCAGGCAATCTACCGCTGGCGTAATGGCGATGTAGAGCAATTTGCCAACCTGCCTGACCTTCCGTTCAGTAAAGAAAATCCGGTGGTCAGACAGCGTGAGCAAGTTTTCAAAACTCATTATGAGGAGAGGCGTCTCGACAGAAATTACCGGTCAGGCAGACACCTGGTGGACTTCAACAATGCTTTTTTTGAGCATCTTTCACCACTTCTTGATCCCGTCAGGGCCCGTGTATACGATAAACTGGACCAGGAGCCGGATCCGGCGAAGGGTGAGGGCTATATACGGATCGAATTCCTGGAACGGCCGGATGGAGAAGAGACCATACGGGAGGTCAACTTAAAGAAGGTCTATGAGATCATCTCTTCATGTAATGCAGACGGATTCTCGTTAAGTGATCTTGCAATTCTCTGCCGGTCCAACCGGAACGCAAGTGAGATTGCCCGTTACCTTGCGGGTCAGGGAGTTCCGGTGATCTCCTCCGAGTCCCTGTTACTCGTCCATTCCATGAAAGTGAGGTTCCTTGTGGCATTGATTACATTTCTGTTTGAGCCCGGGAGCAATGTGCTTACAGCTGAGATACTGACCTGGCTCTTTCGGAATGGCAGGCTGGGTGAGACAGGATTTCATTCACTGATGACCCTGGCAGGTTCGGCTGACAAGACGGGTAAAAATTTCTTAAAGATCTTATCAGAGAACGGCATCAATCTTCGGACGGAGTATCTCCGGGCCTTGCCGCTTTATGACCTCTGCGAGGAGCTGATCCGTCTCTTTTCGCTAAACAGGGTTAGTGATCCCTATCTTGAATTTTTCCTTGAGAATGTTCTTAAATACGCGCTGAAACACCCTGCCGGAGCTTCAGAATTCCTGAAATGGTGGGAAAAGCAAAAAGAAAAACTGTCGGTGATCATTCCTGAGGGGATGGATGCCGTAAAGATCATGACCATTCATAAGGCCAAAGGACTCCAGTTCCCTGTTGTGATCTTTCCCTTTGCCACAGAGAGCCTGAAGAACACGAAGCGATACCTGTGGGTTGATTTGGTGAACAGGGAGGTTCCCGGATTGACGGCAGCGATCCTTCCGATAAGTAAGGAGATGGATGAGACCCAGTTTGCAACTTTAAGGCAGGAGGAGGAGCAGAAGTCATTGCTGGACATGTTGAATCTTCTCTATGTAGCCATGACCAGGCCGGAATCAGGTTTATTTATCCTGACGGAGAGTCCACCGAAGTCGGATGATAGCCCGAGGAGCCTGCCGGCTTTTTTTGCCTCTTTTCTGAAGCAGAGGGAACTCTGGTCGGAGGAAAAGAAAGTTTATGAGTTCGGAAAGCGGGAAACATTCCCGCCTAGGAAGGATGAACCGGAAGTGACGGGAGGTGAAACGCCGGATGTTTTTCCAGATGACTGGAGGAATAAGATCTACATCCGTTCCCATGCCCCGGAAATGTGGGATGTGCAGGATCCTGAGCGCAATCGCAGATGGGGAAACCTGTTGCATACGGTACTCTCGAAGATCAGTGATTATACTGAGACCGACAGGGTCATAACTGAGATGCAGCTCAGCGGAATGATTGGCAGGGAGATGGTTGAGGCTATCCGGGAGATGGTGAAACAATTGATGGAAAATCCAGAGATCCGCCCCTTCTTTGAGCCAGGCAGAGAGATCCGTTCGGAAGCCGAGATCCTGCTTCCCGACGGGAATCTGCTCAGGCCCGACAGGGTCATCCTGGATGGGAAAACGGCAACAGTAATAGATTATAAGAGCGGTAAAACAAATGAAAAATACAGGATCCAGCTTGATATCTATGAGAAACAACTCCGTGAGATGGGATTCACGGATGTGAAGAAGTACCTGCTTTATTTTGAGCCGCATGTAAAGCTGGAGAGGTGTGAATAAAAAGTTTGATATTTGTATAGTTTATCCATTATCAATTATCCATTATCCATTATTCAGTGACCAGCATCCAGAAAGTTAACGGGCTTTATCAGAATTGGTCGGGGAAGACCCCGCAAAGAACAGAACCTCTCTTTGGAACGGGATCTTACCGTCAGTATTTCAGGATATACGGAAACGAGGGGACCGTGGTTGGTGCATACAACGAGGATGACCGGGAAAACCAGGCTTTCCTCTCTTTTTCGAAGCACTTTCGTTCTGAAGGATTGCCGGTGCCTGAGATTCTGGCTGAAGATCGGAAAGGATTCTGTTACCTGTTGTCGGACCTTGGTGATGTGACGCTT
>JBAXRT010000157.1:0-5836 GCA_037131065.1 bacterium | reverse complement strand
TGGCAAAACCCGGAATGCAATTATACATTCTCAATACGGTCGGGTTTGAAAGGTGGGTGAAAGAGGCTGCCTACTGGGATTACGGACAGGGTAAAACCGTAACTCCTCTGGAGTTTGTCATGTCCGATGATCACTATGCCTATTGCATTCTGCAAATCAAATAGGTTCCTGCTACCTGAAAAGATTTTTCAAGGATTACAACTGTAAAGTGAATTTTACAAGGGTTTATTATTTGGAAGGCATTGTAAAATGAAAAGTACTTCCCTTTCCCTCTTCACTTTCCATCCATATCTTTCCTCCGTGCTTTTCGGTAAAATCCTTGCAGATAATCAGTCCCAACCCGGTGCTTGGTTCATTCTCAGTACCTTTGCGGTTTGTGTTGACATTGATCTGGAATAGGTTTTCTATCATTTTCCGGTTCATCCCAATTCCTGTATCTTTGACATAAATCTCAACCAATCCGCCGGGGTTTTTCTTTGCTCCAATGAAAACAGTCCCGCCCTTAAGAGAATATTTCGCAGCATTGGAAGTTAAGTTGCGAATAATAGAGGACAGCATATTTTTATCGGCAAAAACCTTCAAATCATCCTGGATTTCGATTTTGATGGTGATTTTCTTATCCTGAGCCAGATCCAAAAAAGATTGTTTGCATTCTATAACCAAAGGCTTCAACAACACCGAACCAGGCTTAAAGGTGGTTATACCTCTCTTCATCTGTGACCATTCCAATAAGTTTTCGAGCAAACGATAAAGATTAACCGCGGATTTTCTCATAGTCAGGGCGATCTTTTGAATTTGGTCCAATCTCAATGTATGCAAGTCTTCGACCATCATTTTTGTAAAGCCAAGAAAAGCGGTGAAAGGACTGCGCATGTCGTGGGCGATGACGGAGAAGAATTTGTCCTTTTCAGCATTAAGCAGCTCAAGCTCTTTATTTTTGCGGTTAATTTCTTCCTCATACATCTTACGATCCGCGATGTCACGGTGAAAACCAAGAATACTATTCTGGCCATCAATGCTAACAAGGTTTGTTGTTACCTCAAGGGGAATTGTTTGACCATTCTTGCAAAAATGACCGACTTCGAAATTCAACGTTTCACCGGCAAGCACCTTTTTCATCCGCCCGGGAGTCAGTTGACTGGTTTCTGGGGTCTCAAAGTCTTTGATGTTTTTCAATATTATTTCTTCGACTGTAAACCCGTGCATTCTGGCAAATGATTCGTTCACCATCAAAATGGTTCCCTAGCTGGTTAGCAGTGTGATACCGTCAACAGCGTTTTCAAACAATGTCTTAAATTTTTCTTCGCTCTCCTTCAACGCATTCTCCGCATGGTTACTTTCAGTGATGTCACGTGCAGTTGAGAGTGCACCGATAACACATCCATCGCTGTCTTTAAGCACCTTGCACCTCCAGGAAAGAAGTCGTTTTTCACCATCCCTGCGTTGTTGCCAGCTTTTGACTTTGATCACCTCTTCGCTGCCGGTAAAAAGCGGATCGACAATTCCATAGGTTTCCTGTTCTCCCTCGAAGTAAAATGCGGCTTCCCTTCCAATAACACCCTCTCCGTAAAAATCAAATCCTGCCTGATTCGTCCAGGAAAAAATTTTATTCTTGTCCACTTCCACAACAATGTCAGGAATGTCAGACAGAAGAGCCTGATACCGGACAGATAGTCTTTGTAATTCCTCTTCCATTTTTCTCCGTCCGGTCACATCGGTAAAAAAGCCTACGTTGCATTTTCGTCCTTTGATAACGGTGGCGACACCTGAAATGTCAGCATAGATAATCTTGCCATCTTTTGTCTGACAAGACTGGGAAAAAGATACAGATTTCTCGCCGCGTATCTGGGATTCAAATTCCGACATAACCAAGCCCAATGATTCCTTTGGTACTAAGTTCTCTATCGTAAGCCTTTGAAATTCAATCTCTGTATACCCGAATAACTTGCAGATTGCCGGATTGGAATAGATAAACCGGCGGCTTTCAATATCGATAGCTAAAATGCCAGTTGTGGTTCCCTCAAACATCACCCGGTAACTTTCTTCCGTTTCGTCCGGAATTTTCTTTAAAGTATTACCGCCTGTGATGTCCTTTCCGGATAATGATTTTAATTCCTCAAGGTCCTTCCGTAAAATTTGTAATTCATTTATAAGTTCTTCCTTCGTTTTATTAAGGTCATTCATATTAACTGATTTTTAAATAGTAAAAATACGAAAACGAGCCGATGAATCTAAAAATACTTGATTAACTTATTAGCAGACCAAGGGCGGATCAGTCATATTGAAGGGCGCCAGTGCGTGACTTGCTTTTTAATAGAATGAATATGTTACTTTTGATAAAACAATATATAAGTTTATAAAATGAAAAGGGAAGCAGGCGGTGTATAGTAAAGTCGGATCTGATATTCTCAGGCTCCTTAAGCAAAAATATACTGAGGGATCCATGAAATAAAGTTAATAGTCGTATTAAACCTTTCCTATATGAATAGACTGGTTCTTCTCCTTGTTATTCTTTATTTTACCTTTTCGATTTCCGGTAAAGCACAATTTCCTTGCCTGGATCCTACACTCAGTGATGACCAAAGGATCGATGACCTGATATCCCGTCTGACACTGGCAGAAAAAACCTCCCTCATGCTATAGAACAGCCCGGCCATTGAGCGGTGCGGGATAGAAGATTACAACTGGCGGAGCGAGACACTTCAAGGGGTGGCCAGGGCAGGGAAAGCCACTGTATTCCCCCAGACCATCGCCCTCGCCGCAACCTTTGACGACAGCCTGCTGTACCTTGTTGCAACAGCAGTTTCTGACGAAGCAAGAGCCAAACACCGTGAAGTAGTCAAGAAGGAAAACCGTCAGCAATACACAGGACTGAGTTTCTGGACCCCGAACATAAATATTTTCAGGGAGCCCTACCTGCCTGCATTCAAGGCATTGGTCGATGCCGGTATGGAATCTGTCATGTGCGCCTATAACCGTGTAAAAGGTTTCAAGCGATTTTCTCTTCCGAAGGGAGAAACGATACCGGTAACACTCAGGATAATGGTGAAAGAGTTTAGCCGCTGGGATCCTAAAAAAACCGGTTTGAAGTCAGGCCCGGAAAATTCATCGTGGAGGTTGGCTCCTCCTCTTCAGATATCCGGCTCAAAAAACAAATTGAAGTCAATTAGGACAATCATTATCTTTGTCCATTCAAAATACCATCCATACTCACATGATCACCGGGCAAAATATACTACACACCTCTTTTCACAAAATCCTTCAGCGCCGGGACAAGGAGCAGCTGCTGAACCAAAAATCCAAAGTAATCTGGCTGACCGGACTCTCCGGGGCCGGGAAGACTACCCTGGCAAAAAACCTGGAGGAAAAACTTTTTGAATTAGGCTTTCTGACCCAGATACTCGACGGAGACAACATCCGTTCAGGGATAAACAATAACCTCGGATTTTCAGGACAGGACAGGTATGAAAATATCCGCCGGATAGCTGAGATCTCGAAGCTTTTTCTTGATTGCGGGATCATTACCATCAACTGTTTTATCAGTCCTACCGAAGAGATCAGGGAGATGGCAAAACGGATCATCGGGCCGGAGAACTTTATTGAAGTCTTTGTAAATGCCCCTTTTGATGTTTGTGAGACCAGGGATGTGAATGGCCTTTATTCAAAGGCCCGCCGGGGGGAGATCAGGTTTTTCACCGGTATTGATTCTCCCTTTGAAAATCCGCTTAAACCCGATATTGAGATAAGAACCGATCTTCTTTCCATTGATGAATCAGTAAACCGGTTGCTGGAACATATCCTTCCGCTGATCGGGTTGAAACAGTGATCCTCCATGATAAAAAAAATACTTGCAGTAGTACTATCTTTATTTCTATTTTCGTGTTCCGAAAAATTTATGGTGATTGATAATCCACCTGTAATGCCTCCGGCCCGCAAACTGGATAAGAGCCCGGAGTTGGCACTGGTTCTTGGTGGCGGAGCATTCCATGGCATGGCGCATGTCGGAGTCCTTAAGGTCCTTGAAGAGGCCGGGATCCCGATTGATCTGATCGTGGGAGCGAGTGTGGGCAGTATGGTCGGTTGCCTCTATGCAGACAACCCTCATATTGATTCCCTGCTCCACCTTGTCAATACAACAAAGGCCTCCAACATTTTTGATTTTTCACTGTTCAGGTCCAAGGTAGGTTTTGTCTCAGGTAAGAAGTATCAGAAATTCATTCGGAAAAATTGCAACACCGAAAATATTGAAGATCTAACTATTCCATTCGTGGCGATGACCACCGACCTTATCAACGGGGTATCTGTTCCATTATCTTCCGGACCAGTCGCAGCAACGATCAATGCCTCGAGCGCTATCCCGATGATCTTTGAACCGGTCAAAATGTATGGACTGACCCTTGTCGATGGCGGGGTTCTTGATAATATTCCCGTTGATGTGGCCCGTACCTATAATCCCAAAGTGGTTATTGCCGTTGATATTATGGCCGACATTGACAGTCTGATCGGCATCGATAATTTCCTGAAGGTCGGGCTGCGGTCCCTTGTAATCGTAGCAAAAAAACTGAAAGAGAAGACCCTGATAGACGCTGATGTTGTCATTACACCGAACCTGAAGGATATTCCCTATATGAGCGGAAAAAATAATCTTGAAGCCTATGAAGCAGGCATTCATGCAGCCACCGAAATGCTTCCCAGCATATTGGATGTCCTTGAAAAAAAGGGAATCAAAACAAGAAAATAACCTGATCAAAACCTTTCTATGGAAATAGAAATCCTCCAATCCGACAAGCAACTTCTGCGCATCGCGGTCTCGGGAAAACTCGACACCAATGCCATCGGCAATCATGCATGGGAACTCACCAGCCTGTTTGCCAATACAAAAACCAATGTTGCACTTGATTTTTCCGGTGTTACCTACCTTTCGTCCCTCGGGATCCGAATGTTACTTTCGGCATCCAAGGAATTGCAAAAGAGCGGGAAAGAACTGAAAATTGAAAATCCATCCGAAGAGACAGAGAAGGTCCTCCGGATGGCAGGTCTGGATATGCTTTTATAAGATTACTACTATTCGTTATTCCCTGATTTTCCTTTCAAGGGTACAATTCCGGCCATCTCACCCAGAACGTTAACCAGGTCAGTTCCTGCCGGCACCACGATTTTCGCATTGTCTTTCAGGGAGGTTTCCAGCGCCTGGATCTTCCTGAGAAGCTGAGCATTCCCGACAAAGTATTTTTCCGCGGCTTCATTGACGAGAGCGATGGCCTGGGCCTCTCCTTCCGCTTTCAGAATGGCAGCCTGCTTAATACCCTCTGCCTTGCGGATTTCTGCGCGTTTCTCCCCGTCAGCCCTCGTTTCAGTTGCTGTGGCAAAATCGATGGCGGCAATTTTTTCATTTTCTGCTTTTACGATCTTATTCATCGTCTCCTGGACATCCTTCGGGGGATCAATCTCCTTCAGTTCCGTCCGGATGATCTCAATACCCCAGTTTGCCGTTTCATCAAGCAGGGTGCCGTGAAGTTCTTTATTGATCTTTCCCCGCTCACTGTTTGCCGATTTCAGGGTCATGGTTCCAATGATGTTACGCAATGTCGTACGGGCCAGGTTTACGATCTGAAACTCAATACTGTTCACATTGTATTGCGAATTCTTTACATGCACCTCATCAGATTTTATTTTAAAGTAGACCTGGGCATCAACACGTGCGTTCAGGTTGTCGTTGGTAATGATTTCCTGAGGTTCCGCATTGATCATCTTTTCAGTAATGTTTACCTGGTACATCTTTTCAATTCCGGGTATGATCCAGTGAAAACCAGGGTTGCAAAACCGGTTGTATTTA
>JBAXRT010000156.1:0-5985 GCA_037131065.1 bacterium | reverse complement strand
CCGGCCGATCCGGCAACCAGGATCTTGTCGTTCTTATTCATAGTAGTTCTTTATATCGAAACCGCCCTCCCTGAGGTATTTGTCCTTTTTCATCAGGTGCAGATCCCCGGCCATCATATCCTTTACCAGCGATTTCAGGTCGTGCTCCGGTACCCAGCCCAGCTGCTCCCTTGCCTTGGTGGCATCGCCGATCAGCAGCTCGACCTCTGTCGGCCTGAAATAACGGGGATCGACCCGCACCACCACCTTGCCGGCCGGCAGAGTGAACTCAGGATTCAGGCACTTTTCTACGATACCGGTCTCGTTCACCCCCTCCCCCTTGAACGCTACCATGATGCCAAGTTCACTGAATGCCAGCTGGACGAACTCACGGACCTCCGTGGTCACCCCGGTGGCGATCACATAATCCTCAGGTTTCTCCTGCTGGAGGATGAGGTGCATGGCCTTGACGTAGTCCTTTGCATGGCCCCAGTCGCGTTTGGCCGAGAGGTTACCCAAAAAGATCGTATCCTGCAGGCCGAGGGCGATCTTGGCCGCGGCACGGGTGATCTTGCGCGTCACGAAGGTCTCGCCGCGGATCGGCGATTCATGATTGAAGAGGATCCCGTTGCATGCAAACATGTTGTAACCTTCGCGGTAGTTCACCACGATCCAGTAGCCGTATATTTTTGCCACAGCGTAAGGTGACCTGGGATAAAAAGGAGTCTTTTCGTTCTGCGGGATCTCCTGGACCTTGCCGTACAGTTCGCTGGTGGAGGCCTGGTAGAACCTGGTCTTTTCCGTCATCTTCAGCAGGCGGATGGCCTCCAGCAGGCGTAGCGTCCCGATGCCATCAGCATTGGCCGTGTACTCGGCCGTCTCAAAGCTGACCTGCACATGCGACATGGCGGCAATGTTGTAGATCTCATCCGGCTGCGTCTCCTGCACGATCCTGATCAGGTTGGTCGAATCGGTCATATCGCCGTAATGGAGATAGAAATGCTTGTTGGCGGCGAACGGATCCTGGTAAAGATGGTCGATCCTGTCGGTATTGAACAGGGATGACCTGCGTTTGACGCCGTGGACAATATAGCCGAGTTTCAGGAGATATTCCGACAGGTACGCGCCGTCCTGCCCGGTAACACCGGTGATTAAGGCAACCTTGCTCATATCGATCTAAGTTTTTGCATGGGTGAATGGTTAAAATTTGCGGACGAGTGAGACGATGGCATTGCGGATGGAGACAAAGATCCTGGATAAAAGATTCCTCTTCTCCGGTGCATAGGAGCTGAAGTGAATATCGTGGAACCTGATCCCGGGCTTCACATCGGTAAAAACAATGAACAGCCTTTTCATGTGGTTGTTCACCGCCTCGGCCAGCGAACTGGCAAACTGCTTCTTGGTCGAATGGTTATACCTCACCGCGAAGAGGGTGACATCCGAGTACCGGTTCAGGAGAAAGGCATCGCCCACAAAGCCGATGGGCGGGGTATCCATCACGATGTACTCATATTTCTTTCTCAGTTCTGCGAAGAGTCCCCGGGTCTTCTCCGATTCGATCAGCTCGTCGGGGTTGGGCGGGACCGGGCCCGAGAGGAGGATGTCGAGGTTCTTCGTGAAGGTCTTCCTGATCACCTCATCCACCAAGATGTCATTGATCAGGTAGTTGGTAACCCCTTCGGTAGCGTTCATCCCGAACATTTCGGCGATCTTCGGTCGCTGAAGGTCAAACCCCAGCAGGAGCGTCCTTTTTCCGGCAAGGGCATACACCGAGGCAAGGTTCGCGGCAAGGAAGGTCTTTCCTTCTCCCGTAACCGACGAGGTCACCATGATCACCTGCTCCCCTTTCTGAGGATCGAGGTTGAGCTTGATCTTGATGATCCGCAGCATCTCGGTGAAGAGGGAGTTGGACTGGAGCATCATGTTCCCTGTCCTTTTATCGGTATTCCTGATCAGGGTGCCGATTACTGGCACTTCGGTGACCGCTTCAATATCGTCGGGTGTCATCACCCGGTTATTGAACAGCACCACCAGGAAGAGGAAAACGGCCGGGATCAGGAAGGCCCAGATGAAGGCATTGATGTAAGCGGCGGCAGGACCTGCCGATACCTTCTGGATCCCGGTGTCGCCGGCATAATCAACGATCACCTGGTCGGCCGTGTTGGAGGCACGCTGGATCTCCACCTCCGATTTCCGCTTCAGCAGGAAATCATAGAGATTATTGAAAACATTGTACTTCCGCTCAATCTCCAGGTATTCGCGTTCGATCTTGGGAAGTTCGGCAAATTCGGCATTCTTTTTTTCGAGCCGCTGGTCGGCATCCTGGATCTTGATGTTCGTAGTCTGAATGATGCTGGTCATGTTCTCGATGAGAGCGCCCTTCATGTTGGTGATCTCCTCCTCGAGGGTCTCGATATACGGATTCTTGCGGGAGGAGTTGGCTATGAGGTTCTCCTTTTCAAGAGAAACGGTCGATAATTTCAGAACAAGGTCGGAGAAGAGGGGCAGGCTCAGCCCGACGGTGGAGGGCATCACCACATCCTCGAACGACTGATGGGTCTGGAGATAGTCCAGCAGGTATTCGTAGTATTTCAGATCGGCCAGGAGGTTCGCCCTGTTTTTCGATTCGTTGTTCATCTCATTGAGAAGCATGGCGGCCTTAGCCGACAATTGCATGAATTTATTGGTCTTCCGGAAATTCTCGAGCCGCTGCTCCGCCGAGTCAAGGTCCTTCCCCATTTGCTGCATCTGGTTATCGATGAACCGGATGGTCCCGTTAAGGATCTCGTTCTTTTTTGCGAGGTTGGTCACAAGGAACATCCGGGTGAGCTCGTTCAGGTAGTCTTTCTCCTTCTCCCTGTTGGTCCCCGTAGATGAAATGGTGATCACGGAGGTCTCCTTCTGGGTGGTGATCACCGTTTTATCACGGTACACGGCCGTAAGATCATTGATGTTGTTGATCACGAAGCCGTAAACCTGGCTGGTGTAGTCAAGGGGATTGATGCCGTCCTTCAGGTTGATGGTGAATGCGTAATCTTTACCAGTGAGCTGCTCTCCGAACTTGTAACTCCTGGGCTCTTTGAAGGGGGCAAACTCGTCCGACCAGATCTGGTATTTGTCCGGTCCGGTAAACTTCAGGTAGATATTTAAGGTCCTCGGTTGCCGGTGGGCCGAATCGATCTCAACTATAAAGGGAGCCCTCTTGTAGATCTCCTCCAGGCTGTACTTTCCCCGGGCCAGGTAGGAGACCTCAAAACCGAGATTTTTGATAATCTGCTTTATCTGGGTATAGGATTTCAGCATGGAGATCTGGTTCTCGATCAGTTTCGAGTTCATGAAGAGGGGATCGGAGCTGATGGAACTCCTCGCATCGAGGACCGACTTGTTGCTCCGGTCTTCGATCAGCACCGAGGTCGAGAGGCTGTAAACCGGGACGATGTTGCGGTTCCTGAAGTTGGCGAAAATATAGGCAATGATGAAGGCAATGAGGAACAGATACCAGTTTTTCATGTATTTGTTCAGCACCCTCCTGAAATCGATCCCGCCTGTAAAACCTGAGCCTGCTTTCCCCAAGGTGTTCTATTTGAATAGTGTGATGACTAAAATTGCAAAGGAGACCACGGTGGTCAAAACCGCGAGGGAGAAGGTCGGCGTGATGCCGATCGATTTCGCCTTCATCGGTTCCGCATAAATGATATCGTTCGGGTAGACATAGAACATATTGATGCCGACCTGGTTCCCGCTTTTAACATCCACGACATACATCTTTCTCACTCCGTTCTCATTCCTTAATACTTTCAGCTTGCTGCGCTTGGCATAATCCGTCAGGCCGCCGCCCAGGGCAAGGGCTTCATAGATCGAAAGCTTGTTCCTGGTCATGTTGTAGGTTCCCTGCTTGGTAAACTCTCCGAGCAGGTAGATGGTGTTATTGATCAGGGTTACCTCTATCCTGCAGCGGCCCACAATACCGGCAATGTGAACCCGCATCGTGTCGCGCGCCGCCCGCAGGGTCAGCCCCCCGAGCTTCACGATACCGACATAGGGAAAATAGATGGTGCCGTCTTCATACACATGGTAGCCGACCAGCGCCTGGTTCTCGCTGTTCAGGTAGTTGATCCCCGCAACCGGCTCCACGAACTCGGTGAGGTTCTTCTCAACGGAGGTGATGCTGATATAGAGGTAGTCGTTGGGCTGGATCCGGTAGATCGTATCTTCAAACTTCTTTCCGGTAAAGGTCGTTGCATAGGTACTGTCGATGAGTTTATCGTACTGCATCAGCAGGAGGTTCTTCTGCGGGATGCAGGAGGAGAGCATCATCACCACGGCAAACAGCATGATGAGTGGCAGACGGTCCCGGGTAATGAAGCATTTATCGGATGCCAGCATAGCCTCTCCTTCCCTTTAATGTTTAACAAATATAATAAAACTCATACGAAAAATTCTTTTCTCCATGGTTATCTGTTGCAAAACCGTTTGACCGAGAGCAGCAGCTCCCTCCGGTTAACCGGCTTGATCAGTTGCTCCCTGAAATCACTCCCGGCGATCCGCTCCTGGTAATCCCTCGAAGTAAATGCCGTCTGGGCAAGGAAAGGGATATCCCTGTAGGATGGCCATCTCTTTTCAATCTCCTTCTTCAGCAGCATTCCGTCCCAGGGGGCGGGAAGTCCGATATCCATTATGACAAGGTCGAAAAGTATGCCTTTCCCGTACAGGATCTCAATGATATTTAACGCTTCGTTCCCCGAATAGGCCAGGGATACCTCCGCGATACCACCGAGAAAGAGGTCGAGGATCCTGGCTGTGACCTTTTCATCCTCCACGATCAGGATCCTGAGGGATCTGGCGCGGATCTCCTCCTCGAGCCCGGCGAGATCATCGGTGCCCTCATCGCCGGTGGCTTCAGGAAGAATCAGATATGCAATTTCACCCATGCCCTCTCCGGTTTTAAATGTGATCTTTCCCTCGATCCGGTTCAGGGTATTGAGCATCGACCTGATCTCCGGACTCCTCCCGATCGCAGGACTGTTCAGGTCGTACGATTCCCTGCCGCTCTCCCTCCTGATGAAGCCGATGACCTCCTGCGGAATGTCCTGCCCCACATTGTCGATCACCAGTGTCACCTTTCCTTCCGGCTCTTTTTTAATTTCCAGGAGGATCTCCTCCTTGCGCGAATACAGGATCGCCTTTTCAATAAGGAACTTCACAACTTCAAGGAGAAGCAGCTCATCGGAGAGGACTTTCAGCTCATCCCGGCTGCTGATCCTGATCACCTGGTTGTGCTGGCTGGCAGATGCATCGAGAAGGATCACCGCCTTCTGAAGCAAAGAGCCCATCGGGATCGGCGTTCTAGTCACCTCATGGGCATCGCTCTCCCCGAGGGTGAAACGGTTGAAAAGCTCCTTGAGGCGCGTCCCGCTTTTGAGCAGCGAATCGATATAAACGGCCAGCGTCTTGTTGCCGGTCACAGCGGGATCCCTCGAAAGGATCGATCCGAACCCCAGCATATTGCCCAGCAAATTCCTCGCCCTGTGCTCAAATTCGATTATTCTCCTGTCCTCCTGTCCTCCTATCCTCCTATCCACCTGTCCAAATATTTTATCCTCCCAGCCCCCATCTCCCATCTCTTTCTTATTCCCTGAAAAAGTTCGCTCTCCGGCCTCATCCTCCCCCCGGCTAACCTCCTCCCGGGTTTCCACGCAGGTACAGAGGAATTTCTGTCCCTCGATCTCCCTGAACTCGAGCATCACCGGGATGAGATACCTTGAGGCACTGAGGAGGCAGAGACTGGCGGAGAACTCTGTGAGCTGGGGCGAATCAAAGGGATTCCCGGATTTTTTTGTCGTTACGAAGAGATCCCTTACGTGATAATCCCGGATCCCATCCTCTGAATATCCCGAGAGGGATTGTGCTTTTTTGTTGAGAAGGTAGAGGTCCCCGGCAGTATCTGCGAGAAAGGTGGCCTCATCCTTGCTCCCGATCAGTGTCTTGTAATACTCCCTGTTCGTG
>JBAXRT010000155.1:0-6036 GCA_037131065.1 bacterium | reverse complement strand
CGGGTTGAACAGCAAGGTGGTCAAAGAGGGAGGCAAGATACAGGAGGTTATCTGGAAGCTGGGAGGCATGTACTCACCCGCGATTGAAAAGATCATCTACTGGCTTGAAAAGGCACTTCCCTGTACCGAAACTCCTGAGCAGAAGGCAGCCCTTGAAAAACTGATCACCTACTACCAGACCGGTAACCTGACAACATGGGATGAGTACAACATTTTATGGGTGAAGGATCTGAATTCCCTGGTCGACTACGTCAATGGTTTTATCGAAATCTATGGCGACCCGATGGCCATGAAGGCAAACTGGGAGGCTGTAGTGAATTTCAAGAATGTTGAGGCCACCAAGCGGACGGAGATCATCAGCAGTAACGCGGAATATTTTGAAAAAAACTCCCCGGTCGATTCGCAGTACAAAAAGAAGGAGATCAAAGGTGTGTCGGCCAAGGTCATCACTGTTGCACAGCTGGGGGGTGACTGCGATCCTACCACCCCGATCGGGATCAACCTTCCTAATGCCAACTGGTTACGCAAGGAGTACGGATCCAAATCCGTTACGATGGACAACATTACCTATGCTTATGACCAGGCTTCGCTGGGAAATGGTTTTATGGAAGAGTTTTCCTTCTCCAAGGAGGAGATTGCGAGCAATAAGAAAAACGGCTACCTTGCCGGCTCCCTTACCACCGACCTGCACGAATGTCTTGGCCATGCCTCCGGTCAGTTAAAGCCGGGCGTGAAGTCGGACGCCCTGAAGAACTACCATTCGGCCATCGAGGAGGCCCGGGCCGATCTTTTTGCCCTCTATTATATCATGGATATGGAGATCGTCAATCTTGGTCTTGTTCCCGATTTTGAAGTCGGCAGGACTGAATATGATAATTATATCCGGAATGGACTGATGACGCAGCTGGTCAGGATAAAACCCGGGAAAGACATCGAACAGGCTCATATGCGCGACCGGGCGCTGGTCTCCCACTGGGTTTATGAAAAGGGGAAGGATCAGAATGTCATCGAAAAGGTGACCCGGGATGGAAAGACCTTCTTTAAGATCAATAATTATGATACCCTTAGAAGCCTCTTCGGAAAACTGCTGAAAGAGGTCCAGCGTATTACTTCAGAAGGTGACATCAAGGCTGCAGGTGAGCTTGTGGAGCGCTATGGCGTGAAGGTTGATCCCGTGCTGCACAAAGAGGTTCTTGAGCGTTATAAGAAACTCAACATAGCCCCTTACGCCGGCTTCATCAACCCCGTCTTTAAACTTGAAATGAAGAACGATACCGTTTCGGATGTACTGATAACCTACCCGGATGATTTTGCCACCCAGATGATGGAGTACGGGAAGGATTATTCGTTTTTGCCGGCTCGAAGTAAGTGATGCAGTGATGCAGTGATAAAGTGATCAGGTGAAGAGAAGCTGGCTTTTGTTGACTTTGGGGTTCAGTATTGGACTGCTGGCGTTTATACCGGCGGATGAGGGGCAGTACCCTAAACATTATTTCAGGTCGCCGGTTGATATTCCGCTCAACCTCTCCGGGTCGTTCGGTGAGATCCGGCAAAACCATTTCCACTCGGGGATCGACATCCGGACCGAAGGAGTGGAGGGAAAACCGATCTATGCTGTCGCTGACGGATATGTTTCACGCGTATTCGTCTCCCCTTCGGGATTCGGAAAGGCACTTTATGTGAATCATGCCAACGGCTACACCTCCGTGTACGGTCATCTGAGGTCGTTCGCAGGTGCAACGGCCTCCTGGGTAAAAAGCCAGCAGTACAAGGCTGAATCGTTCGCACTGGACAAAGAGCTTACTGCCGGGACCATCAGGGTGAAAAAAGGGGAGGTGATCGCCTACTCAGGGAATTCAGGATCATCCGGAGGACCTCATCTTCATTTTGAGATCCGGGAGACGGCAAACCAGGAGACGATCGATCCGCTGGAGTTCGGATTCATCACACCGGATAACACGCCACCCCAGATCTCCTGGGTCAAGATCTACCCACTGGATGCCAACAGCATGGTGAATTTTGCCAATAAGCCAATCCTCCTTCCGGTAACCGGTTCCGGCGGCAGATACCGCCTGAAGTCCGACGATACACTCTCCGTGACTGGAAATATCATCTTTGGGATCGAGACGAGTGAAAGTCCCGACGGGAAAGGATTTAAAACCGGGGTCAGTTTTATAAAGCTCTTCGTGGATGATAAACCCTGCTATGAACAGCACATCGAAAGGTTTGCCTTTGCCCAGACCCGTTACATCAATAGTCTTATGGATTATCCGGCATTCATGCAAAACCGGCGAAAGATCCAGCTCTCCTACATTGCCCCCAACAACAGGCTTGAAGTTTATGGCCATGTCGTGAACCGGGGAATCCAGCATTTCGCCGACAACCGGGTGCACCGCGTCAGGTACGAGGTCAAGGATATCTTCGGGAACAGTGCCCGGCTTGAATTTTTCGTGAAAAGCCACCCCTTGCCTGGAGCCGGGGGAAGGCCGGAATCGTCGAACGCGTCAGGAAACCAGCTGTTTTCATACAAAGAAGATAACCAGTTCATGAAGTCGGATATTCGCCTGACTGTGCCGGGAAATGCACTTTACGACAATCTCCTCTTTGAATACCATTCCTCGCCACGGGTTGCCGGTATCTTCTCGGAAATCCATCACCTCCATAATCCGAACACCCCTTTACACACCTACTGTTCACTTTCAATCAGGCCCGTGAATCTTCCGGCTGCCTTGCGCGACAAGGCCGTCGTCGTTGAGATGTTATCCGGAAATCACACGAGCAGCCGGGGTGGAAAGTTCGAGAACGGTTTTGTTACTACCCAGATCCGCAGTTTCGGTGATTACGCGGTGGCGGTGGATACCGTTGCCCCGGTCATCCGGCCCGTGAATATCTTCCCGAACAAAAAGGTTGCCAAGCAGTATAGTATTATGATCAAGATATCCGACAACCTTTCAGGGATAAAGAGTTACCGAGGAACACTTAACGGAAGCTGGATCCTGATGGATTACGACGCCAAGAAAAACCTCCTCGTCTATTCCTTCGACGAAAGGATGAAAAAGGGAAAGAATGTGTTCAGGCTGGTCGTGACCGATGGCACCGGCAATTGGGCTCAGTATGAAGCTGCGCTTATCCGGTAATTTTTTCTTTCTATATTTGCTTCATGCAAGAGACCATCCTGATCATTGATTTCGGTTCCCAGTACACCCAGCTCATTGCCAGGCGGATCCGGGAGCTCAATGTTTACTGTGAAATCCATCCTTTCAACAAGATCCCTGCTCCTTCACCCTCGGTAAAAGGGGTTGTTCTCTCCGGAAGTCCATACTCTGTCAGAGATAAAGGATCGCCGGTACCTGACCTCTCAGGGATAAAAGGCATCATTCCCCTCCTCGGTGTTTGCTATGGGGCTCAGTTTCTTGCCCTGGATGCCGGGGGAGAAGTCATGCCTTCGAAGATCAGGGAGTACGGACGCGCACACCTCTCGTTCATCGACAAGGAAAATGAACTGATGAGGGGCATGTCGCAGGGTACACAGGTCTGGATGTCGCACGGGGATACAATCCTGCAGACACCTGATGATTTCAGCGTGATCACAAGCACTGCCGATGTAAGGATCGCCGGGTTTAAAATTAAAAATGAAAAGACTTACGGGATCCAGTTTCACCCGGAGGTTTACCATACCACTGAAGGAGAGACCCTTCTGAAGAATTTTGTTTCCGGGATCTGTGGCTGCAGCCAGTCCTGGACCCCTGAATCCTTTGTCGAGTCGACCGTCAGGGAACTCAGGAGCAGGATTGGCAGTGATAAGGTCGTCCTCGGACTTTCGGGCGGGGTTGATTCGTCGGTAACAGCCATGCTGCTCAGCCGTGCCATCGGCAAAAGCCTTTACTGCATTTTTGTCGATAACGGCCTGCTGCGGAAGAATGAGTTCAGCAAGGTGATGGAACGTTACCGGAAACTCGATCTGAATGTGATCGGGGTGGATGCTTCAGGCCGTTTCCTGGAGGGGTTGAAAGGAATTGAAGATCCTGAAAAGAAACGGAAGATCATCGGCAAGACCTTCATCGATGTCTTTGAAGAGGAGGCCGGGAAGCTGGAGGGGATCTGCTGGCTGGCACAGGGGACGATCTATCCCGATGTGATCGAGTCACACTCGGTGAAGGGTCCTTCCGCGACGATCAAGTCGCACCATAATGTCGGCGGTTTGCCCGAACACCTGAACCTGAAGATCGTGGAACCTCTCAATACCCTTTTCAAGGATGAGGTCAGGCGGGTCGGCAGGACCATCGGACTGGACGCAGAATTCCTGGACCGCCATCCCTTTCCTGGACCGGGGCTGGCAGTCCGCATCATCAGTGACATTACCAGGGAGAAGACCCTGCTGCTCCAGGAGGTGGATGATATCTTCATCACCGGTCTCAGGACCCACGGACTTTACGACAAGGTATGGCAGGCTTTCGCCGTACTGCTCCCGGTACAGTCGGTGGGTGTGATGGGTGATGAACGGACCTATGAGAATGTGGTTGCACTCAGGGCAGTGACCTCTACCGACGGGATGACAGCCGACTGGGCTCATCTCCCCCATGAATTCCTTGCAAAGATCAGCAACGAGATCATCAATAAGGTTAAAGGGGTGAACCGGGTGGTATACGATATCAGTTCAAAACCGCCGGCCACTATTGAGTGGGAATAACCTGGGTTTTAAAACCCGGATCACAAAAGACCAGACCAATGTCGAAGAACCTAATCCGCTTTGTTCTTTTCCTGGGACTCCTGATTCCCTGTTTCACCAGGGCTCAGTACAACCAGGATCAGCTGAAGCAGACCCGGACAGGAGTCCGCCAGACCATCGACGGGAAGGATTATTATATCCATACGATCAAGAGGGGGCAGACGCTTTACATGATCTGCAAAGCCTATGATGTTGAGATCAATGATGTCATCAAAGAAAACCCGGAAGTTAAGAACGGGATACAGGCAGGAGCGAGGCTGAAGATCCCTGTTCCGGGACAGAAACCGGAGGAGCCCCCGGTCAGGGTGCCGCTGCCGCCGGTGAAGGAGCCCAAACCTCCCATTCTTCAGCCGCCGGCGAAGGACACTATCCCTGAATCACTGGAAGGGACAAACTGCAACCCCTCTGCTGCAAATGCCGGCAAGCCATACAAGGTAGCCCTGATGCTCCCGTTGAACCTTTCCGAAGTTGACAAGATCAATCCAGAGGTTCTCGAACCTGACCCCATGGAGACCTACTCCTCGTTTCAGTTCATTGAATTTTACGAAGGATTCAGGATGGCAGCCGACTCCCTTGCAAAATCAGGGTTGAAGCTGAAAGTGTATGTATACGACATCGGGAAGGATACCATGACCGCCAGGCAGGTGATTAAAAAACCTGAATTAAAAAGCATGGACCTGATCGTGGGATTGCTTTATCACAGGAACTTTCAGATTGTCGCCGGTTTCGCAGAGACCAACAAGATCCCGGTCGTTAACCCGGTCTCCGAAAGGAGCGAACTGGTGACCGGCAATCCATATGTGATAAAGGTCCGGCCATCGAAAAAGAGTGAACTGAGGCAGCTCGCCGAATATATGGCAGAGGCTTTTTACCGGGCACAGGTCCTCATTATCAGGAATAACCAATACAAGGACAGGGAGGCAGCCGAACTTCTGAAGAAGGAGTGTGCCCAGTTTAAACTGAGTGCCCAGGTCGTGGACGGGACCGACAACACGATCGCCAGGTTGTCAAAATCAAAAGAAAATGTGGTGGTCTTCTTCTCGGAGAACGGTACCCATATTCTTGACCTTTCGCGCAGACTTTCCGAGATCCGGAATGATTATATGATCTCACTTGTCGGTTTGCCAGCCTGGGATAAGATCGAAGGGCTTGAAACCGAATACATGGTAAACCTTAACGCCCACCTGGTGGCTCCTGGCTTTATCGATTATGACAATCCATTGGTCAAAAATTTTGTCAGGAGTTTCCAGGGAACCTACTTTACCGATCCCGGGTTGCTTGCCTTCCAGGGTTTCGATGTGGCCTGG
>JBAXRT010000154.1:0-6105 GCA_037131065.1 bacterium | reverse complement strand
TTCGTGAGCTTAAGGCTGTTGCCCGAGAAGAGCAGAACCGGGATCTCACAGCTGTTTTTCAGGCAGGATATCAGGCTCTCCTGGTTGTTGCTGGTGAGCAGGCTGCCGCCGAAAAAGAAATAATCAACCCCCGCTTTGACAGCGATCTTTGCCAGTTTTTCAAGGGAATTGGCGTTGGTCTTGTCCGGGTCGACCAGGACGGCGAAACTCTTTTTCCCTGTCTTAATTTTTTTACAAAGGGTTGAATAGATGGTCATACACTGGAAAATTAGAAAACAGCCTTGGCAATCTGCCGGATATTTTCGGCGATCCCGACAGTAAAATAGTGGAGAACGGGAACACCGAATTTCACCAGTTCACGAGACTGGTTTATGCTCCATTCAATTCCGGCCTGGAAAGCCTCTTCATTGGTTTTGCATTTCTGGATTTCTTTTACGAGATCTTCCGGGATATCAATATTAAAAATCTGGGGAAGGACATTAATCTCTTTCATCGTGCAGATGGGTTTCAGGCCAGGAACAATTGGCACCGTAATACCCTCTTTCCTGCAGGCACTTACAAAATCGAAATATTTCTGGTTGTCGTAGAACATCTGGGTGATTATGTATTCTGCTCCGGCATCGACCTTACCCTTCAGGTATTTCAGGTCATAGGCGAGGTTCGGCGACTCGATGTGTTTTTCAGGATATCCTGCCACCCCGACACAGAAATTGGTGGCAAAGGTATTAAGCAGATCATCATCAAGGTATTTTCCCTTGTTCATACAGACGATCTGATCCACCAGTTCATTGGCAAAGGCATGACCATCCTTTTCCGGGATGAAGGTCCGGATATTTTTAGGAGCATCTCCGCGGAGAGCGAGAATGTTGTCGATACCCAGGTAATGAAAATCGATGAGGGCATATTCAGTCTCTTCCCTTGTAAATCCTCCGCAGATAAGATGCGGAACCACTTCAACCGAAGGGTATTTATACTTGATGGCGGCAGAAATGGCAACAGTTCCGGGCCGTTTCCTGATGGTCTTCTTTTCAAGCAGGCCGCTTTTGTGTTTTTTATACACTACCTCTTCCTGGTGGTAGGTTACGTTGATAAAAGAGGGATTGAACTCCATCAACGGATCGACGGTATGGTAGATACGGCTAATATTATGGCCCCTCAGCGGAGGCAGCAATTCAAAGGAGAAAAGGGTTTTTTCAGATTGGTTTAAAATATCTATTACTTTCATTTTTCAATAATTCAGATTAGTAGCAAGGAATTTTTCAGCCATTTCAAAACTAATACTTTTTCGTTTTGCATAATCGTTAACCTGGTCTTTGCTGATCCGGCCGAGGCTGAAATACTGGGACCCCGGATGTGAAAAATAGTAACCGGATACTGAGGCGCCAGGGTACATGGCAAAATTTTCAGTCAGCTTGATATCGACCTGTTTATCCGCTTTAAGCAGGTCGAAGATTACTCTTTTTTCGGAATGTTCCGGGCATGCGGGATATCCCGGTGCTGGCCGGATACCCTGGTATGCTTCGCGGATCATATCATGGACCTGGAGATCTTCCCCGTGAGCATATCCCCAGAAATCCTTTCTGACGAGTTCATGCATTTTTTCAGCAAATGCCTCGGCAAGACGGTCGGCCAGGATCTTGATCATAATTGCGTTATAGTCGTCGAGTTCCTGTTCATACTGGCTTACCCACTCTTCCACACCAAGACCGGCAGTCACGGCAAAGCATCCGATATAATCGGCTATTCCCGATTCGCGGGGAGCAATGAAGTCGGCCAGCGACAGGTTCAGTTGTCCCGGTTCCTTTTGCTGCTGATTCCGGAGGAACCTGAAAGTGGCAAGCATTGTGTTCCTGGATTCATCGGCATAGACCTCAACATCGTCTCCCACCGAATTAGCGGGATAAAGACCTATCACTCCTCGGGCAATAACCATTTTCTTCCGGATGACTTCATCGAGCAACCTGCTGGCATCTTCGAAAAGTTTACGTGCTTCTTCCCCCTTGACCGGGTCTTTGAGGATGGCCGGATATTTCCCGTTCATTTTCCAGGCGTGAAAAAAGAATGTCCAGTCGATGTAGTCACGGAGTTCAGCAAGGGGGTAATCAACAAAGACTTTATCTCCCAGGAATTGAGGTTTGGTTATCCTCGCATTTTTCCAGTCAAGTTTCAGCTTGTTTTTGCGGGCTTCGCCCAGGGTTATGTAAGTATAATCTCCCTTTTTATCATACTGGTTACGGAAATCCTGGTATTTTTTGCGGAATGATGCAGAAACCTGATCCCTGGTTTCACCTGAGATGAGGTTTGCAACGATGCCAACGGCTTTCGATGCATCCTTTACATGGATTACAGGACCTGAGTATCCCGGCTCGATTTTCACTGCCGTATGGATCTCCGATGTTGTGGCTCCCCCGATCAGCAGAGGGATGGTAAATTTCATCCGTTCCATTTCACGGGCGACATGCACCATCTCTTCCAGGGATGGGGTGATCAACCCGCTCAGGCCGATCATATCTGCTTTCTGGGCTCTTGCTTCCTGGAGGATCCGGTCGGCTGGCACCATCACGCCGAGATCGATAACCTCGTAGTTGTTGCAGGCAAGGACTACGCCGACAATATTTTTCCCGATATCGTGAACATCTCCCTTTACTGTTGCAAGAAGGATCTTACCCCCGGAATTACCGGAGGCGAGATTTTCAGCTTTCTCTTTCTCAAGCCTGGGAAGAAGCCGGGCAACTGCCTTTTTCATAACCCGTGCACTTTTAACAACCTGGGGAAGGAACATCTTTCCGCTTCCGAAAAGATCGCCGACCTGGTTCATCCCATTCATCAGGGGTCCTTCAATGATCTTCAGTGCAAGATCAAACCGGGGCATGGCCTCATCGATATCCTGGTCGATGTAGTCGGTTATTCCTTTGACGAGGGAGTGTTGCAGCCGCTCTCTTACATCAAGGCTTCTCCACTCCTCCTCCTTTAAAGCTTTTTTCCCGGGATCTTTCATATTCTCGGCAAAGGCCAGCAATCGTTCCGTGCCATCTTTCCTCCGGTTCATGATAACATCCTCGACAAGCTTTAATGTTTCTTTCGGAATATCATCATAAACGGGCAGGGCTCCGGCATTAACGATCCCCATGTCGAGACCCGCCCGGATGGCGTGGTAGAGGAATACGGAGTGCATGATTTCGCGGAGAGGATCATTTCCTCTAAATGAGAAGGAGAGATTGCTGATCCCGCCGCTCACCCGGGCATAAGGCAGGTTTTCTTTAATCCAGCGGGTGGCATTGAGAAAATCCACTGCATAATTATTATGCTCACTGAGCCCTGTTGCAATGGTAAGGATGTTGGGATCGAAGATAATATCCTCCGGAGGGAAGCGGAGTTCACGCGTAAGGATCTGATAAGCGCGGCGGGCAATCTCAATACGCCGTTCAAAAGTTGATGCCTGTCCCTCTTCATCAAAGGACATAATGACAGTGGCGGCGCCGAATTTTCTCAGGAGCAGGGCTTGCTTCCTGAAGGAGGCTTCCCCCTCTTTCAGGCTGATGGAGTTTACGATGGGTTTTCCCTGAATGCATTTAAGACCTCCTTCAATGATCCTGAAATTCGAGGAATCTATCATGACGGGGACACGGGCGATATCGGGATCGGATGCGATCATGTTAAGGAAATTCACCATTGCCTTTTCACCATCCAGCATGGCTTCATCCATGCTTATGTCGATTACCTGTGCGCCGTTTTCAACCTGGTGACGGGCAACAGACATCGCCTCTTCATATTTCTCCTCTTTAATGAGGCGTGCAAATTTTCGTGAACCGCTCACGTTGGTACGTTCCCCAATGTTGATGAAGTTACTTCCCTTGAATATCGTAAGGGGTTCGAGGCCGCTCAAGCGGAGTTCGTGTGTAACTTTCGGAACCTGACGTACAGGCGCACCGGAAATGATCTCAGCGAAATGGCGTATATGTTCTGGCGTAGTTCCGCAACAGCCTCCCACAAGGTTCACGAACCTGTTTTCCAGGAAATCACGGATATACCCTGCCATCTCTTCCGGCGACTGGTCATACTCCCCGAACTGGTTGGGGAGCCCAGCATTGGGGTAGGCAATCACAGGGAGGCTAGCTTTCAATGAAAGTTCTTCGAGGTATGGGCGAAGTTCTTTTGCGCCCAGGGAGCAATTAAGTCCTATGGCAAAGAGGTCGAAATGGGAAATTGAATTAAGAAACGCCTCAAGGGTCTGGCCGGAAAGAGTTCTGCCGCTGGCGTCGGAAATGGTGACGGATGCGATGACCGGAATATTGATTTCAGGATTACCATCCGTGCGTCGGGAATCCAGTTCATCAAAGATGGCAATGAGCGCGGCTTTTGCATTGAGGGTATCGAAGATGGTCTCAACCATGAGAAGATCGGCACCACCGTCGATCAGTCCCCGGGCCTGTTCCCGGTAAGCATGATAGAGATCATCGAAAGAGACAGCCCTGAATGCCGGGTTCTGAACGTCGGGCGACATGGAGGCTGTTTTGTTGGTAGGGCCAATGGACCCTGCGACCCACCTGGGTTTGCCAGGATCCAACGCCATGATCCGGTCAGTGGCTTCTTTTGCGAGGCGGGCTGCAGCCACATTCAGTTCATAGACAAACTCTTCCAGGTGGTAATCCCCCTGGGAGATCCGGTTGGCATTGAAGGTATCGGTCTCAATGATGTCGGAACCGGCTTTAAGGTAAAGATCATGAATTTCACGGATCACCTGCGGTTGGGTAAGAACGAGGATATCGTTATTCCCTTTCAGGCTGTATCCAAAATCCCTGAACCGCTCACCCCGGTAAGCTTCTTCTTCGAGATTATACCGCTGGACCATGGTTCCCATGGCTCCGTCGAGCAAGAGGATCCGGTTTTTTATTTCATTCTGGAGGGTGGGGGTCATTAAAAAAAGTCATTAGGTCATTAAGTCATTAGGTCATCCGGCATTCCGTTATCATATGTAAATACTAACATATAACCACCGATTTTCTCATAATATACGGGATAGACCCTCATAATATTGTCCCTGATCATGGAAGCCTGGCAAGTCTGTACGGGACTGCAAAAGTAATCAAAGGATCTGATGGTTATATCTTTTCTGAAATCAACCTCCGGATTTCCGCCCAGTTTGTATAAAGATTCCTTGGCTCCCCAATATACATGAAGCTTCTCCAGCCGGTCCTGGCTGTTAAGGGAAGAGAGCTCGGCTTCATTCATAAAGCGTCTGGCTACGCGGGTTACACGATCCCTGATCATTTCAATGTCAATGCCTACGGGAAAACGGAGGCTAACTGCAGCGGCAGCCAGTTCGCCTGAGTGGGAGAGCGAAATAGAATGGGAGTTGTTTTTAAGCAATGGTTTCCCATGTTCATTATAACTGGTTTCGGGGGAGGAATTCTCAAGGAGTAAAGAGAGAACAATCCTTGATGCCATCCACTGTTTCCGCCGGGACTCATTTTTAAATGAATCGGCAGCCAAAGGCCCGGGATGGGTTTTTTCCAGCAGAGAACGCAGTTCCTGTTCGGATTCGGTTATTTTCCAGATACCGACGGACAGGATATTTTCCAGTGAAATGTTTTTTAATAAGGACACTTTGTTATTTTCGATTTACGATTTACGATTTTCGATTTGGAGATTATTGGGTCAAAATTACGATTTTTCAGGAGGTTGCAGGTTCGGGTTTTTTCGTTATTTTTGCACTTCCATTTTAAAAAATGAATTTATGCAAAACTTAGCTGTTGAGAAGAATATGAAGTATAAAGTAGCTGATATAAAACTGGCTGACTGGGGAAGAAAAGAGATTGAGATCGCTGAGAAAGAGATGCCGGGATTGATGGCGATAAGGAAAAAATATTCTGCTGAAAAGCCGCTCAAGGGGGTAAGGATTACCGGTTCTCTTCACATGACTATCCAGACCGCCGTTCTTATTGAGACCCTGATCGAACTTGGGGCCGAAGTAAGGTGGGCAAGTTGCAATATATTCTCCACTCAGGATCACGCGGCAGCAGCTATCGCAGTAAAGGATATTCCTGTTTTTGCATGGAAGGGAGAGACCCTGGATGAATACTGGTGGTGTACTTTGCAGGCACT
>JBAXRT010000153.1:0-6364 GCA_037131065.1 bacterium | reverse complement strand
CGATGAATTTTCCTTCAAAAAGAAGCTTCCTGATATCCAGCCGGTTAAAACTCAACATGGGAACGAGAATATCAAGCCGGTCAGTCTGCCATCCGAATTTCTTTGCGTACTCCTTGTGGTCATAAAGAGGGACCAGGTGGAAGTTTTTAATGTAGAATGTGCTCTTATCCGTTGACAATCCGATTTCATCGAGGGAGATAAGATTTAGCCCGTTCTTAGTCTTAAATGACAAACCATTCATGACAACGGAGATATCATCGGCATTGAACAGCCTGCGTTTCCCCTGGTGTGAAGAATCGACCAGGATATTCTTAATTGAGATGGTACAGGAGGGAATCGACTGGTGAATGACCGAATCGCCCGAAAGATCATAAAAATCGAATGTACCTTTCTTGAAGAGGATCTCCCCGATTGAAATGGAATTTAACCCCTTCGGCAGCTGGATGGACATGATCTTCTGACCATTGTTCTCTTCAGAAGATTCTTTGGGTCGATGCTGCATCCTGAACAGGGTGATCTCCGGAGAACGGATCTGAATATCGGATATTTCAATTTTCCTTTCCCTGACAGCTTCCATCAGGTGGAAGTTCTCAATTTTAAAGTACTTTATCTTAACCTTGAAAAGCATCGGTGCAAGGGTATCCTTACTTACCTGTTTCCGGTACAGTGCAGTGTCCGGAGTAAGCGAAACACCCCGTAGGGTAAGGTTCCCGTTTAGAATATTGATATAGATATAGTCGATGTCGGCAGCATAGATCCCTTTGCTCTCTCTGCTCACAAATTCAATGAAATAGTTCTTGACAAGTTTTCCGTAGTAAAAATAACCCGCGGTAAAGACACCGCCAACCATGATCAGAAGGAAGATAACGATTCCGGCAATGATCTTCCATATGAGCTTGATCTTTTTCTTCTTAACAGGGGCTGCTGGTTCCATGCGGCTGATAATTTATTCAAATATAAGATCATTATCCCTTTTTTTGTTCAGTGAATCGCCATTTTACCTGTTCATCGGTATTTTGACGGTTTAAAGCGGTGATTTATTAATAAATATCGATAATTCTCCTCCTTATGGATTTTAGTCATTGTATAATTGAAAAACTTTTTTGACTTTTGTCAGAGAAATCATCAGCCAAACCGATACAAACCACTCCAACATGAAAGATACTCCCATCAACTACGAGGTTGTTAAGCGACATATCGAAGAGAGCAATATCAGGAATATCGGGAAAGCATCGATCCGTGAGATCAAGCGCCTGATAAACGGAATTGAACGGGAGACCGGTGAGAAATTTGTAAGGATGGAGATGGGAGTTCCCGGCCTTGATCCCCCTCAGATAGGTGTCCAGGCTGAAATTGATGCCCTGAATTCAGGCGTCGCATGTATTTATCCTGAAATCGAAGGGACCTTGATCCTCAAAAAAGAGACGGCCCGTTTTGCAAAACTTTTCCTTGGTATTGATGTCAACGAGGCCCATTGCGTGCCTACTGTGGGCTCCATGCAGGGAAGCTTTGCCGCCTTTCTTACCCTTTCAAGGATGCATAAGGAAAAAGACACCACCCTTTTCATCGATCCTGGATTTCCCGTGCACAGGCAGCAACATATTGTACTCGGACTGAAATATGAATCATTTGACGTTTATAATTACCGTGGAGATAAGCTGCGGGAGAAACTGGAATCTTATCTGAGTAAAGGGAATATTCACTCACTGCTCTATTCAAACCCCAACAATCCCTCCTGGGTTTGCTTTACCGATAAGGAGCTTCGCATCATCGGCGATCTTGCAAATAAATACGGCGTAGTGATCCTTGAGGACCTTGCCTATTTTGCCATGGATTTCAGGAAGGATTATTCAAAGCCCGGTATCCCTCCTCACCAGCCAACCGTTGCCCATTACACCAACAATTACATCCTGCTCATTTCCAGCTCGAAAGCATTCAGCTACGCGGGCCAGCGTATCGGAATCATGATCGTGTCCGACACGGTCTTCGATACGAAGGCTCCCGACCTCCTGCGTTACTTCACTACCGACCTTCTTGGCAGGGCCCTGATCTACGGAACAGTTTATGCTCTCAGCGCCGGCACCTCCCATTCAGCGCAATATGCCCTCGCCGCCATGCTGAAGGCTGTTAACGATGGCACCTATAACTTCGTGGATGTGGTGAAAGAGTATGGCGAGAAGGCCAAAATCATGAAAAAACTCTTTACCGACAACGGATTTAAGATCGTTTATGACAAGGATGAAGATGATCCGATTGCTGATGGATTCTACTTTACCATCTCCTATGATGGCTTTACTGGAGAAGAACTGATCGAGGAGCTTTTTTATTATGGCATCAGCGCCATTGCGCTCACCATCACTGGCAGTGAACGTAAAGAGGGTATCCGTGCCTGCGTCTCCCTCGTCCGTCGCCCCCAGTTCCCCGCCCTGGAACAGCGGCTCCGGAAATTCCATGAGCAGCATCCGCTGAAGCAGTAGGCAGTAGGCAGTCTGATCACTAGTCCACCTATCCTCCTATTCTCCTCCCTCCTCTTTTATCAACAATTCCCGCCGAGTTATTAACAATTCCCCGTTGACAAAAACACCGATCCGGGGGTAAAAAGAGAGCCTGTTGTCATAATATTTGCATCAGTTTATGGTTACAGGTGCAATGAAGACAGTGCTTTTCGCTTTACTTATCCTTATGTTGCCTGGAAATACTTCATTTCCGAGCGACAGGTACGTTGATGAGCGCACCAGAACAGAGGTTTACTTCTGCTCTACCGATAAAATGTTCCCCCATAACTGGTACAATAAGAAGATCAACCCCAGGGCAGCACCTCTTGACGCAGTGGAGCGTGAAAGAATGATCAATATCCTCGACCGGGCCTTCAGCAAGTATCCCGACCACATCCTGAAGGATAACCTCAACAGGGTTTATGCGGTCAAAAGCCTCACTTTTTATGATGTGCCCTATGGCGGTACCAACTCGGGTAATACCGTCTATCTTGCAGATTACTCTTCAAGCCATGCCTCCTCCGATCACTTCCTCGAGGGTGTTTTTCACCATGAATTCTCCAGTATCCTGATGCGTTCGTGCGTATCTTTCTTTGATGAAAAGGAGTGGAAGAAGAACAACCCGGCCGGATTCCTTTACGGTAAAGGGGGAGTAAACGCCATCCTGAATGGCGAGGCTTCTCTGGCCTTCGATCCTAGCCTTTTCGACCAGGGATTCCTGAACAAGTATTCGCAATCCGCCCTGGAGGAGGACATCAACGTATTCGCCCAGAATCTCTTTACCGGTGGAAGCGGCTTCTGGTCGATCGCAGATGAATATCCCCGTATCAGAAAAAAAGCAGGACTCCTCATTGCCTTCTACCACCGCATCGATCCTGTCTTTACCGAGGATTATTTCAGGTACCCCGGGAGCAGGCTGGTGAACCGTTAGAAAGTCGGCAGTCTCCAGTCTCCAGTCTCCAGTCCCCAGTCCCCAGTCAATAGTCATTTGTTCCTGGTCTGTAGCCGGTAGTCGGTTAATATTCTTCTGGCGCCTCGTTCGGTCACCGTTTACTGCATTTTCAAATTTTCTAATCTCCAAATAAATTCTTAATTTCACTCGGTTATAAATAATTTGAACGAATCCCTGTCTCTGCCTGAGTTTCATGATCATATCCTTACTTCATGAACAGAATTGAAAACCTTGTAAACTTAGTTTCCCGGATCAGTGACTGGCTGAATGAAAAATTAACTTTTCAAGGTGCTGACCGGCAACTGATCCAGGTCAAAAAGGTCTTTATCGCCGGAAATGTTATCGCCGGAATTGGTGTTGTATTTATGACCCTGCTGACCTGGCAATTCAAAATCTTTAACCTGCTTCCCTATGGCCTGTTCTTAGTCTGCTTTTATCTGATTTTTATCCCCTGGATTTTTTTTGCAAGGAAGGGAATTGAATGGCTTTGTTTTACAGGAACAAACCTGCTCATTCTTGGAACGTTTTATTTTACCTTAAAACTCGGAGGATTAATAAATTCCCATGGGATTATCTTCACCAGCCTGGCGACGGTGATCTTCATTGTCATGCTGAAAAACAGGATGATGATACTGCTGTCAATCATCGTTTATTTTATAACTATACTACTTTCCGGGATCTTGTCGCCTGGACTATCTCTTCCACAAGGGTTTTCACCAGTCTACAACATGATTTTCTTTACTATCAATTTCATGTGGATCTCAGGTTTTATGATCGTCTTCATTTACGTGTTTATTGCAGAACGTTCCAGAGCCGAAAAGGAAGAGGCGCAAAAACTGAAGATGCTTGAAGAAGCCAGAACAAGACTTTTCATCAATGTAACCCACGAATTCCGGACCCCGCTCACTGTTATACTTGGTCTCGCAGGCCAACTGAAAACCCATCCAGGTCCTGTTGCCAAGGAGGGCCTTGAAAAGATCATTCTAAACGGCAGAAGACTGCTCCATCTTGTTAACCAGATGCTCGATTTTTCCAAGGTTGAATCGGGGGCCATGTCGGTCCGTTTTATTCACGGAGATATTATCAGTTACCTGAAGTATATCGTTGAAGTTTTTCAGCCGCTGGCTGTTAGCAACCATCTCTCTCTCCGCTTCGAAAGTTCGCTGGATAATATGGAAACCGATTATGAACCGGACAAAATGATGCATATTCTTGCTAACCTGTTATCCAATTCAATCAAGTTCACGACTCCGGGGGGAAAAATAATATTATCTGCCCGGATTGACCAGGAAAAGAAGACGGTTTTACATATTGGCCTGGCCGATACCGGTATTGGGATTCCGGCCCGGCATCTGAAAAGTATATTCGACCGATTTTACCAGGTGGAGGATAACGGCATGCATCACACTTCCGGTTCAGGGCTTGGACTAGCCCTTACAAAAGAACTGGTAAACCTTATCGGCGGAGAAATAGCCGTTGAAAGCATTGAAAACCAGGGAACGACTTTTTCCATATCACTGCCTGTCTCCCACTCAGCCCCCAAGGGGAGTGAAACCATCACCGGGGAGATTGAAAATTTATCCGCTGCACTGAATTTTTCATCCCGGGCGAAGGAAGAAACCTCTTCCTGGAATAATAAAACTGAGGATGAACTTCCCCTTTTACTGATTGTGGAAGACAACACCGATGTGGTGTATTACCTCCTGTCCCTGCTCAGTAGCCTTTATGCAATTGAAGTTTCGGGGAATGGTGAAGAGGGTCTTAAAAAAGCCATTGAACTTACTCCGGATATCATCATCAGTGATGTGATGATGCCGGTGATGGACGGTTTTGAAATGGTCGACAAACTTAAAACCGATATCCGGACCAGTCATATTCCCATCGTTCTGCTTACTGCCAGGGCCGATATGGATTCCCGTCTTGAAGGAATTGAAAGTGGCGCTGACGCTTATCTATCAAAACCTTTTAACGAACCGGAACTGATGATCAGCATGAGATCACTCCTCGAACTGAGAAAAAAATTAAGGCAAAGGTATTCCGCAATAACTCTTCCTGGACCTTTCGGAGACAAAGGCCTTCAATATGAAGACTCCTTTATGGAGCAAGTTTTGAAAATCGTCGAGAAAAACTACCAGAATGAAGATCTTTCCATCACACGGTTCTGTCAGGACCTGGGTATGAGCAGAAGTCAGGTCTACAGGAAATACAAAGCTTTATCCGACAAAACCCTGAGCGAATACATCCGCTCCTACCGGCTTTCCAAAGCCAGGGAACTGCTTAACACTACCCGGCTTAATGTTACCCAGATCGCCTTCGAGGTCGGGTTTAAAAACCTCTCGCACTTCAGCCATACTTTTCTGGAAGAATTTGGCGTCAGTCCCAGCGAAATAAGGGACTGAGTCTGCCAGGCCTTGCTTTGAGACGGCCAGCAAAACATTTGGGACCAGGGGCAAAACACCTGGAAAAATTCCTTTGTACTTTACCCGTGGTAAAAAATATAAACCAAAAACTGCAAGCCATGAAATCACATTTTAACCTTTCCGGTGTAATCGGGACATTGACAATCCTGATGATATCAATATTTAATCCTTCAACTGCTCTCGGGCAGGCTCTTGGCTGGAATGAAAAGAGATCGATCCCCACACAGGTTGTTGCGCAATCGGCCTGCTTTTCAGGTGGCAAAATATACCTTACCGGAGGTAGTATCGACGGGGCCTTGCATCAGGGTGATTATGGCGATCATTTTTTACAGATCTATGATATTCAAACCGACAGCTGGACCGAAGGGACTCCCATGCCAACCGCAAGATGGATGCATGGCTCTGCACAGGTGAACTCTGTCATTTATTGTCTCGGGGGAGGATGGAACATCCCGTTAGCAACCAATGAGGCTTATGATATCGCATCCGGAATCTGG
>JBAXRT010000152.1:0-6386 GCA_037131065.1 bacterium | reverse complement strand
TTTAACTCCACTCCTCTTCCAGCACCTCTCCCTGTATACTCAGGTAGCTTTTCTTAATAGGAATGTTTATTCCCGCTGCTTCGCGGGCCATCTTTGCCATCTGCAAAAGCCCTCCGCAACAGGGGACCTCCATCATAATGACCTGCAACGAATTGATCTTTGTGGTTGTGATCATGGTGGTCAGCTTTTGTACATAAGAATCCATATTACTATCAAGTTTCGGACAGGCAATGGCGAGGGATTTCCCTTTGAGATAGCGGGAATGAAAACTGCCCAATGCAAAAGCAGTACAATCCGCCGCAAGCACGAGATCGGCATTTTTTAAATAGGTGGCCTGGGGATTAAGCAGGTGCAACTGGATCGGCCATTGCCGAAGTTCCGACGGGGTGTCAGCTGCAGGTGTTTTCTGTTGTGTTTCCGCCTCGCTCCGGAAATCACGTGCCATTGATCCCGGGCATCCTGAAAATACCGCTTCCGGTTTTTCAAATTTTTCTGTTCCTATATCAATTTTGTTTTCTTTCAAATAGTCGATTGCTTCTTTCAAAAGTTCGTGCTCCTGGTGTGATCTTAAATGATCGAGGTGGGCAAGGATGGTATTTCTACCCTTCACCGAAATTGTCTCCATTACTTTGGTTTCATTGTACGGTTCTGCCTCCCGCTCGATGATCTCAATAGCCCCTTCCGGACAATGACCGATGCAAGCGCCGAGACCGTCACAAAAGAGATCGGAGATAAGCCGTGCCTTCCCGTCAATTACCTTCAGGGCTCCTTCCTGGCAGTTGGGAATGCATAGTCCGCACCCGTTGCATTTTTCTTCGTCTATTTCAATGATCTTTCTCTTCATTATTTATGTATTTGGGTATTGCTTTGCCTGTTATTAATGAAAATTTTTTATAGGTACATCTTCAGTGATTGTTCATTTAAGAATTTCTTGAACTCCATGGTCATTTTATTGACCACATTGCCCATGATGCAATGCTCAAACCCGCAAATATTAAGGGCCATCGGGCAGTCGGTCAGGTCAAGATTCCCCTCGATCGCCTCATAAATACTGAGAAGGGAAATGGATTCAGGTGGCTGCTTCAGGGAAAAACCGCCCATCGGACCCCTAACCGATTTAAGGAGCCCGTTTTTCACGAGCCTCTGAAGTACCTTTGAAATATGGTTCTTTGAAAAACCAGATATCTCTGCGATCCTGACCGCGTTAATCCCATTATCCGATCTTGCGATCAGCACCATGCTGTGTATGGCGATGGAGGCAGCATCAGACATGGAAAAAATTTTGGCCATATATTCTATTTAGGTACTTGAATGCGCAAATATACAGTTTTCTTTATTCCTGTCAAGAAAAATCTTGATTTTTTCGGTTCTTAAAAAAATGTTACTTTTAACGGAGTCTTGGGAAAGTACCTTTCATGCCGTCGGACCAACTTCAGCCAAAAATGGATAAAATGAAACTGTTATTGTTAATTACGCTTGCTGTTTTAGCCTCTCCCCATCTCTCCGGGCAGAATCATCCCATCGGTCACCGGTCAATGAACTTTGTGGATCCCGGCAGGAATGACCGGCCGGTGCCATCTGAAATCTATTATCCTGCCCAGGCTGCAGGGAATAATACACCTGTCGCTGACGGGAAATTTCCGGTTATTGTATTCGGACATGGATTCCTGATGCCTTATAGCGCCTATTCATATCTTACAAACACCTTGGTTCCTCTTGGCTATTCCCTTGTTTTTACTACAACAGAGGGCGGGCTTATTCCTGATCATGCCGAATATGGGGCAGACCTTGCATTTCTGATCCTTAGGATGAAATCGGAAGGTGCCGATCCCTCCTCTCCCTTTTATCTCCATGTCGACAGCACATCGGCCGTTATGGGTCATTCCATGGGAGGCGGAGCCTCTTTTCTTGCCTGTAAGAATAATACAAACCCCACCGTTATGGTTACCCTGGCCGCCGCGGAAACCAATCCTTCTGCCATTGAAGCAGCAACAAAGGTCGTTATCCCGAATCTTGTTTTTGCAGCGGACGAGGATTGTGTCACGCCTCCCCCGCAGAACCAGCAGCCGATGTATGATTCCCTGGCGAGTGCGTGTAAATTCTATGCGAATATAAAAGGAGGCGGACATTGCTATTTTGCAGATTATAACATTACCTGCTCCCTGGGAGAGATCGGTTGCCAGCAGAATTTTACAATCACACGGGAAGAACAACATGATGTGACCCTGGATTTCTCAATACTTTTCTTTGATTATTTCCTGAAAAAAAACGGATCTGTACTTTCAATCTTCATCGACTCTCTCGGATCTTCAACAAGGATCTCCAATGAAATGAAATGCACCACTACAGGTGTTTATTCAGGGTTTGACAGATCAGCACTGAAGCCATGCCCGAACCCGGTATCGGATGATCTTATGATCTGTTTACCGGAAACGGCCAAAACGAGGGGCAGGATTGTTATACGGTCGCTGACGGGGATTCAAATAAAAACAGGATCCATTGATCCCGCTATATCAGGCCAAGTCATCCGTATTGACGTTTCGTCATTGCCTTCGGGGTTTTATTTTGTTGAGTTTTCATTTAATAACAAATTCTTTCACTGTTCATTTATAAAAAATTGATCTCCTGTAAATACTTTCTCCTTTATATAATCCAGGTATGACCAAGATTGTCACAAGCCTGCAGAACCCTTTGATTAAAAACATTCTGCTGCTGCAGGAGAAACCCCGTGAAAGAAAGAACCAGGGGGTCTTCCTGATCGAGGGGTACCCGGAGATCCGCCTGTCGGTTATCTCCGGTTTTGAAATAAATACCCTTCTCTTTTGTCCTGCCCTGATCAAGCAATCAGAGTTGGACGACCTGACGAAAAACGTTAATCCAACCGAGATGATTGAATGTTCGGCTGAGGTTTTCAACCGGGTCGCTTACCGGAAAGATACCGGTGGGGTCATTACAATTGCCATTCAGAAACGAATTTCATTTGAAGCACTTCATCTGAAAGAAAATCCCTTATTGCTTGTTCTGGAATCAGTCGAAAAACCCGGTAATCTGGGAGCCGTATTGCGCACCGCTGATGCTGCCGGCCTGGATGCAGTGATTATCTGCGACCCTCAGACTGACATTTACAACCCCAATACCATCCGTTCAAGTATAGGCTGTATTTTTACCGTCCCGGTCGTTACGAGCACCTCTTCCGAAACCCTGGCCTGGCTCCGCTCAAAACATATCTTGGCTTACGGTACCGCCCTCACGGCTCAGCGGTTTTACAACGAAACGGAACTTCACACTCCCTGTGCCATAATTATGGGAACAGAAGCAACCGGGTTAAGTAAAGTATGGCTTGAAGGGGCCGACGATCTCATTAAAATACCCATGAGGGGAAGGATCGATTCGATGAATGTTTCTGTATCAGCCGCAATTGTGGTATTCGAAGCCCTCCGTCAGAGAAATTTCAGGTAGATCATTTATATTTTTCGTTCTCCGGCTTTAGCACCAGGAACCCCCTGGGCATTTTGCTCTTAAATTCAATACTCTTTCCGCTTTGGGGATGTGGGAATGAAAGGTAATAGGCATGTAACCGGATCCTCCTTTCAAACCTGGCATCCGCTCCGTATCGCCTGTCGCCGACGACCGGACAGCCCATTTCGGACAGGTGTACCCTGATCTGGTTTTTCCTTCCTGTCTCAAGCTGAACCTCCAGAAGCGAATAATCATCCGTCTTGTCAATTACCTTGTAATGTGTAATGGCTGATTTAGCACCCTCCTGCTCACGAACCGACGATACCCGTTGATCACCCTTCTCGATCAGCCAGGTTTTTATTGTCCCGCTCTCCTGCGGAGGATGACCCTCAACAAGGGCATAGTAAAGCTTTTTGGTCTGTGACCACTGATCTTTGAGCTTCTGCTGCATCTCTTCACTCTTGGCAATTACAAGTAGCCCCGACACCTCCCTGTCAAGCCTGTGAACCACAAAAAGTCTCTCTCTTCCCTGTGCCCTTTCCTTTACAAAATCCAGCATCATTTTATAAAAGGAGGTGCCACCCGTCCCCTTATCACCAATGGTAAGCACCCCGGCAGGTTTTTCGGTGATCAGGATGTGATCATCCTCAAAATAGATGGGAAAGGGTGGTTTGATCTTGCTCTTTACCTGGGTTTGCCTGGTGTATTCGACAACATCTCCTGGTTTGACAGTTTGTGAAGGATTGGTCGCCATCTTCCCGTTAATATGCACATTACCATGCGAGATCATCTTTTTCACCGTAGTCTTCGATGCCGATCCGAACTCCGAGAGCATCAGCTCCAGGAGCATTTGGGTATTTTTTACCGAAATCAGCATGTCTGTCCCCCTGACTGTTTTGTAAAATTTTTGTCTGGTCCCTTCATCTCAGTTCAGAACAACTTTCATGAAAACAGGGTTGTGATCGGAGAATTCAAAATCCATCGGTATGGTCTTTGCTTCTTGTAATGAAACATTGGGAGAAAGAACAAAGAAATCAATGATCGTGGTTATGGTCTTGCCTTTGATGTAAATAATGTCCAGCAACCGATCGGTTGGTGTTCTGGGATCAGAAACAAATTGCCACCCTGATAGAAAGGCTGAATCAATAGGGGTTTCTATCGGCTGGGCCAGGTCCCCTGATGTAACCTTTCCCGGGTCGAACCCCCTGGGGTTATTATTCCAGTCTCCTCCGCAAATTACATAATTCCCCTCATTGTATTCCTCCCTGAGAAACCCTTGAAGTTTGATGAATTCTGATTTTCTTAATTTTCCCGTTTTATCATAGGTCGAGTTATGGGTGTTTACCACCACCAGCTCTTTCCCGTTCTCTAGAGGGAAGCGCATGACCAGGAAACAACGTTTCAGAAAAAAGAGCTTTTGCGGCCATGAAAAATCTGCAGTATAAGCGATCCGTTCGGCACTGGCAGGGGTAAACTTCGATATTGTTGCCAGCCCCGACTGAACACCTCCCATTGGATCAAAAACTGGTATCGGTATATATTCACAGTCGTAGTTTTTTGCAAATGCCGAGCAGAAACCCGGAAGTTTACTCATGATGGCCGATTCTTCATTGGTATAATAACTTCTCTTGGCATTGAGGTCTATCTCCTGGATGAAAATAAAATCGGCAGAATCGAATTGCTTGATTGTCTCGCATATTCCTTCGAAATATTGTTGAAACTCCTCTTTTTCCGGCCTGACCCTGGCGCCGCCCTCATAGAAAAAATCCATCTCCTTCCCTATTCCGCCATAGCCGATGTTCCATGTAAAAAATGAAAAGTTTTTCTTACTTCCTGGCAGGGGACCGGCCCTTCCTTTAAGTGACAATTTCTCTGTCAGGCCCGGACTGTATTCTCTCAAGGTCAGAAAACCTAAAAATCCTGCAAAACCCAGGATTAGTATTAGGAGGATCCCGGCCAGGATCCTGATTATAAGTCCGAAAGGTTTTCGCATAATGATAGAAAGCTCTAAAGTAGACAAATTTTCTAATTTTAATTGTTTTTTTTGTGCCATTAATACACGGGTCAGGCTCTCCGGTTAATCAGATATGCGCTCTCGGGCCGCCGCACATCAGAATTTATCAGCAGAAATATTACCTTTGCATTTGGTTTACGACTGAATGAAAACCTTCTATGCTGCATCCTCTTTTTGAAGGAATGATTCTCGGATTTACAGTGGCAATCACACTGGGTCCTGCCATGTTTGCCCTTTTACAAACCAGTATCAAACACGGGATCAAGACAGGGATCTTTCTGGCATTGGGTATTTTCGCAAGTGACCTTGCCCTCGTGGTGGGCTGCTATTTCGGAGCCTCCCGTATCGTGACAGACATCAGGTACCACCTGATCCTCGGGATCATCGGCGGAACCTTCATGACCGCTTTCGGCCTCTATACTTTCTTTAAAAAAGTGCCTCGTACCGAGCAGGTCGAACCCATCAGTGAAATTAAAGTTAAAAAGCCCGGACTCTTACCCTATTTCTTCAAGGGCTTTATCGTAAACATTGCCAACCCCTTTCTCTGGGTCTTCTGGATTACCTCTGTCCTTGCCATCAATGCCACCTATGGCGGTGACCGGAAATCATTGAGCACATTTTTTATCGGGACCCTCTCCATGGTCCTCGCAACAGATATCCTCAAATGCATCCTTGCCAACAAAATCAAGGTCCTTGGAAATCCCAACGTGAAACTCTGGATGGGCAGGATCGTTGGCCTCCTTTTCATCATTTTCGGCGCCTTTGTTGTTGCAGGATCCCTCCTGGAATATTACAGGGGCATTTCTCTGAAAATGCCTTAAAAGGGCACCCCCTGATTACCTGGAAATAATCTTGTCAAATTCAGCCTTGAAATTGGTTCCGATGGGGATCATCTTGTCTTTGATCTTGACAT
>JBAXRT010000151.1:0-6482 GCA_037131065.1 bacterium | reverse complement strand
CACAGGAGTCTGTTCCCGGGAAATATCGTACTTTACGAACATTTCCAGAATCTCTGGGTGCTTCCGGCACTTTTTGCGGCTGCAGAACTGAATATCGCGGAACAACTCCGCAACGGGTCAAAATCCATTGAAGAGATTTCAAGGCTGGCCAACGTTGACTGTGAATCCCTTTACCGTGTTCTCAGGGCACTTTCCGGTCAGGGTATCTTCCAGGAACACAGAAACAGGTATTTCTCAAACACAGCCACTTCGAAGGCACTGTTAAATGATGGGGAATCGATCCGGCATGTGATCAGGCACCATCTGGGCAAAAACAACTGGAATACCCTGGGACACCTGATGTATACCCTGAAAACCGGGGAAAATGCATTTCAAAACCTTTACGGGAAATCCATTTACAACCACCTGGAAAACAATCGGGAAGCGTCCGTACTCTTTGATAAATCGATGTCCGACCTGAGTGAACTCAGCCTCATGCCGCTTATCAGGAGATACGACTTTTCGCGTTTCAGCACCATTGCCGATATTGGAGGGGGCGAGGGACAATTCCTTGCTTCACTTCTTGAAAAATACCCCGCATGCAGGGGGATACTCTTCGCTCTCACGGAAGCAACCCTCCATGCAGCAAATACCTTTACTGCTTCCGGGGTTTCGGAAAGGGTCACGATCATTTCAGGAAATTTCCTTGAATCAATCCCCGTCAGCGCCAGCCTTTATATCCTTAAAAATATCATTCATAACTGGAATGACAAAACATGCGTGGAATTGATGAGGAAAATCAGTGATTCGATGCCTTATTCCTCCAGACTTCTCATCATCGAAATGGTCATTCTTCCCTGTAACCGGAACCCCCTGCCCAAGTTACTCGATCTACAGATGCTTGCCTCCTTTGAGGGAGGAAAAGAGCGCACAAAGGAAGAGTTTACACGCATCATCAGCGAGGCAGGTCTCACTGTGAAAAGATTTATCCCTACCATTGCACCCCTCTTCATCATAGAGGTTGTAAAAAAATAGTAGCGACCCGAAATCCAGTTTTTTCTTCTCCGCCTTCTTTGTACTTTTGCAGCCGGAGTCAATTTCCCGGGATCCGACATCGGTATGAAGGAAAAAGAGAGTATCGTCGATTGCCCCGAACAGCAATTGATCTTATATGTTGAAAAAGAAAACGGCAGCTACGGACCGGTCCAGACAGGCTCCTACATCTCGGCCAATTATCTCGACGACTATTTTTTTAAGAGGCGAAACCTGGAACTTGATCTCAGAAAGCGGGTCAAGGCTGGCGAGGTCAGCCTGGTTTATTATTATATGATCCTTGTTGATCTCTCTCTCTCAGAACTTGCAGCCAGAGCAGGGATGAGCAAGTCGAAAGTAAAAAGGCACCTTGATCCGAAATACTACGGAAATTGTTCACTTAAGGAAATTACGCGATATGCCGGGGTCTTCAATGTACCGGTGTCGAATATGCTTCAGATCGTCCTTGTGAAAATCGATGATCATTATGAGTCCCTTTTCATTCTGGAAGGGAAGACAAAGGGTGTTTCAGTCTCTCAGACTGCGACAGCCAACCCGTATTGCACCGCGACAAAAATTGAGGATTACGGAAAATGATCGTTGGGAATTTCAGACACAGAATGGCCGCGCACTGCGAGTCAGGCACCATAACCTCCTTACTGAACCATGCAGGGCTGGAAATTTCAGAACCCATGGTATTCGGGATCTCAAGCGGACTTTTCTTTGGATATTTCCACAATATGAAAGCCTTCCCGTTCCCCACTTTCATTGTAAGGAACAAACCCGGCCAGATGCGTAAAAACATTTCAAAAAGGCTTGGGATAAAATTTTCCGAATATTCATTTTCAAGGAGGGATGAAGGGATCAGAAAACTTGATGAACTTCTCGTCAATAATATTCCAACTGCCGCTCAGGTCGATTTTTTCTATCTTGACTATGTCCCGTCATGGGAACGCGTTCACATCAATGTCCATTTCATGGTCATCATCGGTAAAGAGGAACATGAATATATCATCAGCGACAGCTATTTTCCAGAACTTGTAAAACTGAAGGCAGAGTCGCTTGAAAACAGTCGTTTTGCCGATGGCAACATGTCCCCGAGGGGTTTCATTTACCATGTGGCCGAGATACCTTCATCCTTCGACTACCAGCAAGCCATCAGGACCGGGATAAAGAAAGTTTGTTTTAACATGCTGAAGATCCCTATCCCCTTCCTCGGGATCAAAGGGATCCGGCTGTTTGCCAGGAAATTGCAGTTGTGGCCGACATTAGCCCGCGACACTGAACATCTTTCACACGAGATCATGAAGATAAATATCCTCCTTGAAGATCAGGGTACTGGTGGAGCAGGATTCCGGTTTATGTACGCTACTTTTCTTCAGGAAGCAGCGGGAATTTTTGAAAAAACGGAACTGGCAGATTTCTCCCGACGGCTTATGGATATCGGAGACGGGTGGCGTGAAGTTTCTCTCTTCTCAGCCAGGATCGGGAAGAACCGGGATCTCGGAGCCGAAAAGCTTCGTAAGCTGAGTGACCTTATTCTTGACCGGGCCGATGCGGAAGAACAATTTTTTTCTGATCTTTACAAGTCAATAAAACGAACCTGATAAACACTGCTCTCTATGTCCTCCGCACCCTCTCCTGAACTCAAACTCGAAATAAAGAACCTGATAATCAATACCCTTGGAATATCCAATGTAAAACCCGGAGAAGTCGATGACGAACTGCCTCTGTTCAGTGGCGAAAATAACCTTACCCTCGATTCGGTCGATGCGCTGGAGATCATCATGGCGCTCCAGCGACAGTATAAGATCCGGATCGGAGACCAGAATCTTGCCAGGAGTATTGTCCGGTCCATAAACAGTATAGCAGAATTTATCGCCGCTGAAAAAGAAAAATCGATCCAGTAAAATTTGGGTTAATTGAAGACCTCCTACCTCACTGCCGGAATTGGCCTGAAAAACCTCTTCATGTTACTGGGAAGGAATCATGTTACCCTCAGGCCGAAGTACATACTGAGGATTCTATTTCTTATCCAGAGCGCTGTATGGTCATCTCTCTTCGGACTCCTGGAAAAATTTCTTCTCTGGAGGAAGATAAAGTCCACACCCATTCCAGAGGACCCTGTTTTCATCATCGGTCACTGGAGAACCGGTACAACCTACCTCCATCAGCTGATGAACCTTGACCCGGCAAATACTGCTCCCACTCTTTTCCAGGTTGCTGTTCCACAATGCTATATCATCGCCTATCCGCTTTATAAACCCATCCTGGGTGCCGCCATCGGGAAACGACGACCCATGGATAAGGTTCGGCTTGGTATGAATGAGCCCCAGGAGGATGAGTACGCCATCTTCCGGCTGACAGGTCACTCTCCGCTTGAGAAATTGGTCTTCCCAGTTTCTAAAAGCTACTTTCTGACCAATGAAAAAAACTTCTTTCCCTTGGGCCCGGACATAGTAAAATGGAAAAAACAGATCTTCTCATTTTACCGGAAACTTTCTTACTATACAGGAAAGGTCATTGTTTCGAAAAACCCGTTCAATTCAATGAGGATACCCCTCCTGGCTGAAATGTTTCCGAAGGCCAGGTTTATCTGCATCGTTAGGAATCCTATTGATGTGGTCCCTTCATCAATCCACATGTGGACCATTGTCCAGCATCAGAATGCACTGTCGAACCTGGAGCACAAGCCGTCTGTAAGGGAGATCGTCACTTTTTACAAGGATATGATCGCAAAGATGGATCAGGACCTGGCTTCCATACCGGAGAACAGGAAAACCCTCATCCGTTATGAAGATCTTGAACGTAATCCTCTTGATTGTCTACGACAGGTCTATTCCTCACTTTCCATGACGTTTACCGATCAGTTTGAAGATGCGATAATTGCTTTTCTCAAAGAGACTGGTTCTTTCGAAAAAAACATCTTCAACCTCACTGATGAGGAGAAAAGTTTTATTTGCTATGAATTAAAGGAACACATGAAAGTTTACGGATACATCTGATTTTTTGTTACTTTTGATTCTGAAAAAAATGCTAAACACCCAGATTAAATGAAAAGACTTCTTACTTTTCTGCTGACGACCCTACTTTTGTTCTCTTTCCTTTTTCCTGCGGATGGACAGGAGGCAAAATCAAATCGCATCAAAGGAGGTTTCTATCTGAAACTCGGAGCAGTCATTCCCGTTGGAGCGTACGCTGCAGGTCAGATAATAATTCCCGGTGTCAGCACCAAATCTTCATCAACACTCTCCTATCTGCCTGCCAAGATCGGGGGAGCCCTGGACCTCGGATACCTGATCTATATCGGGCCGGCTTTTGCCAACAAGTTCCTGCGTGCCGGTATCGATGCGACATTCCTGAGTTTCTGGTTCAACTCAACAAAACCCGTTGATCCCAGCAAACCCGCTTATCACTGGTACTATTATGTAGGACAAAAATTCGGGCCCCTGATCACCATCAACCCGATTGACCGCCTGATGATCGACCTCTCTTGGAAAATCAATGCCAACGTAGCTTATTCTGAGGGAGAATGGGATTCGTACCAGGGATCCTATTCTAAATTCGGTATGAATTTCTTTCAGCAGGAAGTGAGCCTGGGGATCAGGTATAGCCTTATTGCCATGCAATTCCAGTACAGCTTCGGAAACATGGTTTATAATGACTTCGACAACAGCCGTAAAAAACAGAAGATCAGGGCAGATAACATAAGGATCATGATCGGTTTCCAGTTTTAAGGATCCTGTTTTCATACACACTAATGAACGCCACCTCCTTCTTTCCAGCGATTGAGAAAAAATCTCTTGCTGAGATCAGAAAATACCAGGACGGACGTCTGAAAGATTTAATCCCCTACCTTTCAGAACATTCGGTTTTTTACAGGGCACTTTTCAGGAAAGAAAAAACCGACATTTCGAAGATCAGAACCATCGATGATCTCCGGTTGATCCCTGTTACTACCAAGGATGACCTGCAAAGCCACAACGAAGATTTTATCTGTGTTCCAAGGGAAAAGATCATTGATTACATTACCACCTCTGGTACTCTTGGCGACCCGGTCACCTTTGCCATGACCGACAAGGACCTCGACAGGCTGGCATACAACGAAGCCATCTCCTTCACCTGCGCTGACGGCTCCTCCTCAGATATCTACCAGCTTATGACGACCATCGACAGGAGGTTTATGGCAGGACTTGCCTATTTTCTGGGGATCAGGATGATGGGAGCCAGCATTGTCAGGGTCGGGAACGGAATACCGGAACTGCAGTGGGATACGATCCAGCGCATTAAACCGAATGCCATTGTTGCTGTTCCTTCTTTCATTCTGAAGGTGATAGAATATGCTGAATCGCAGAAAATTGATTTCAGGGGATCAACGATAACAAAAGCGGTATGTATTGGCGAACCCCTCCGAAAAACCAATCTTACCCTCAATACCCTCGGCAGAAAGATACAGGAAAAGTGGCCGATCTCACTTTACTCCACTTATGCTTCCACCGAAATGGCCACCTCTTTTACGGAATGTTCAGAGGGGATCGGCGGACATCACCACCCCGAACTGATCATTGTTGAATTTTTGGATGACCAGGATAACCCTGTCAGGGAAGGAGAAGCTGGTGAGGTTACGATCACGACCCTGGGTGTGGAAGGAATGCCCCTGCTGCGCTTTAAGACCGGTGATATATGCCATCATTACACCGAACCATGCCACTGCGGCCGTAATACAATCCGTCTTGGCCCCCTGGTGGGGCGCAAAAACCAGATGATCAAATATAAGGGAACCACCCTCTATCCTTCCGCACTGTATGACATCCTTGATAACATCGATTACATTTCAAATTACATCGTGGAAGTCTACACAAACCAGATCGGGACTGACGAGATCCTCATTCTTATTGGGTCAGACAGAAAAAGCGAGGATACTGAAAAAGACCTGAAAGACCATTTCAGGGCAAAACTGAGGGTCGCTCCACTGCTTAAATTTGATAACCCTTCTGCTATTCAGAAAAAGCAACTGCCGGAGACAAGCCGTAAACCGATCAAATTCATAGATAACAGGGATAAAAACATGGCCCAGGATGGATAAAATTCCGGGAAAGTTTTTTTTTATTTATTTTTGCCTCGTTAACCAATCACTAACCAAAATTTTATTCCTATGAAAAAGTTATCAATTGTGATGTTGATCGCTGCATTTACCTTTTCTGCAGGGCAACTTTTTTCACAGAAGTTAAAATCCGGAGATCTAAAAGTTCTGAAGGGTCAGACTGCCGTGAACCTCAAATACGATTATTCATCGATGGTAGTAGGTAAATTTAAGAATGAGCAGGATTATATTGAAAATGGCACCGCCGAACGTAATAAAAAGAAAAGCGGAAGTGGAGATGAATGGGCAAAAAAATGGGAAAGCGATAAATCCGAACGTTTCCAGCCGATGTTTGAGAAAAACCTGAATGATAAACTTTCTGATATTG
>JBAXRT010000150.1:0-6685 GCA_037131065.1 bacterium | reverse complement strand
AACCGGGGTTAAAGATATTAAAAAAGACATACTGCTCCGTGTTTACCTGGTCTATTTCGGGGTATTCCTCTTTGCACTTTTCATCATGGCCAGGGCCATCTACATCCAGTCGTTCGAAAAGAGTGAACTCACGCAGATGGCAGCCAAGCAGGAGTTGTGCATGTTCGAGATCGATGCCATCCGTGGCAATATCTGTTCCGATGACGGAACCCTGCTTGCCGTTTCGGTCCCGATATTCGACATCAGGATGGATATGGTGACCGATTCTCTCACCGACCGTGTCTTTAACAGCAATATCGATTCTCTTGCATTCTGTCTCTCCAGGCAGTTCAAGGATCACACTGTCTCCGAATATAAAGATATCCTCTGGGAAGGCCGGAGGAACATGGACCGTTACCTTCTGCTGGAGCGCGACGTTACTTACCCCGACCTGGAGAAGGTCAGGAAATTCCCAATCTTCAGGAGGGGAAAATACATGGGAGGACTGATCGTCGTGCCGCAGTACCGCCGTGAGCTTCCTTATAAATCACTGGCAAAACGCACCATCGGATACGAAAATGAAGCAGCCCGGAACCGGGTCTATCTCGGGCTTGAGGGGTCGTTCACGAAATACCTACAGGGGATCAACGGGCAATGCCTTGAGCGACGCGTCAGCGGGGGAGTATGGATGCCAGTTGATCCTGATACCCAGGTCGAGCCTCAGAATGGAGCCGATATCATCACGACCCTCGACATTAACATGCAGGATCTTGCCGACCGGGCACTCAGGAAGGAACTCATAGCCGACAGTGCGGATTACGGCTGTGTGATCCTTATGGAGGTGAAGACTGGCTATGTAAAGGCCATAGTGAATCTCGGCCGCACCAAAGACGGGAAATACGAGGAGGTTCTCAATTACGCTATCCAGGATTGTGCCGAACCCGGTTCCACTTTCAAGCTTGCCTCTTTTCTTGTTGCCCTGGAAGATGGCAAAGTCGATCTGAACACCCCGGTCAACACAGGAAACGGTATTACCATGTATTCGGGCAGGAAGATGGAAGATTCTCATAAGGGTGGATACGGGACAATTCCGGTAGAGCAGGTCTTCGAAAAATCTTCCAATGTGGGCACCTCCAAAATGATCTATGCGGCTTATGCACTTCGTCCTCAGCAGTATATTGACGGACTTTACCGCCTCGGCATCAACCGCCCACTTGAACTCCAGATCTCCGGAGAGGGGAAGCCATATATAAAAAATACCAAAAGCCGCTACTGGTCTGCATTATCACTTCCCTGGATGTCCATCGGCTATGAGGTGGCCCTTGCTCCGATCCACCTCATCACTCTTTACAATGCGGTTGCTAACGACGGGGTGATGGTCAAGCCCCAGTTTGTAAAAGAGATCCGTAAGAACGGCCAGGTGGTTGAAAAATTCAATCCCATCGTGATCAATCCCCGGATCGCCTCTCCCTCCACAATTAAAAAAGCAAAGATCATGCTGGAGGGCGTTGTCGAAAAGGGAACCGCCACCAATATCAGGACCCCTGCATACAAGATTGCAGGGAAGACCGGGACTGCGCAGATCGCTCAGAACAACCGCGGCTACCGCCAGGATACCAAGCAGGTAAAATATAAAGGATCCTTTGTGGGCTACTTCCCTGCTGATGATCCGAAATATACCTGCATGGTTGTAATTGTGAATCCGAAAAAAGGAAAATATTACGGCGGAGCCATTTCAGCGCCTGTTTTCAGAGAGATCTCCGATAAACTTTACTCAAACAGGAATGATATCCTCATCCCGCTGCCAAAGGATTCTGTATCCTCTGCCTTTGCCTCCATGCATTATAACATTCCAAAAAATGTCGTGAAGGGGATCATGCCCGATGTAACGGGACTTGGGTTGAAGGATGCCGTTTATCTTCTGGAACAGCAGGGGCTGGTTGTGTCAGTCAACGGCAGAGGCACCGTTGTCAGGCAATCGGTCCCGGCAGGAGCGCCGGTACCACGAGGAAGCCAGGTTGTGCTTGACCTCCAGCTGATCGTAAAAGACAAACCAAAAGCCCAGGCATGAAGCTGCTGAGTGAAATAATGAAAGAATCAGGGGTGATCAGGACCATCGGTCAGCCTGGTATTCCTGTTCATGCCCTTCACTTCGATTCACGAAAGGTTGAGCCTGGCACCCTCTTTTTTGCCATCAGGGGAGGATCTTCCGATGGTCATCAGTTCATTGGCGCCGCCATTGAAAAAGGAGCCTCCGCCATCGTATGCGAAACACTGCCACCCCACCTGGAAAAAGGGGTTTGCTGCCTGGTGACGGAAGATTGCAGGAAAAGCCTTGGTATCATGGCCTCAGCATTTTATGATAATCCTTCTGGGAAAATGAAGCTTGTCGGCGTGACCGGCACCAACGGAAAAACGACTACCGTCACCCTGCTTCATCAGCTGTTCCGGGACCTCGGCCATGGCGCGGGACTGATCTCCACCATACAGAACAAGATCAATGAAACCATTGTCCCGTCAACCCATACGACGCCTGATCCGGTACAACTGAATCAGCTTCTTTCCAGGATGGCCGGGGAGGGTTGTTCTTACTGCTTTATGGAGGTCTCGTCGCATGCCGTGGACCAGCAACGGATTGCAGGGCTGGTTTTCAGCGGGGGGATATTCACTAACCTCACACACGACCACCTGGATTACCATGAAACCTTCGACGCCTACCTGAAGGCGAAGAAGGGATTTTTTGATCAGCTGGCCCCACACGCTTTTGCCCTGGTCAACAAGGACGATAAGAACGGAATGGTGATGATCCAGAACACGAAGGCGTCAAAGCACACATACAGTCTTCAGTCGATGGCTGATTTCCGTTGCAGGATCGTGGAGAACCAGTTCCAGGGGTTGCAGCTGAATTTTGACGGGCAGGATGCCTGGTTCAGGCTGATCGGGAGTTTTAATGCCTATAATCTGCTGACGGCATATGCTGCATCCATGCTGCTCGGACAGGACCCAACCGGAGTGCTGACCTGCCTTAGCAGGATGGAGCCGGTTGATGGCAGGTTTAATCCCATCAGGTCGGAGAACGGGATCACCGCCATCGTTGATTATGCCCACACGCCGGATGCACTGCAGAATGTCCTTGAGACAATACAGGCCATCCGGACACATAATGAACAGCTGATTACGGTTGTCGGAGCCGGAGGGAACAGGGATGTCGCCAAGCGGCCGGCCATGGCCAGGATCGCATGTAATTTCAGCGACCGGGTCATCCTGACATCCGATAATCCAAGGAATGAGGAGCCTGAGGCAATCCTGGCCGACATGGTCAAGGGGGTGGAGATACACCAGTCGAAAAAAGTGCTGGTGATCGTAAACAGGCTGGAGGCAATCAAAACAGCCTGCGCCCTGGCTAAGGCCGGCGACATCCTGCTGGTGGCAGGGAAGGGTCATGAAACCTACCAGGAGATAAAGGGAGAGCGTCACCATTTTGATGACCGGGAGATACTGAGAGAGGTGCTTTTTGATACCGGACAAGGTTCCGGGGAAACAGATAATCAGGTAAATCAAAAATCATAGCCTATGCTCTATTATCTTTTCATCTACCTGCATAAAGCCTTCAGCGTCCCCGGAGCCGGCGTATTTCAGTACATCTCCTTCCGGGCCGCGGCAGCGCTGATCACCTCCCTGTTCATCTCCATGATCATCGGGAAGCGGCTGATCAATTTTCTGAGACGCAAACAGGTCGGGGAGACCGTCCGTGATCTGGGACTTGAGGGTCAGCAGCAGAAGCAAGGGACACCGACCATGGGTGGACTCATCATTTTATCAGCTATCCTGATCCCCACCCTCCTCTTTGCAAAACTGCACAATATATATATCGTGATCGTACTGATCACAACCGTATGGCTGGGCCTGATCGGATTCCTCGATGATTACATAAAGGTATTCAAGAGAGACAAGAAGGGCCTGCCTGGCCGGATCAAGATCATGGGACAGATCGGCATCGGGCTCCTGGTTGGGTTCACTATGTATTTCAGCGATGATATCGTGATCAGGGAAAGGCTACAGCAATCGGCTTATGTTCCCTCCACAGAGATATTCAATGTAGAGGGCTCAACCACGCAGGAAAAAGCAAAAATTTTCTCCAAAACACCTGTTAAATCAACAAAAACAACAATTCCCTTTGTAAAGAATAATGAATTCGACTACAGCAGTCTGATCTCCTGGATGGGTGAAGGAGCCCGGAAATGGACCTGGCTGATCTTTGTCCCGATCATCATCTTTATCATCATTGCGGTTTCCAACGGTGCAAACCTCACCGACGGGCTTGACGGACTGGCGACCGGGACCTCTGCCATCATCGGAGTGACCCTCGGGGTGCTTGCCTATGTTTCCGGCAACATTGTCTTTGCCAACTACCTCAATATCATGTATATTCCAAATACCGGCGAGCTGGCCATCTACGTCAGCGCCTTTGTTGGGGCCTGTATCGGCTTTTTATGGTACAACTCCTATCCTGCCCAGGTATTCATGGGAGATACAGGCAGTCTTGCCCTGGGCGGCATCATTGCGGTATTTGCAATCATGATCCGGAAAGAGATCCTGATCCCCATTTTCTGCGGGATATTCCTGGCCGAAAATCTTTCGGTTGTTCTCCAGGTTAGCTGGTTCAAATACACAAAACGGAGATTCGGAGAGGGGCGCAGGATCTTCAAAATGTCGCCCCTGCACCATCATTTTCAAAAGCTTGGCTATCATGAATCGAAGATCGTGATGCGGTTCCTCATTGTAGGGATCATGCTGGCCGTATTAACAATCGTAACTCTTAAACTCAGATAAGGAAGCCTATGACACTAGAAGCGTTAGCATTACAGGGAAATTCCACGGTGTACGACACCCTGGCTGCCACGGTAGCCCCACGAATCCGCGATATCCGCAAAGAGTTCATCAAGGAGAGTCTCTGTGATTTCCAACATACGGAACACCGGCTGGAGCATGTGGCCAACATCCATGGGATCGAATTTATCAACGATTCCCGTTCTTCCAATGTCAATTCGACCTGGTTTGCACTGGAAAGCATGAACAAGCCGGTGATCTGGATTGCAGGGGGGGTCGACAGGAATAATGATTATTCGCAGCTCATGGAACTGGTGACAAAAAGGGTCAAGGCCATTGTCTGTCTCGGCCTCGACAACCGTAATCTTCACAAGGCCTTCGGTCATCTTGAGATCCCGATGGCAGATGTCATCTCCATGGATGAGGCCCTGCATGCGGCTTACTATTTCGGGGAGAAGGGTGATGTGGCATTGCTTTCGCCTGCATGTGCCAGCTTTGATCTGTTCGAAAATTATGAGGATCGCGGAAAGGCTTTCAGAAGTTCCGTTAAAAACCTATAAGGGAATATGCTGCAGTTTTTTAAAAATATGAAAGGAGATAAGGTCATCTGGATTGTGGTGATCATTCTTTCGATATTCTCCCTTCTGGCGGTGTACAGTTCGACCGGCACACTGGCATATAAAAAACAGCACGGCAACACCGAATACTACCTTGTCAAGCATTTTGTCATTCTCCTGCTTGGACTGGTCCTGATGTATTTTACCCACCTCATTAAATATACATACTACAGCAGGATCTCACAAATCGGCCTGTGGCTGACTTTTCCACTGCTCATTGTAACCCTTGTCTCCGGCACCAACCTGAACGAGGCGAACCGGTGGCTCACGGTTCCGATCGTCAATCTTACTTTCCAGAGCTCTGATGTAGCAAAACTAATTCTCATCATGTACCTGGCCAGGGTACTTAGCAAGAAGCAGGAGATGGTCAAGGATTTCAAACAGGGTTTCCTGCCTGTGATCATTCCTGTTGCAGCGGTCTGCGTGCTTATACTTCCGGCCAATTTTTCAACGGCTGCCATCCTCTTTGTGACCTGTCTGGTGCTGATGTTCATCGGTCGCATCAGCCTGAAATACATTTTCTCCCTCATCGGTGTTAGCCTTGTGGGAATCATCCTGATCTTTACAATATCCATCCTCTTTCCTAAACTCTTTCCACGCGGAACGACATGGGTAAGCAGGGTTGATCACTTCATCAATTCAAAGGAGGCTGAACCCGATGCGACCTACCAGGTTGACCAGGCAAAGATTGCTATCGTCTCGGGAGGCCTGTTCGGAAAATCGCCCGGGAAGAGCACCCAGCGGAATTTTCTTCCCCACCCCTATTCCGATTTCATCTTTGCGATCATCATCGAAGAGTATGGGCTGATCGGTGGCGGGTTTGTGATGCTGCTCTACCTGATCCTCTTTTACCGTGTGATCAGGATCGCGGCGAGATGCCAGGGGAATTTCGGCTCCCTGCTCTGCCTGGGGATTGGTTTCAGCCTGGTATTCCAGGCGCTCATCAACATGGCCGTGGCGGTCAACCTCTTTCCGGTCACCGGTCAGACTTTACCGCTTGTGAGTATGGGAGGAACATCGATCTGGTTTACGAGCATCTCCATAGGGATCATTTTAAGTGTAAGCAGAAGAATAGAAATAGAAACAAAGAACGGAACCGAAATTGACATCCTGGCCGAGCCCGGAAGTCCCGTTTCACCGGTTCCCGTGAATGGATAAATATGATCAGGGTTATCATCAGCGGAGGCGGTACCGGGGGACATGTATTCCCTGCCATTGCCATTGCCAATGCACTCAGGGCAAATGTCCCCGGCATCGAC
>JBAXRT010000149.1:0-6701 GCA_037131065.1 bacterium | reverse complement strand
GTGGCAGTGGTTGTCTCCATCGCACCATACATGTAGTCGATCACCGGCGCCTCGCGGTACAGAGGGTAGGGATAATCCACCCCCATCTCCCATTCAAAAAATTCAAACATCTCGGCCGTGTATTTATAGGTCGGCCCCACTTTGTCATCCATCCCACGGTAATACCAGAACTCAAGCGGAACACCCCGCTTTGTTTTTGCTGTCTTGTAATCATAATCGCCGATCACGAGCGAGGTTGAAAAGTAGGGATGGTTCTTCGTCATTCGGTAATGCCAGGTAGCTGTTCCGTCGGGATTTCTCTTCACACTGATCCTCTCCCCGTTTGAGAAGACCTTGTAATTCCGGTCGAAGGTGATCTTCATGTCGACGGTGATCCTGCCGTCAATGTATGGCAGCCAGCCATGGGGCCGGTGGGCCCAGACCTGCTTTATCTTCCCTGCCTCCTCGGGCCGCCATCCGATGAAATAGATATGTCCTGAAGGTGGCATCGCCTCGCAGGTGATGGTGAGCTTGTAGCTTTTATCCTTGACAAGGGGAAAGTTTCGGGGGTAAATAATAAGGCTGGGATTCAGGAGATTCCATTCCACCGGTTTGCCATCCATCAGCACGGAGTTGATAATAAAGCCGGGGGTGTAAAAGATGATGGAGTCTGTTTTGTAACGGTTGGGAGAGAAGGTGAAGACCGATGTGCTGATGACGCGGTTCCCGGCAGGCATGAACGACACGGTCGCATCGAGATGGTGCAGGGCCACCGGAAGGTCGGCAGGGATGGCAGCCGGGTCGGCATAGTAAGTAACCTTTTTCGGCTGGGCCGCCAGGCCGGTCACCAGGGAAAGACAAAGTATAAGAACGCTGATCCTTAAAATTGGCTTCATAAGCTAAAAAATTAGTATGTTTGTTCCTGCTTCAACATCTCAATCCGCTATGTCGGCAGCCAAAAGTAGCAAAATTTCAGGCATCTCGCATATACTCTCCGTCATCGACGGACAGGAGCTCGAACGGCAGCGCCTCAGCCGAGAACTCCACGACGGCATCGGCCAGTCACTGATTGCCATCAAGATGAAACTCGACAGCCTCACCTACATGCACGAAACGGAGATCAAAGCCCAGCTGGAGGGGATCAAGCGGCAGTTCGACCAGATCATCGATGAGATCCGGCGCATCACTACCGACCTGATGCCCCCTGTGCTGGATGAATTCGGGCTGGTGATCGCCCTCTTCAACCTCTGCGAGGATACCAGCCGGGCCTCCGGGATCGAGATCAAGTTTGAGCACCGGGCCAAGACCGAGAAATGGAACAAGAAGATCCAGACTTACCTTTACCGGATCATCCAGGAGGCCATACACAACATTGTAAAACACTCATCAGCAAAACAGGCTTACATCAAGCTCCAGGGCGATGCCGATGCCATCTACCTCAGTATCCAGGACAACGGTGTAGGTTTCCGTCACGGCCATGCCAACCCCGAAAGCCAGTCGGGACACGGATTACATAACATTAAAGAGAGGGTCAAGCTGCTCCGCGGAACTTTCGACCTGAAGTCAGCCCCGGGAAAAGGCACCCTGATGCAGATTAAAGTCCCCCAGCACCACTGATGGAAAAGATCAATGTCTTCCTGGTTGATGATCACGATCTCGTGAGAGACGGGCTGAAGGCCCTCCTTTCGGGCATTCCCGATATCGGTATCATCGGTGAGGCGGCCACCGGAGCCATTCTCTTCGAAAAGCTGAAGATCGTGCAGCCCGACATCCTGGTGCTCGATATCTCCCTGCCCGATATCTCCGGGATCGAGATTACACGAAGGGTCACAGCCGACTACCCCCGGATCAGAGTCCTGATCCTTTCGATGTACACCAACGAGGATTTCATCTCGAACGCACTGAAGGCAGGCGCCAAGGGTTATCTTCCGAAAAATACCACACGCCATGAGTTGGTACAGGCAATTTATGCCGTCAATAAAAACGAGGAGTATTTCGGAGAGGCAATCTCCCGGATCCTGCTGCAGAACTATGTCCGGTCGGCCAGGGAGACTGACAAGGATGAAACAATAAGGGCCGAAAGCCTTTCGCGGCGGGAACTGGAGATCCTGCGCCTCTTCTCGGAAGGAATGGCAAACAAAGAGATCGGGGAGAACCTTGGCATCAGCATCCGCACCGTGGAGACCCACAAGAACCACATTATGAAAAAACTCGGCTGTAAATCGACCGTGGAGATGCTGAAGTTCGCCATCCGCAATAAACTCATAAAACTGTAGCTTTCACAAAACTTTCCTGTCATGGTGACCTGTACGACCGTTGAACATACCCGGAAGTTATTGCAGTCAGTGAGGAAAATGGGGAAAAGCATTGGCTATGTTCCTACCATGGGAGCATTGCACGAGGGGCACTTGCAGCTGATCCGGTCCTCTGTTGCGGGAAACGGATTTACCACCTGCAGCATATTCGTCAACCCCATCCAGTTCAACAACCCCGATGATCTTGTAAAATACCCAAGAACACTGGAAAAAGACAAGGAATTGCTTGAGGGAGCGGGATGCGACCTGCTTTTTGCCCCGCCAGTCGAAGAGATGTACCCCGGCGGGGAGAAACCGGAGGTAAATGTTGATTTTGGTGTGCTCGACAAGGTAATGGAGGGAAAATTCAGGCCGGGCCATTTCCACGGAGTGGCAGTGGTCGTAAAGAGGCTCTTTGACATTATCGAACCGGGTAAGGCCTATTTCGGGAAGAAAGATTTCCAGCAACTCGGGGTGGTCAGCCACATGGTCCATGCACTAAAACTTCCCCTGGAGATCGTTCCCTGCGAAACAGTAAGGGAATCCGACGGACTGGCAATGAGCTCCAGGAACACGCGGCTTACGATCGCAGAAAGAGCGATTGCACCTTACATATACAAGGTCCTGAAGATGACTCATGAAAAATCTGGCAGCATGCCTCCGAGGGAACTTGAGGAGTGGGCCATCCGGAAAATCGGCGAAAAACCAGAACTCCGGGTCGAATATTTTGAGATCTGCAACCGTGAGACCCTCCTTCCATTGGGTGACTGGAATGAACCTGAAGGGGCCGCAGCCTGCACCGCCGTCTTCCTTGGCGACGTGAGGTTGATCGATAATATCGAACTTTTTTCGTAATTTTGCGGCATGATGCAGATTCAGGTATTAAAATCGAAGATACATCGTGCCACGGTGACCGACGCCAACATCAATTACGTTGGCAGTATTACCATTGATGAGGCCCTGATGAAGGCTGCCAATATCATTGAATTTGAGAAGGTCCAGGTACTGAACATCAACAATGGCGAACGGATCGAAACTTACGTGATCAAGGGGAAGAAAGGAAGCGGGGTTATCTGCCTGAACGGCGCCGCCGCAAGGAAATTCCTTCCCAACGACATCGTGATCATCGTCTCCTATGCCACGATGGATTTTGAGGCGGCAAAGACCTTCAAACCTACCATTGCCTTCCCGGGCAAGGGCAACAATATCTCCACGGGAAAAAAGCGCTAAAGGATGACCCAGAGTGTACCTGAACCCGGTTCCCTGAAAAAGAGGATCGTTACCGTTTTTAAGTTTGTCTTCTTTCTTGGTTTGGGTATTTTCATCATCTGGCTCTCTGTGAGGGGGCTTACACCTTCGGAGCGGGCCCAGATCATACACTCATTCCGGACGGCAAACTACTGGTGGGTATTCCTTGCAATCATGCTTGGCATCCTGAGCCATATCCTCCGCTCACTTCGCTGGATGCTCTTCTTCAAACCGATGGGCTTCAGGCCATCTTTTAAAAATACCTTTTACGCCGTGATGGTGGGGTATTTTGCCAACATGGCTTTTCCACGGCTTGGTGAAGTGACCCGCTGCGGCCTGCTGACCAGGTATGAGAAGATCCCCTTCAACAAAGCCTTCGGAACGGTCATTACCGAACGGGCCATCGACATGATCATCTTTTTCCTGCTTTTCATCCTGATGATCCTGACCCAGATCGGCACCATCAGCGGCTATCTCGACACCAATATCTACCCGAAACTGGCGGCAAAGTTTGGAGATCTCCACTATTCCCGGATGCTATTCCTTTCGATAGTAGTCATTATCCTTCTTATGGCAATGGTTTTGTACCTGTTCCGGGGCAGGATCCGATCATCGTGGTTCTACCTGAAGGTAAAAAGTATTATCCTGGGATTCTGGGAGGGATTGAAATCACTCAGCCAAATCAGGGAGATAGGGCTCTTCATTTTTTACTCCTTCGCCATCTGGGCCCTCTATTTTTTAATGGTCTACCTTATATTCTTCTGTTTTACAGAAACGATGGGACTCAGCCTGGGAGCAGGATTGTCGGCCCTCGTCCTTGGCAGCATCGGGATCATGATCACACCGGGTGGCATTGGCCTCTATCCTGCCATCATCCAGGAGACCCTGTTGCTTTACGGCATTGATAAACCGACTGGACTTGCCCTGGGCTGGATCTCCTGGAGCGCCCAGACGGCCATGATTTTGGTGGTAGGAGGAATTTCCTTATTACTTTTGTCTTTCAACAAGCAAAGAGATGGAAAGTCTTAAGCACGTCGAATCAAAGATCTACGGATGGGAATCATTACAGAGACAGCTTGCGGTCTGGCGGTTCAGGGATAGGAAGATCGTATTCACAAACGGTGTTTTCGACATTCTTCATCTCGGACATATAGATTACCTTTCCAGGGCCCGCGACCTGGGCAACCTGCTGGTGATCGGGCTCAATTCCGATGACTCAGTACACCGGATCAAAGGTCCGAACCGCCCGCTGAATAACGAACATGCACGTGCCATGCTGCTAGCATCACTCACATTCGTGGATGCCATCGTACTGTTTGAAGAGGAGACTCCACTTAACCTGATCAAACTGGTGAAGCCCGATTTCCTGGTCAAAGGAAAGGATTACAAGGAACATGAGATCGCCGGTAGCGACTTCGTAAAATCTTATGGAGGTAAGGTAGTGACCATCGAACTGGTTAAGGGCTACTCAACCTCCCACCTCATAGAGAAAGCAAAGAAATCACATCACTGAGATGGCAAAGGTAAAGACTGCCTTCTTTTGCCAGAATTGTGGCAACCAGTCACCGAAATGGATGGGGAAATGTTCCGCCTGCGGCGAATGGAACACCTTTACCGAGGAGGTCATCCAGAGGGATGAGAAGATCACCGGACGTTTCCGCAGTGGGGAAAAAGGATCCTCAGCGCCGGCAAAGATCACAGAGATCCGTTTCGAGTCGGACGCAAGAATAAACCTTCGCGACGACGAACTGAACCGGGTCCTCGGAGGCGGTGTGGTTCCCGGATCAGTCGTGTTGATAGGCGGGGAGCCGGGGATCGGCAAATCGACCCTGATGCTCCAGGTTGCCCTGAAATGTCCTGACAGGAAGATCCTTTATATCAGCGGCGAAGAGAGTGAACAGCAGATCAGGATGCGCGCCGAAAGGATCGGGTTAGTCCATGAGAACTGCTTTATCCTCACCGAAACCAATACCCAGGCTATCTTTCAGCATCTCGACGGGCTGAAGCCGGAAGTTATCATCATCGACTCGATCCAGACCCTCCAGACCGATATCATCGAATCCTCAGCCGGGAGCATCTCCCAGATCAGGGAGTGCGCCGCCGAACTCCAAAAATATTCCAAGATCACACATACGCCGGTTTTCCTGATCGGCCACATCACCAAGGACGGCAACCTTGCCGGTCCCAAGATCCTCGAGCACATGGTCGATACCGTGCTTCAGTTCGAGGGCGACCGGAATTACGGCTACCGCATCCTGCGATCACTGAAGAACCGCTTCGGATCCACCTCCGAGCTGGGGATCTACGAGATGAACGACAGCGGCCTGCGGGAGGTCTCCAACCCTTCGGAGATCCTGCTGAGCCAGCGCGACGAAGAGGTCAGCGGCATCGCCATCGCCGCCATGGTTGAAGGAATGCGCCCCATGCTCATTGAAACACAGGCGCTGGTTAGTACTGCTGTATATGGCACGCCCCAGCGGTCGGCCACCGGTTTCGATGTCCGCCGCCTCAATATGTTGCTGGCCGTCCTCGAAAAAAGAAGCGGCTTCAGGCTAGCGACCAAGGATGTCTTTCTGAATATTGCCGGGGGGATCAGGGTGGATGACCCTGCGATCGATCTCGCAGTCGTGGCGGCCATCCTCTCTTCAAACCAGGATACCCCGATCGATTCCAAGACCTGCTTTGCTGCAGAGACAGGCCTTTCGGGCGAAATCCGCCCCATCACCCGCATCGAACAAAGGATCTCCGAAGCGGAAAAGCTGGGATTCGGCAGGATCTTCATTTCAAAATACAACACCCGGGGAGTCGATCTCAAACGCTTCTCATCGATAAAGATCTTCCCAGTCGGTAAAGTCGAAGAGGTTTACAGGAAACTTTTCGGATAAACTATCATCCCTTGAGAAACAAAGCCATCACCGATAAAAAAGAGATCCTCGACATCATCCGCCAGAGCCAGTGGTGCCACCTTTCCATGACCGATGCATGGGGGAAACCTTATGTGATCCCCCTGAATTTCGGGTTTAAGGATGATGTGATCTACATGCATGGTGCGCAGCAAGGAAAAAAGATCGATGCACTGAAAAAGAATCCTTTTGTCTGCATCAATTTCAGCGTAGATCATGCCCTCCGCTACCAAAGCGAACAGGTTGCCTGTTCCTGGAGTATGAAATACAGGAGTGT
>JBAXRT010000148.1:0-6791 GCA_037131065.1 bacterium | reverse complement strand
TCCACGAACTGGAGGTTCACCAGATCGAACTTGAACTCCAGAACCAGGAACTTCAGACAACAAAAGCTTCTGTGCAAAGGATCGCCCGGAATTATCTTGAACTGTTTGATTTTGCACCGGTAGGGTATATGACCCTTTCAGAATTGGGCAAAATTCATGAGGTCAACCTCTTCGTGGCAAAAATGCTCGGGAAGGAGCGCTATTTCTTACAAGGTTCTCAGTTTGGCTTTTTCGTTTCAGAGGATTCCAAGCCACTTTATAACAGTTTCCTTGAAAAAGTCTTTAAGTTTAAAACGCTTGAATCCTGTGAATTGACCTTAAAGGGTGTTGCAAACATGTCATTACTTACTCATCTTTCGGGCATTGTGAGCGAAGATGAAAGTCATTGCAAGGTAATTCTCGTCGACCTGTCCGAGATTGAAAAAAAGGAGAAGGCCCTACGGGAAAGTGAAGAGAAACTTCTTTTACTGATGGCTGAAAAGGACAAATTCTTCTCAGTTATTGCTCACGATCTGCGCAATCCCTTCAATTCCTTTCTCGGATTAACCAGGATAATGGCGGAGGAGCTTCCCTCCCTGCCGTTGGACCAGGCCCAGAAGATTGCCGTCAACATGCGGAATTCCGCCACGAACCTTTTCAATCTGCTCGAAAACCTGCTTGACTGGTCGCGGATGCAGCGGGGGGTAACCCCGTTTGAACCTGAATCATCGCTGTTGGTGCCATACATCGAGGAGTGTATCCAGATGGGAAAGGAGCTGTCAGAAAAAAAAGGTATTCAGGTAGGGAGTGAAATCCCTGAGGGTTGCCGGGTCTTTGCCGACAAGTTCATGATCAGATCTATTCTGCGCAACCTGGTCGTCAATGCCATTAAGTTTACCGGGAAAGGGGGGCAGGTAGTTCTATCCGCAAAGCAGGTAACCGGCAATTCCGTGGAGATGGCAATAAAAGATTCTGGTATCGGTATGAATATGCAGATGATGAAAGACATTTTCCGACTTGATATTCCAACAGAGCGGAAGGGCACTGACGGGGAACCCAGCACAGGCCTGGGGCTGATCATCTGCAAGGACTTTATTGAAAAACACGGCGGTGAGCTACGGGTGGAAAGTGAAGAGGGAGGGGGAAGCACTTTTTACTTCACCCTTCCGGAAAAGAAAAACTGATTATGTTTATTGGTGGAATCCTGGTTGAACAATAATTTTATATGAAATGAAGATTAGAAAAAAAAAAACGACTGAACCGGCAAAGGAGAGATTAGAAAAGAAAACCGGAATTCCTGATTTCCCCATTGTGGGCATCGGTGCTTCGGCAGGAGGACTGGAAGCGCTGGAGCAGTTTTTTCTGAACATGCCTGTTGACTCCGGAATGTCCTTCGTTGTGATCCAGCACCTCGATCCGACCCACGCGGGGATCATGCCGGAACTGCTTCAAAGGATCACAAAGATGAAAGTATACCAGGCAACAGACCGGCTTAAGGTGAAGCAGAATTGCGTTTATGTCATACCTCCGAACAAAAGCCTTTCGTTGCTGAACGGCGCGTTACATCTGTTCGATCCGGTTGAATCCAGGGGCCTGCGGCTGCCGGTCGACATTTTCTTCCGCTCCCTGGCAGCCGACATGCAGGACAAAAGCATCGGCATTATCCTCTCGGGCATGGGTTCAGATGGGAGTCTTGGGCTGAAAGATATCAAGGAGAAGGGTGGTATTGTACTGGTACAGGATCCTGCATCGGCCAAATTCGACGGCATGCCCAGGAGTGCAACAGAATCGGTGATCGCCGATATCATCGCACCCGCAGAAGAGCTGCCGGCAAAGCTCCTCGCCTATCTTAAGGTAAGCCATCAGGTTAAATCTGAACCTGAATTTGATTTAAAGACGAAAAGTAACCTCGAAAAGATCATCATCCTGATCAGGGAACAATCGGGACACGACTTTTCAATGTACAAAAAAAGTACCCTCTTTCGCCGCATTGAACGGCGCAAGGGTGTTCACCAGGTCGACAAGATATCCAGTTACGTCCGTTTGCTGCAGGAAAATCCAAAGGAAGTTGAGATCCTCTTCAAGGAATTGCTCATCGGGGTTACCAGCTTTTTTCGCGATGGCGCAGTATGGGAGAAACTCAAAGAGGTTGTTCTTCCTGCCCTGATAAACCAGTTGCCCGACGGCCATGTACTGAGGGCATGGGTGCCCGGTTGCTCAACGGGGGAGGAGGCATACTCACTGGCCATCATCTTTAAAGAGGTCATGGAAACTGTAAAGAAAACCAAGAATCTGACCCTGCAGATATTTGCTACTGATATTGACCTCGACGCCATTGAAAAAGCCCGCAAGGGTTATTTTTCGCAGAATATCAGCGCCGATGTCACCCCCGAACGACTCAGCATGTTCTTTACTATTGAAGCGGACGGTTTCCGCGTGAATACTTCAATCCGTGAGATGGTGGTATTTGCACCCCAGAATGTGATCAGGGATCCGCCATTTACCAAGCTCGATATCCTTTTATGCCGGAACATGCTGATATACATGGAACCCGAATTGCAGAAAAAGGTCCTTACACTTTTCAACTACAGCCTTAATCCCGGAGGCATTATGGTCCTTGGAACTGCGGAAACCCTTGGGAATCGGCATGAAGGGTTCATGGATATTGTTTCCAAACTGAAAATTTTCAAGAGAGCTTTATCCATCCCCGGTCCTGAACTTATTGATTTCCCAAGTTCGTTTTACCATCGCAAGACAATGAGCCCGGAAAAAAAGGTGCCGGCCAAAGTAATTGAAAACATTCAGACCTTAACCGATCAGATCCTTCTACAGCGGTTTACTCCGGCCAGCGTGCTTATGAACGATGCCGGCGACCTTATTTACATCACGGGCCGTACGGGCAAATACCTCGAACCTGCAGCAGGAAAAGCCAACCTCAATATTTTTGCAATGGCGCGGGAAGGATTAAGGCAGGTATTGCCCGGTGCCATCCGCAAGGCGCAACAAAGTTTCCAGGAGGTGACCATCCGGAATATTAAACTTGGCACAAACGGGGATAAAAAGTTTGTTGATATTACGGTTCAGCGAATCGAACACCCCGATACGGTAAGGGGGATGATCATTATAGTTTTTACCGATGTTTCCGCATCTCACAAGGAAGAGAAGGGAGTCAGAAAAGCAGGTATTCAAAAGCAAACCTCCAGACAGCAGGAGCTTGAGGCAGAGATTCAGAGGAATTATGAGGATCTGCAAAGCACCCGTGAAGAGATGCAGACATCGCAGGAAGAGCTTAAATCGACCAATGAGGAGCTGCAGTCAACCAATGAGGAACTTCAGTCAACCAACGAGGAGCTTACCACCTCGAAGGAGGAGATGCAGAGTCTGAATGAGGAGCTTCAGACAGTGAATGCCGAGTTGCAGAGCAAGGTCAATGACTTTGTGAGGGCAAACGACGATATGAAGAACCTCCTGAACAGTATCGAGGTCGCCACTCTTTTCCTCGACAAAGAGCTTAACATCCGCAGGTTCACCGAACAGGTCACCAGGATATTCAAACTTCGCGAGGTCGATACCGGGAGACCCTTTACAGACCTTGTAAGCGAACTGGATTATCCTGAGATCGGGGATCATGCCCGGAATGTGATCAGGACACTGGTCTCGCATGAAAAAGCAGCCTCAACCCAGGATGGAAGATGGTTCAAGGTGAGGATCATGCCATACCGCACCCTTGATGACCACATCGACGGGCTCGTAATGACCTTTACCGATATCACGGAATCAACAAAGCTTGAGGCGGAATTGAAGAAGGCACTTGGCAAGAGGCAATAGGCGCTATTGCCTGTTGCCCGTTGCCTGTTGCCAATCCGATGACAACATGAATAAACCTGGAAACATACCATCATCCGAATACCTGCGCGAAAAGGCTGAAGAATTACTAAAAATGAGGCCTCTGAAACAAGGTTCTCCCGGCTCTGAGGCAGATATCATAAGACTCATTCATGAACTGGAGGTTCACCAGATAGAGCTGGAAATGGTGAACGAAGAACTCGTAAGGGCAAGAGTGGTATCGGAGGAAAGTGCTGAAAAATTTGTCGAATTGTATGACTTTGCGCCAACAGGATATTTTACGTTATCCGCTGAGGGTAAAATTATCGGGATGAACCTGGTGGGGGCCGGCAAGTTTGGGACAGAACGCTCGAATTTGATAAACAAACACTTTGACTCCTTTGTTTCTGATGAATCAAAACCCGTCTTTTATCTTTTTCTTGAAAAGGTTTTTCATGGCAAATTAAAAGAAAATTGCGAGTTGAAACTGGGCGTACCCGGTCATCTCCCTACCTATGTTTTACTTGCTGGTATCATTGCTGAAAATCAGAATCAGTGTAACCTGACCATGATTGATATCACCGACCGGAAGTTGATAGAGGAGAAACTTATAAAAAGTGAATCTGAATTCCGGTTCCTGGCTGAGGCTATGCCACAAATTGTTTGGATTACCGACAAAAATGGGTCAAATACCTATTTCAACCAAAAGTGGGTTGATTATACCGGACTGACCCTGGAGAAAAGCTATGGTGACGGGTGGAACAAACCTTTCCATCCCGACGATCAGAAACGCGCATGGGATGCATGGCAAAATGCGACAATAAATAATGCAACCTATTCGCTCGAATGTCGTCTGCGCCGCTCCGATGGTGTGTATAAATGGTGGCTGATACGCGGTGTGCCGGTTATGGACCCAAGTGGTAATATTCTCAAATGGTTTGGTACTTGTACTGATATTGACGAACTGAAAAATTCAGAGGCAGATCTCATTGAAGCTAAAGAGCATGCCGAAGAAAGCAACCGCCTGAAAACGGCCCTCCTGAATAACATAAGTCACGAGATCCGCACTCCGCTGAACGGCATCCTTGGCTTTGCGGGACTGCTTAAAGAGCCTCATTTTACAGACGAGGAGCAGCAGAAGTTCATCCGCATCATTGAAAAAAGCGGGGACCGGTTACTCAGGACGATCACCGATATCATCGAAATTTCCACTATCTCGTCCGGGCAGGCGGAACTAGTTTTATCAGTCACAGACCTGGATGAACTCATCAGGGATATTCATGCTACATTCCTGCCTGAAGCTGAAAAGAAGGGTTTGCAACTGATCTTAAACTGCACCCTGCCTAAAGGTAAAGCAAGGGTCAGCACCGATAACGGAAAGCTCCAGACCATCCTGTATCACCTCGTCAGGAATGCCATCAGATTCACACACACCGGTTCTGTTGAGGTGGGCTGTTTAATTAATGGAAAAAATCTTGAATTTTTTGTAAAGGACACCGGTATCGGTATTCCCGTGCACCAGAAGGAGATCATTTTCGAACCATTCCGTCAGGGGGATGATTCGGATACCCGGATTTATGAAGGAGCGGGACTAGGGCTTTCCGTTTCCAGGGCTTATGTGGAGATGCTGGACGGGAAGATATGGCTGGATACCGAGGTCGGGAAAGGGACCATATTTTATTTTACACTCCCGTATACGCCTGAACCTGATAAAAAGGACCAGCCTTGCGGGACATCAGGGGGTGAGGATGAAAACATATTTAACAACATGAAAATATTGATCGCAGAAGATGATGAGGCAACGGTATTTTTCATTACGATGGCATTGAGAGACCGGTGTCAGGAAATATTCAAGGTGAGAACAGGAATTGAAGCTGTCGAACTCTGCCGGAAAAACCCTGATATAGACCTGGTACTTATGGACCTGAGGATGCCCGGTCTGAATGGAGAAGAGGCTGCCAGGCAGATCCGTCAGTTTAACAAAGAGGTGGTCATCATTGCGCAAACGGCTTACGGTCAGCCGGTTGATAAAAATCTTCTCCCGGAGGCCGGGTTTAATGACTTTATCAGCAAACCTTTTACCCAGGAATCATTGCTGGAATTAGTCAGCCTGCACTTGTCCGGTAGAAAATAGCCCCCACTGCTCTTAAACCCTTTAAAAATCATTTCCGATTCCCTAATTTTTTATATTTGCGTCACGAAATTCGTGCGTATTACTACCTTAATATCAAATTTCAATATCATCGTCATGAAAAAAATCATTACCTTCCTGATGCTGCTGGTCGTCACTACGGCCATTGGCGTGCAGGCGCAGAAAGTCTACAAGTACGACACCGTCGCCGGCGACCCGCTGAAAGTACGGATCTATACCTTGGCCAACGGACTTAAAGTTTACCTGACCGTTTACAAGGATGCCCCGCGCATCCAGACCGCCATTGCTGTCCGCACGGGTAGTAAGAACGATCCCTCTGACAATACCGGGATGTCCCACTACCTTGAGCATATCATGTTCAAGGGATCCGATGAGTTCGGTACCAAGGATTTTGTAAAGGAGAAATCGCTGCTCGACCAGATCGAATACAAGTTTGAGGTTTACAAGAAGACCACCGACACCATCCAGCGGAAGAAGATCTACCATGAGATCGACAGTCTTTCGGGGATTGCTGCCACCTATGCCATCGCCAACGAGTATGACAAGCTTCTTTCGGTGATCGGGGCCAAGGGGACCAATGCCTTCACCTCCTTCGAGGAGACGGTCTATATCAACGACATTCCGTCGAACAAAGTGAACCAGTGGCTCGAAATTGAACAGGAGCGGTTCAAGGATCCCATCTTCCGGATTTTCCATACGGAGCTTGAAACGGTTTACGAGGAGAAGAACATAAGCCTCGACAGCGACGACGACAAGGTATTCGAAGCCCTCTTCCTGGGCCTCTTCCCGACCAATACCTATGGAACACAGACGACGCTCGGTTTGGTGGACCACC
>JBAXRT010000147.1:0-6805 GCA_037131065.1 bacterium | reverse complement strand
CTTCTCATCTTAGTACCCGTCTTCTCTTTCGCTCAGTCCAACATCAAAGCAGTCCAGGATGCCTTCGAAACAAGCTACGCCCAGGAGAAGAAGGGGGAGCTCAATAAAGCCATGAATACCATGACCGCCGTCTATTCAGAAGACTCCTATGAAATCAATGCACGGCTGGGTTGGCTTAATTATGTGGCCGGACTCTTTACCGAATCGATGGCCTACTACCAGAAAGCCATCAAGCTGCGGCCCTATGCCATCGAAGCCAGGTTCGGTTATGTCAATCCTGCCTATGCCCTCGGGAACCTCGACCAGGTGATCGGGCAGTACCAGGAGATCCTGAAGATCGATCCCCAGAATACGACCGCAAACTACCGGATGGCCTCGATCTATAACGGTAAAAATGATTTTGCCACGGCCGAGCGTTATGTTGAAAAAGTAGTGAATCTCTATCCCTTTGATTACGACAGCCATCTTCTTTACGGCTGGATCCTGCTGAAGATGAACAAGACCCGCGAAGCCCAGGTGATGTTCAACAAGGTATTGATCCTTAAGCCGAAGGATGTCTCCGCCACACAGGCCCTGAGCCAGATCAAATAAAAAACGGGCGTCCGTTTAGGGAGGCCCGTCTCTCATGGAAGAGTTTCACTGATTATTCTTCCGCAGGTTCTTCCGAACCTTTACCCGCATGAGCGGTCTTCATTTTTTGTTCTCCGGGATATTCAATTTTAAGTACCCGGTTCAAGGGATAAATATACAACATTCAAAAGGCGAAATCAAGAGGTAAGGCCTCTTTTTTTAAAATTATTCCTGGACTTTTGCTTTGCCCAGGCCTTAAGGCCCGGGCAAAGCATGCAATCAAAACCCCTGGGCATCGGCCCGATAAAGAAAATCGAACTTCCGGTATCACCTTTTGCCCTGTAACCCGACTAAGCATAAAGAATTACCCTTTGCTCCAGATCCCCCGGGCTGACTTCCCCCGGGGCTTCAGCCCGGGGATGAAGAAAAAAATACCAAGGGCTTTAGCCCAAAACTTGTAAATACGATGGGATATCTTAAAATCTGGATCCACCTGGTCTGGAGTACCAAATACCGGAAACCTTTGCTAACTGACGCGATCCGCAGGGATCTTTTCAGCCACATCATGGAAAATGCAAGAAAAAAGGACATTTACGTCGATTTTATCAATGGGTATTTGGAACATGTACATTGTCTGATATCACTTGGCAGCGGGCAGAACATTGATAAAATCGTGATGCTTCTGAAGGGCGAGTCGTCGTGGTGGGTCAATAAAAACAAGCTCATCCGCGGGAAATTTGAGTGGCAGGACGATTATTTTGCGGCATCGGTGAGTGAATCGGGAGTAAACCGGGTTAGGGATTATATCAGGAACCAGGAAAACCATCACAGGAAAAAGGGCTTTACTGAGGAATACGCGAAGTTTATAGAGAAGTACAAATTCGATGTTCAGGTTCCGGGCTAAAGCCCGGTTCTGTCAGCTTAGCCACCAACCCCGGCCTAAAGGCCGGGGTAGTTAGCCGACTTAGTCCCAAAGCCAGAGTTAAAGTCCGGGTCCACCTGGTCTGGACCACCAAAAACCGGGAACCCGCTTACCTCGCCCCGTAAAGAAGCCCGTCGATGCTGTATGGCTCCTGGCTCTGTAGGAACCAGATGGTCTTGTCGTCAACCTGCCGGTACTCCCGGTAACGGTTGTTGTTCGTATTGGTATTCGGGATAGGATCGACACCGCGCATCAGGCCGGCGGCGGAGAGAAACCTCGACTGGTCGGTCGGGGTCTGGAACGAGATGCGGCCAAAATAGAGGTCATTCTCCATGTCGGACACATAGATGGCAAACATCGCAAACCGGACGCCGTAAAAGAGCTCCTTCCATGGGATCAGGCAGTTCTGCATGCCAATCTGACCCTCGGTAAAGATCAGGTTACCCCTGGCCGCCTTAAGCCGTGTCGTCCCGAAGGGATCGGGTAACGCCAGGGTGTTTTGGAGGTTGCGTTGCCTGATCACCTTAGCTACTGCAAAATAGAGCTTCACCGCCTGGAGAGAACCCGATTCGCTGCTCACCGTGACAAAGAGATCCCCATAGGCAAACTTGTAATCTAATGTGTTGAGACAGTCGTAAGGACCGGCCGTATCGCGCCGGCTGCAATTCATTGCTGAAAGTGAGTACAGGCCAAACGCTGATTCGGGTGAATCGAGCTGGATGATCTCCGCTTTGATCCTTTCGTTATCAAAGGAGAACTCCTGCACTACCATCGACCGGAAACCATACTCCATGATAAGGGGGGCATTGCCGGGATTGTAGCTCCAAAGTGCCTCCTGGCTGATCGTATCGGTGCGGGAAATCAGGGCAAGGGGAAAATCAGCCGGAAGGACCGGGTTGATCGTGGAGGCAAAAATGCTGCAGGCCATGACCTGCAGGAGGACCCAGGGAAATAATGTTTTCATGATCCGCATGGCTATCGGGTGTTTCTGAAATTTGAATGATCTAAAGTAACCAAAAATGAAATCAGGAGTCTAAATTATTTAATAGATTTGTATAACAATCCTCCCGATATGTTTAAAAATTTCCTCACGATTGCCTTCCGCAATTTATTCAAGAACAAGGGATACCTGGTCATCAACATTCTCGGGCTTGCCATCGGGCTTACCAGTTTCATCTTCATCGCCCTTTATGTACTGAATGAACTGAGCTATGACCGGTTCCACTCCCGGTATGAGGATATCTACCGGGTAAAGGTAAAGGGACAAATGTCGGGACAGGTGCTCGACCAGGCAGTGACCGCGCCCCCAATGGCCAAGGCGCTTGTAGCCGATTATCCCGAAGTGGAACAGGCCACCAGGATCGCCCGGTGGGGTGCCTGGCTGATCCGCTACCAGGAGAAGGGATTCAATGAAGACAATGTCCTCTTTGCCGATTCGAACTTTTTCAGTGTTTTCGATTTTAAAATGATCAGGGGAAACCCTGCGACAGCCCTGGTGAATCCCAAATCGATGGTCATCACTCAATCCACTGCAAAGCGCTATTTCGGCGACCAGGATCCTATGGGTAAGATGCTCATCGTTGAATCCGATACCGTTCTCTACACGGTAACAGGCATTCTGGAAGACATACCGGCGAACTCCCATTTTCATTTCGACATGATGGGATCGATGTGTACCTATCCCTTCACCAGGTCGAACGAGTGGCTCAGCCATAATTTCTATACCTACATCATCCTGAAAAAAGGGACCGACCCTGCAGCCTTTGAGAAAAAAATGCAGCAGATGGCAGATAAATATGTTGGGCCACAGATAAAGCGGATCCTCGGTATCACCATCTCCGAATTCAGAAAAGCCGGTGACTCTTTTGGCTACTACCTTCAGCCGCTGAAGGATATCCACCTGAATTCAAACATACAGGTTGAACTGGAGCCCAACGGCAGCATGAAATATGTGAATATTTTTTCCATCGTTGCCATCTTCATCCTGATCCTGGCCATCATCAATTTCGTAAACCTGGCCACGGCCAAATCCACGTCAAGGGCGAGAGAGGTCGGTGTTAGAAAGACCCTTGGCTCGACCAGGCGCGGACTGATCTTCCAGTTCATCGGTGAATCGGTCCTGCTCGCTGTTATCGCCACAATCATCGCGACCGTCTTCGTCGCCATCCTCACACCCAATTTTAATCAGCTCCTCGACATTAATGTGAACCTGAGCCTTTTTGAACACCCGGCAGGACTGGTCCTGCTTTTCCTGCTGGCTATCCTGGTCGGGATTATTGCCGGGATCTATCCCGCATTTGTTCTGGCGGCCTTCAATCCCATTACGGTCCTTAAGGGACAGGTTCACGCTGTCGGAAAATCGGGTGGTCTCAGGAGCTTCCTCGTAGTCCTGCAGTTCGTCATCTCCATTACCATCATCATCGGCACGATCGTCATTTCGGGCCAGCTGAAATACATGCTTAACAAGGAACTTGGGTTCAAAAAGGATGAACTTCTCATCCTGCGACGTCCTGATGCCCTGAAAACCCAGATCGAACCATTCAAGGTGGAGTTGCTCCGGAATCCGAACATCAGCGGGGTTGCCAACTCGACCGCCATCCCGGGAAAGACACATAACAACAACGGGTTCCTCAAGGAGGGTTCGCTTGAAAAGAACACCTTTCTGCTGCTCCAGAACCTTGTGAGTTTTGAGTACCCGGAGGTTCTCGGCTTGCAGTTGGTACAGGGACGCTTCTTTTCAAAAGAATACAAGACGGACTCGATGTCGATCATCATAAATGAAGCTGCCGTGAAGGCCCTGGGATTTAAGGATCCCATCGGAAAGATCATCCTTCAGCCCGGACCACGGGGAACATTCTTCAAGTTACCTGTGATCGGCGTGGTGAAGGATTTCAACATCGAATCGCTTCACAAGGAGATCGCACCGGCCTGTTTCAACATCATGCGCGGGAACCAGGAGGGCTACCTGTTGATCAGGCTGAAGACATCGAACCTGAAGGAAACACTCGCCTATATTGAAAAGACCTGGAAGAAATATGCTAACAAGCAGCCCTTCCAGTCCTACTTCTTCGACCAGGATTTCGCCCAGCTTTACAAAACCGAGATGAAGATTGAAAAACTCTTCACCCTTTTCGCGATCCTTGCCATATTCATCGCCTGCCTCGGACTGCTCGGGCTAATCACCTACACATCGGTAGCCCGTACGAGGGAGATCGGTCTTCGCAAGATAATGGGGGCAAGCATCCCGAACATCATCCTGCTCCTCTCCACCGAGGTGATCAAGCTGATCCTTGTCGCCACCATCGTGGCCTGGATCATTGCCTATTTCTGCATCCGTTACTGGTTGCAGAGCTTTGCCGACCACATCGAGGTAAGCTGGCTGATCTATGTGCTGGCTACGGTGATCTCGCTGATGATCGGCTGGCTCTCCATCTGCTTCCAGGCGGTCAAGGTTGCCCTCAGCAACCCGGTGGAGGCGCTGAAGTATGAGTAGGGAAAATTATTACTTTTGAGTTCTGTTTCCGAATTTTTTCTTCATTCCAGGGAAATGAACAAAAGAAAATCAATCATTTTTTGGGTTGCCATACTTATCATCGGTTTACTGGTGATCTGGTTTGCAGGATTCAGGATTATCCTCGAAGGTAAAATGGAACGATGGCAATTCCAGCTTCAACAGATTGCACTGAGGGCTGATGCTGATCTAAAGTTGAGGCAGGAGAAGTTGCTGGTACTGCAGCAGGTAATGAAGACTTACCTTGAATACGAGTCCGGCAATATTATTCTGCCGAAGGAAGATTCAACAGCCCGGGAGTGGCGGTTATATCATGGTTTGAATAACGACAGCCTGATCATTCTCTCTCCCTTCCCACTCAATCCGGATGAACTCAGGTCGTGCGAGTTCATCATCCGCGGCTCCTATCCGTTCATTAAAAACCTTGACAGTGAGTTTAAAACGCTTATAAGGATCTACCTTCGGCTCCAATCGGGACCGTTTATTGAATATTTTTACCGAGATCTGCCACCCGATTCGGTCATTCTTGATGGCTTCTTTAATACCCCTGAAAGAAAAAGAAAGATCAGCGGAACGATCGGCCAGGTCGAGGCAACTAGGCCGTTTATAGGTCATATATCAAAAAAAGAACTTATCACCTCCTACACCGCACTGGTATATAAAGACCGGATCATTGGGGAGATCTGCATGGATGTAGAAACCAACAGCGGGTTTGAGTGGCTGAAGAGTACCCTGCCCGATGTCAGTATGGTGATGTTCGATTCTACAGGAACCATTTACGGTTCCAACGAGGGAAGGTATATAAGAAATGATACCCTGATGGATATTTACAATTTTCTGCCCGATTTCAGGAACCTGTCATTTTCTTCCCCCGAAAAAACGAACGAACTGGTAACACGGCAGGAGACGCCGGTTCATTACATCTTTGTTCATGTCATAAGGCATTTTGTCACGGCTATTTACATGGAGAAGACAGCGGTAAAGCTTTCAATCTTCGTTCAGCTGGTCCCGTTTTTCCTTGTTTTCATTGCCCTCTGGCTGGCTTCCTGGCTCTATTACCAGCAAAGGATTATTACCAGGAAACTGAAAACTGTCACTGCCGACCTTAAGGTAGCAAAGATCGAAGCGGAATCTGCCAACAGTGCAAAAAGTGTATTCCTGGCCAATATGTCTCATGAGATCAGGACACCCATGAATGCCATCATAGGATTTTCACAGATCTTGTCGGCGACGGTCAGGGACCCGGTTCAGTCAAACTATATCAAATCAATCAGCAGTAGCGGTAAAACATTGCTTAACCTGATCAACGACATTCTCGACCTTTCGAAGATCGAGGCAGGAAAGCTTGAAATTAATCCTGTTCCTTTCAACATCAGACAACTGCTTGCCGAGATCGGATCACTGTTCCAAGTCAAGGCGGAGGAGAAAGGAATTTCCCTGGTCATTCACGCCGAAGATAACCTTCCCGAAAACCTGATCGCCGATGAGCTGAGGCTGAGACAGGTTTTGCTAAACCTTATGAGCAATGCCATTAAGTTCACCGAGGAAGGAGAGATCAGGCTGAACTCCGGATCGATTAACAATACTGATGACAGACTTGATCTTGTTATCAGTGTAAAGGATACGGGCATCGGTATTAAAAAAGACCAGCAGGCAAGGATCTTTGGAGCATTTGAGCAGGTTGAAAACCAGGATACGCGCAGGTATGGCGGTACCGGTCTGGGACTGGCAATTACGAGTAAACTGGTCACTATGATGGGCGGAACCATCAGGATAGAGAGTGAGCCTTTTATCGGGACAAC
>JBAXRT010000146.1:0-6819 GCA_037131065.1 bacterium | reverse complement strand
TGACTAATGACTTCTTTGTACTCCGGCACATCCTTAAGAAATTCGAACGACTTTTTGCGATGATCGATCCGGCAGGCATAGTGCTGAAGCCCGTTTGTCACCACCAGGTGATCGACCATGAGGGTCATGTTGTACCTCGCAACCTGGTCAAAAACACCCTGTGTGATCTCAATTTCAGGAGCCTTGCATTCAACCACCAGGACCGGCTTTTTTCCGGGACCGTATGCCAGGATATCGCAGCGCATTTTTAACCGGTTAACGGTGAGAAAAGCCTCAACTACAATGACCGATGCCGGGTATGCTTTAGATGTGACCAGGAAATTCAGGAAGTGCTGCCTCACCCACTCCTCGGGGGTAAGCCTGACAAACTTCCTGCGGAAGCCATCGAAGATCTCCATTTTCCCCTTATGATCTTCCCTGACCCTGGGTTCATAGCCCGGTAAATTCAGTTGCTGCATCATCCTCCTGATACAAACATAATCAAAAATCCGGTAAATCCTTATCTTTGTCATCACAACAACGAACACTCCGTTTAACCCGGATCTATTATGAAGACGAAGAAAGAGATTGTCGACGACTGGTTGCCACGCTACACCGGAACCTCCCTGGATCAATTCGGGGAGTTCATCCTTCTCGCGAATTTCACCCGCTACCTGGAACTTTTTGCAAAATGGAACGATGTTCCCATTGTGGGAAAGGATAAAGCCATGCCGAGTGCGACTGCGGGAAAGATAACCCTGATCAATTTCGGGCTTGGCAGTCCGAATGCCGCAACCATCATGGATCTGCTCGGGGCGATAAATCCGAAAGCCACGCTCTTCCTGGGAAAATGCGGCGGACTAAAGAAGAAATGCAGGATGGGAGATATGATCCTGCCCATCGCGGCGATCCGCGGCGACGGAACCTCCGATGACTATTTCCCCGAGCGGGTCCCTTCCCTGCCGGCATTCAACCTCCAGAAGGTCGTCTCCAACACCATCCTGAACCACCGGAAGAACTACTGGACCGGTACGGTTTATACTACCAACCGCAGGGTGTGGGAATACGATGAGGATTTCAAGGACTACCTGAGGAAAACAAGGGCGATCGCCATCGACATGGAGACCGCCACCCTCTTTTCGGTGGGATTCGCCAATGAGATCCCGGTAGGCGCCGTGCTGATGGTCTCCGACCAGCCGATGGTGGCCCGCGGCGTCAAGACCCAGGCAAGCGATAAGAAGGTCACCGAAAAATATGTGGAGGAGCACCTGAAGATAGGTATTGACACGATGAACGAACTCATCGATCATAAACTGAAGGTCAAGCACCTGAGGTTTGACTAGAAAAAAAGGGCAGCTCTTTCTGCATCAGAAGGCATTTCATGGCGGCAAAGAATGAAAACAGTTTCGAGCAGATCATCAGTGATCTGAAAAAACAGATCTACTATCCGGTCTATTTCCTATACGGGGAAGAACCCTTTTTCATTGACGAGATCTCCGGTTTTATTGAGCATCATGTGCTCAGCGAGCAGGAGAAGGAGTTCAACCAGTCGGTCCTTTACGGCAAGGATGTCAACATTCCGACCGTGATAAGCTATGCCAGGCGTTTCCCGATGATGGCGAACTACCAGGTACTGATCGTCAAGGAGGCCCAGGAGATCGACAAGATGGATGACCTTCAGCCCTATGTCGAAAACCCGCTGAAATCGACCCTGCTGGTGATCTGTTACAAATACGGCAAGCTGGATAAAAGGAAGGGGCTCTATAAATCGCTTGAGAAAAACGGCATCACCTTTGAATCGCCGCGCCTTTACGAAAACAGGATCCCGGAGTGGATCCATGCCTGGCTTCGGGATAAAAGCTGCACGATCACGCAGAAGGCGGCCATCCTGCTCACAGAGTTCCTGGGCAACGATCTGAGCAAGGTGGTGAACGAGCTCAGCAAGCTTCTCATCAACACCCCTCCGGGCGGTGAGATCACCGAAGAGTACATCGAGAAGAACATCGGGATCAGCAAGGATTTCAATGTGTTTGAACTTCAGAAAGCATTGGGAAGAAAAGATGTACTCAAGGCAAACCAGATCATCCTTTACTTCGGCGCCAACCCGAAGGATAACCCGCTGGTCAAGGTCGTTCCCATCCTCTCCTCCTTCTTTACCCGGATCCTGACCTATCATTATCTCCAGGATAAGTCGAAGAACTCGGTTGCGGCGGCTCTTTCGGTCAATCCCTTCTTTGTTGCCGATTTTCAGCAGGCAGCAAAGAGCTTCCCCGTTGGAAAGGTAGTAAAGATCATCTCGCTCCTGAGGGAGTATGATCTGAAGGCAAAAGGGGTTGACAATCTTTCAGCGAACGACGGCGAGCTGATGAAAGAACTGATCTTTAAAATACTCCATTAATCTTCTTCCACCTGATAATTGTACTCGGTCGAGCGGTAGGTGTCATCGATCAGTGTCTGGTATTTTTCCTGGATGAACTTCCTTCGGAGTTTCATGGTCGGGGAGAGTTCCCCGGTGGCTTCAGTCCACGGACCGGCAATCAGCCTGAACTTCTTAATCTGTTCGGTCTGGCCGAGGTCGAGGTTGAAATGTTCCACCTCTTGTTTGAACCTTTTGATGATCCTGACATTCCGCACTGCCTTCTCAGGGGTCGTGAAGGTGACGCGCTTGATTTCACACCAGCTCCGGAGGTGGTCGAAATTTGGGACAATCAGGGCGGCAGCGCATTTCCTGTTCTCCCCGATCACAAGGATATGCTCGATGAATGGTGACTCCCTGAAACGCTGTTCGAGGACCTGCGGGGCAATATATTTTCCTGTTGATGTTTTGAATATCTCCTTTTTCCGGTCGGTGATCTTGAGATATCTTCCCTCCTCCAGCATGCCGATATCACCTGTGTGGAGCCATCCTTCATCATCGATCACCTCCTTCGTTCTCTCCGGTCGGTTAAAGTACCCGAGCATAATATTCGGTCCCCGGCAGAGGATCTCACCATCCCCGGCAATCCTGACCTCAACGCCAGGCAAAACCGGTCCCACGGTACCGAACCTGAATCCATCAGGGTTAAAATTGGTGACGGCTATCACGGGAGAGGTTTCGGTTAACCCGTAACCCTCCATCAGGGGGATCCTGGCGGCCCAGAAGACCCTGGCCAGCCTGGGATGGAGGGCTGCTCCTCCCGAGACAATCATCTTGATATTGTTCCCCAGCAGTTTTCTCCACTTCCTGAAAACAACCAGGTTGGCGATCCATAGTTTCACATCGTAGAACCATCCCCTTGCGTGGTTGAATTCGAATTTATGTCCCTGCCGGAGAGCCCAGAAAAATACTGCTTTCTTCGGGCCTTTGAACTGCCTTCCGCGGGTGACGATCCTGTTGTAGATCTTTTCCAGGACACGCGGCACGCAGGCAAAAGTATGCGGCCTGATCTCACGGATATACTCCCCGATCTTTTCAAGGCTTTCGCAGTAATAGACCGACATCCCGAAATACTGGTAGAGATAATTGAGCATCCGTTCATACACATGACACAGCGGGAGAAAACTCATCGCCCGGTCGGATGGGTTAAAATCAGGAATGGTGGCGCAACCCATGAAATTCGTGATAAAGTTCCGGTGCGAAAGCATTACCCCTTTTGGTTTTCCGGTCGTCCCTGAAGTATAAATGATGGTGGCAAGGTCGTCGGGCCGTATCGATTGTTTGATCAATTCCAGCTCAGCCGGATCCGGATAGTTTTTTCCTTTTTCAAGAATATCCTTCCAGTTCGCCACTCCCTTTACCCTTTCAATGGTGAAGACGCCCTGAAGCCCCGGGATGTCGTTGCTCAGCTTTTTGATCCGGTTGTATATGTGGGAATCAGAAACGATGAGATACTGGACCTGTGCATCGCTCAGGATAAAGCGGAAATGGGCGGCACTGACGGTGGGATAGATCGGGATCTGGATTGCTCCCGACATCATGATCCCCATATCGAAGAAATTCCATTCAGGGCAGTTGTACATGATCGTTCCGATCCTTGCTCCCAGTTCAATTCCCATTGAATGGAACCCGAGGGCGATCTCCGTTGATAACCTGATATAATCCGCCGAAGAATAGGAATGCCATTTCCTCTCTTTTCTGTAGAGGAAAGCGTCGGTCTTTGAGGGAAATTTTTCCCTGTACCAATCCAGGATATCGAATAAACGCGTGATCTCCGCCATTGTTGACAGCTATTCAAACAACTTCGCTATCTGTGTTTTGTATTTATTGAGAATAAAATTCCTCTTCAGCTTCAGGGTCGGGGTGATCTCACCTGTTTCAAACGACCATTCAGCCCCAAGCAGATCCCAGGATTTGATCTTTTCAGCCTCCCCGAAGAATTTGTTGAACTTGGTGATCTCCTGCTGGAATCGTTTCCGGATCCTTGGCAGGTTGATCATCTCTTCATTTGTGGTATAAGGTACTTCCTTAACGTTGCACCACGATTTTAAAAAGGTAAAGTCGGGAACAATGAGTGCCCCGGCAAATTTCTGGTGCTCTCCCACCACGATGATCTGGTCGATGAAGAGTGACTCCTTGAATTTATCTTCGATCGGTTGCGGGCTCACATATTTCCCGAAGGAGGTCTTGAACATCTCCTTTTTCCTGCCCGTGATCTTCAGCTGTCCTTCCGGTTCAATATGGCCAAGGTCGCCGGTGTGGAACCATCCTTCTGAATCGATGGCCTCTTTTGTCTGTTCAGGATCTTTGTAATATCCCATCATAACGTTGGGTCCCTTGCAAAGGATCTCGCCATCGCCGGCGATTTTTACCTGGACCCCGCGAAGGACAGGACCAACGGTACCGAACTTGATCCCGTGTTCACTGAAATCGCTGACTGCAATGACCGGTGAGGTCTCCGTAAGACCATATCCCTCGAGGATATTGATACCCGCGCAGGTGAACATCCTGGAAAGCCTCGGCTGGATGGCTGCGCCGCCGGAGACGATAATATTGATGTCCCCACCCAGGGCCTCCCTCCATTTTACATACACCAGCTTGTCGTATAGTTTCCGTTTGAGTTCATAGAACCAGCCATTGGCTCCCTTCATCTCATACCGGAGCGAGAGATGCAGCGCCCAGAAGAAGATCCAGCGCTTTATCCCTGTTAGTTTATGCCCGGCTGCAAAAAGTTTGTCGTACACCTTTTCAAGCAAGCGCGGGACAGTAGACAAGATTTCCGGCCTGACCTCCTTCATATTATCGGTGATGGTCCCGATGTTTTCGGCATAGTAGATTGATATCCCTAAGTACTGGTACATATAGTTCAGCATCCGTTCATAGACGTGGCAGAGCGGCAAATAACTAACAGCGCTGTGGTCCTCCCCGAAGGGTGGAATATAGGAGACCCCGATGAAATTGGAGACAAAGTTGGCATGGGAAAGCATGACTCCTTTTGGATTACCCGTAGTCCCCGAAGTATAAATGATCGTCGCAAGATCATCAGGAAAAATGGCAGCCTTGGTCTTTTCCAGCAGTTCACGGTTGGCATTCTGTTTGCCAAGCAGGATCAGGTCGTCAAGGTGGTTGAAGCCATCGTGGGCTGTGAAGGTATAGACCCCCTTGATATTGGGAATATCAGGAAGAATGTGTTCAATCTTACGCAGCAGGTCCTTCCCTGAAATGAAGACATACTTAACTTCGGCGTGACCAAGGATATAGGTGTAATCGGATTCACTGATGGTTGGGTAGATCGGAACATGAATGGCTCCCACCTGGAGAATGGCCATGTCTACAAAGTTCCACTCCGCCCTGTTAGCCGAGATCTGGGCGATCCGGTCACCGGGTTTAACACCGAGGGCCAGAAATCCCAAGCTGATGTTGTCGACGATTTCCCGGTACTGTTTGATGCTGTACTTTACCCACTGACCATTCTCTTTGGACGCTACTACATCATCCTTTGGTTTGAATTTTTCTTCATAACGGGGAAGGAGATCGAAAATACGGGTTACTTCCATGAGACATGTTTTGGAACCTGGTTAAATGAAATGTAATGCAATGATAGAAAAAAATAGTGAACAGGTGATACAGTGATATAGTGAAACAGTGAAATATGTTAGATATATTTCACGATCTCACCATTCACTATCTCGCTACTTTTTATTGAAATTGGTTGCACTGGCCTGGGCCGTGCAGGTGACCACCATGTCGTTGATGTTTACATGGGCCGGCAGCGTGGCACAATAGTAGACGACGTCTGCGATATCTTCGGGGCGAAGAGGGATATATCCTTTATAAATACCGGCAGCTTTTTCGGCATCGCCATGAAACCTGACCAGGGCAAATTCCGTTTCGGCCGAACCAGGTGCAATCTGGGTAACCTTGATGTTGTGGGATACCAGGTCGATCCTGGCACCTTTGGTGATGGCATCCACTGCAAATTTTGATGCACAGTACACATTTCCTCCGGGATAGACCTCCTTGCCTGCGATGGAACCAATGTTAATGATGTGTCCCTGCTTTCGTTCAACCATCAAAGGGGCAATGAACCGGGTCATATAGAGCAGTCCTTTCACATTGGTGTCGATCATCCGTTCCCAGTCATCTATCAATCCCTCATGGATCAGGCTCATCCCGGCTGCGAGCCCCGAATTATTTACAAGGATATCGATCGCCTTCCACTCTTCAGGCAATGTATTTATGGCCTCCTCCACTTCGTTTACGTTTCTCACATCGAAGCAAAGCTGGAGGACCTCGGTATGATGCTTTTCCCTCAACTCCCTTGAAAGATGGTTCAGCCTGTCTCTTCTCCTGCCGGTGATGATCAGTCTGTATCCGTTCTCACCGAACTTGATGGCAATGGCCCTTCCAAAGCCACTGGTTGC
>JBAXRT010000145.1:0-6852 GCA_037131065.1 bacterium | reverse complement strand
GGTACCCGGGCAGTATGCCATGGGAACCATCCGCTTCTCAGTGGGAAGAATGACAACGGAAGAGGAGATTAGAAGAGCCATAACCATAATCACCGGTTCGTATCTCAAAATAAAGGGGATAAAGCAGGAGGGAGTGCAGTCATTCCCTGAAATTACCTTTGCTGAAGAGAAACGGGAAAAGATAACGATGCCTACTCTTAAGGGTGATAATGAGAAAAAAGAAGAGAAGGTTACAGAAATACTGGAAACAATTTCAGGCACACGTCTGACGGAATTTACCCGTTCGCTTGGGTGTGCCTGTAAAATTCAGCCACACCTCCTTGAAAAAATCCTCAATGAGATCCCTGTAACAATGAATAAATCGGTACTGGTAGGGATCGAAACCTCCGACGATGCCGCTGTTTACAGGATCGATGAAAAGACTGCTATTGTCCAGACGGTCGATTTCATCCCCCCCATCGTGGATGATCCATATACCTATGGCGCCATTGCCGCAGCCAACTCGATCAGTGATGTCTATGCAATGGGAGCAGAGCCACTCTTTGCATTGGGCATCGTGAGTTTTCCTGCAACAAGACTACCCATTGAGGTTCTTCAGCAGATATTGAAGGGTGCAACGGACAAAGCCGCCGAAGCAGGAATTTCTATAATCGGTGGACACAGCATTGACGATGATGAACCCAAGTTCGGACTTGTGGTTACCGGCAGGGTCCATCCGGGGAGAATCCTCAGGAATTCCGGGGCAAAGCCTGGAGATAAAATCATCCTTACAAAGCCCCTTGGTACCGGAATCATCACTACGGCCTTGAAAAGGGGAATTGCCGGACCTGAAAGGGCGGCCGGGGCCATCCGTTCAATGGCAATGCTCAATCAGCGGGCGGCCGCCGTTATGAATGAATTCCCTGTGAATGGTTGCACGGATGTCACAGGGTTCGGTTTGCTTGGCCATCTGAAGACGATGATCGAGGGATCATCCGTCGGTGCAGAGATATGGTCGGAGCGGGTCCCGGTCTTTCCTGAAGCGTGGGAGTATGCTGCTGCGGGTATTGTTCCCGGGGGCACCATCAGCAACAAGGCATTTGTTGAAAGAATTACAAGGTATGAAGAAGGAGTGCCTGATCTGCTTAAGATCATTTTCGCCGACGCTCAGACTTCTGGGGGATTGCTGATCACCATACCTGAAAATATGGCTGATACATTGCTCATGGAACTCCATACCGGTGGAGTTTCGCAGGCTGCAATCATTGGAAAGATAATTCCGGGAGAGCCCGGTATTGTTGTAATGAAAAGGTGATCAATCTTTTAGCAGTCCATCCAGGACAGATCTTTCATAAATTTTAGCAACCGGGTAGACATTTCTCCGCTGGTCGGCATAAGGGGATTTGTTATAGAACCAGTTAAGGATTAGCATGGGATTGCGGGAAAACGTCGTATCCGATACTTTTTTCTCATCCAGTTCTTTCATGAGGGCTGGGTTTTCCCTGCACATTTTTTCAGCCAGTTGCTCAAGAACGTAGGACTCCGCATACTCCTTCTGTTCAAAAACAGCATCGAAGAATCCCCAGTAAACATAAGAGCCATTCCCTTTCGGCTCCAGGATATGTGGAATGATACGGGCAGATTGTTGTGTGGCTTCAACCACGGCAGATCCGGCGGGAAACCATCGCGTTTCGGAGAATTCGTCGTATTCAATGTTGGTCATGGGATGTCTCCCTTCATAGGGATTCTGCTGCCATCTGGGTGATCTAAAGCGGCTGGAGGTAACTTTTAACGCAACTCCTTTCTGAAGGAATTTCATTTGAATGCCATGGATCTGAAGCCGTTCAATGACGGACTTCCATTCCGCCGGGATGATATAGGCGCAGGGAAGTTTGGCAGTTACTACCGGCCTGGTTTTATAGAAATAGGGCAATTTGAATATTACTGGATTATGGCTGTATCTGAACCAATCCCCACCGCTCACCGGGCTCTTTTCAACTGTGTATTCAAATCCCTTAAAATCCACTATGTTGCTGTCGGTTTCAATAGTTTCAAACTGAAGGGGAAAGGGAGCCTGAAGGAATGCAGGAGATGAGCAGAATTCATCGGCCTGCCTGATAAGTCCCTGGAGGTGGGTGTTTTCACGGTCAAGGATCTCCATGCTGATCTTTATGCATTCATAGGTGGCCCTTACCCTTTCCCTGTAAGGTTTCAGCATGTGGGTTTCAATGAGCAATCCCGGTCGGTTCCTGAGGGAGAAGTAACCCTGTGACAGCATGGGAGGGGCTACTTCGGTGATCAGGCCGCTTCTCGGATCGTGCCAGCGGCGGAAGTCCACATAAGGAAATACAGGGAAACCGGCATTATCCATTGATTTCTGGAGTTGGGGTAAAAAAACATCCCGGGACCAAGAGGTCAGCCGGGCATCCATATCTCCATAGATCTCCATGAGATAGGTGAGAACATACTGGTAGTCGGCGCCATCGGTCGTATGGCAATCGATGAAAAAGTCGGGCATCCATTCATTAAAGAGCTTCAATAGAGCAATGACTTCCGGTGTGTCGGCCTTCAGGAAGTCACGGTTCAGGTTCAGGTTATTGGAGGTCACACGCCAGCCCATCTCTTTCGGTCCGTTCTGGTTGATCCGGTTATAAGGTCCGAATCGTTCATGACCATCCACATTCAGGATCGGGATGAAAAGGATGGAGACATTGTTCAGAAGGGAAAGTGAAAGGGGTGAGGATCCGACAAATTCGGGTTTGACAAGGTCGCGGATGAACATCATCCCGGCATCTTTCCCTTCACTTTCACCTGGATGGATACATGCCTGGAGAAGGAGAACGGACCGCCCGGCGGCATGAATGGCAAAGGGTTCACCCAATCCCTCCCTGTCGACAACCAGCATTGGGAGATCAAGGCCCTGGGCGCTTTTGCCAAAGCTGCTGAATGTGAGCATGGGAGAGGCATTGGCAAGACGTCTGAGATAATCAACGGTTTCGCGATACCGCGGGGTTTCCGTTCCGCCTGAGCGTTCATAAGGGGTCGTCCAGTCTGTTTCCTGTGAATAAACGCCAGAAAAGCGGAAAGCAATCAGGATAAGGAAAAATAACCTTTTCATGGTTGATAATTAATTAAATAATGCCCGGCGCAGTGATTCTTCCCATAAATGGTACCATTTAATACATGTGGCCGGGAACGCCAAACATAGTAAAAAATTACGTATCATCCTGCAGGTTCTGCGATAACTGATCGGCAACAAAGGAAGAAACTATTTAGATCCATTTTGTTTCTTCAAGTCATTTTTTTTCTATATTTGCACTGCAAAATTTCCATCCATTTTTCAATACATTTCAATGGAAAAATCACTTGTAGAAATTTTAGAAAGAGTCCGGGAACTCTTTTTCAAATATGGAGTCCGGAGTGTATCGATTGATGACATATGCAGGGATGTCGGCATCTCAAAGAAAAAACTCTACCTGCATGTAAAAAGCAAGAACGAACTGGTGGAAAAATTACTTGAGCTGGAGCGGGAAAATTTCGAGATCATTTTTTCGACTAATAAATTTGACGGGGTCAATGCCATTGATGTTCTGCTCATGGTCAGCATGGAGGTGGGTGAAAGGTTCTGGGATGTATCCCCATCGCTGACCTTTGACCTGAAAAAATATTATCCCGAGATCTATCACAAGCATATTGAAAACCGGATAGAATTTATTTACGAACAGATCCAGTTAAATATCAAAAAGGGGATAAATAATGGAATGTACAGGGATGATCTGAGCATTGAACTCATTGCCCGGCTTTATATCAGGCGTCTGATCGACCTCCACAATCCGGAATTTTTTCCTGCCGATAACTTTTCTTTCCAGACCCTTTTCGATGTGATGTTTGACAATTTTATCCGTGGTATTTCAAACGAAAACGGGATACGCTATTATGAGCAACAGAAACGGAAGGTGAACTTTAAAAAATTCAAATAAATGAAAAAAGGAATTCGAGCCATAGTGTTTTATATTTTCCTGGGCATAGTGATTGTCAAACCTGGAATGATCCGTGCGCAGCAACAGCCACAGGGGACTTCAACTGCCCCGATGTCGTTTTCGCTGCAGCAGGCTCAGGATTTTGCCTATGAGCACAATTACGATCTGCGCAACTCGGACTATGATGTTCAGATTGCCAAGAAAACGGTCATGCAGAATATCACCATCGGCTTACCTCAGATCAACGGGGGGGCAGACTATATGAATTATTTTCTCATGCCCACCCAGATGATCCCCAACATCTTTTCCCAGCCTCCCAAGTATGATGAACTGATCCCGGTGCAATTCGGGGCACCATATTCACTTACAGTTAAAGGATCGCTTTCACAACTTCTATACAGCGGTCAATACCTGGTTGGAATCCAAACGGCAAAAGCATATCTGGAAACAGTAAGGCAAAAAGCCATTAAGGATAAAGTGGATGTCCGTGATCTTGTGGCAGAAAACTATGTCGGCCTGCTTGTGATACAGGAGAGTACCAGGATCCTTGATTCCACCTATAAAATTGTCAGCAAAATGGTGGATGAGGCTCAGAAGGCTTATCAGAACGGACTTCTCGAAGATATTGATGTTGATCAGCTTGTGCTTAACAGGTCAAATCTCGAAGCAATCCTGATCAATACGAAAAGCCAGCAGATCCTTGCGTACAACTTATTCAAGTTCATCCTTGGGGTGAAGGAGGACCAGGAGATCCTTCTCTCAGAAGATTTGAGTTCATTCCTTGCACAGATTAACCGTGACCAGCTTATGAATATGCCTTTTGATTACAACTACAACATCGATTATACCATCCTTAAGAAACAGGAAAAGCTGGTAGAGTGGCAGTATAAGTTGTCGAAAACAGCATACCAGCCGACGCTGAGCGCTTTCCTTACCGCCTCTACCAGCGCACAGAGGTCGACATGGGACTTCTTCAATACTTCTAAACCATGGTTCGTGGCAGCTACTTTTGGCATTTCCCTTCAGGTACCCATCTGGAGCAGTGGCGGAAGAAAGTATGCTGTTGACCAGGCCCGCCTGAATTTTGCCAAAATGAAAGTAATGGATGAGAAGGTAAAAACGCAGGTTCAGTTGCAGGTTGAGACTGCAAAGAAAGATTTCAATAACTCCTATCTGGTTTATCAGAACAAGCAGTCTGGTTTTGAAACAGCTTTGAAGATCTATGAAAAGACTACCAAGAAATACCAGATGGGAATCTCTTCAAGCACGGATCTGAACCAGAAATATAACCAGTTCCTTACGGCCAACAGTGATTACATGCAATCAATTTTCGACGTTGTCCGCCTCAAGATCAAGCTGAGCAGGCTTCTTGAGAAGTTCTAGTTTGATTTTCTCCGGCGCCATCTGATCTTCATCTTGGCATCGATCAGCAGCATGGCGGGAACAAATACAAGGGTAAGGAATGTTGCAAAACTTAACCCGAAGATGATCGTCCACGAAAGGGGTCCCCAGAACAGCACGTTATCACCTCCGAAATAAAGATGCGGGTTCAACTCGGTAAAGAGTGTCACAAAGTTGATATTCATACCAACTGCAAGGGGAACAAGACCCAGCATGGTTGCGGTGGCAGTCAGGGCAACCGGTGTGATCCTGGTTTTTCCGGCCTGAATGATGGCATCCTTTGTCTTATAGCCGCGTGATTTCAATTCATCTGTAAATTCAACTATCAGGATCCCGTTCCTGACAACGATCCCTCCCAGGGCGACAATTCCAAGTCCGGTCATGATAACGCTGATGGACATACCGAAGATCAGGATTCCAAAAAGGACTCCGATGATACTGAAGATAACCTCACTTAGAATGATGAACGACTTGCTCAGAGACCCGAACTGGGTGATGAGAATAAAAAAGATCAGTCCGATGGCAATGATCATGGCTTTTGACAGGAATATCATAGTATCTGCCTGATCTTCCTTCTCACCGGTAAGTGTAATATTGATCCCTTTCGGCATATTGAACCCGGGGATGGAATTGCTTATGTTCGACACCACTTCGTTGGCCGTATAATCTGAAAGGACCTCGGAGGACAGGGTGATCACCCGTTTGAGGTTTTTCCGTTTGATCCCGCCATAGGTATCCTTGTACTTGATGGTGGCAACCGAGGAGATCGGTATCTGCCGCAACTGGCCTGAATTCATGTCACGGTATGTGATCTTGGCATTGATGACCTTGTTGATGTTTTTACGTTCCCTGTCAGAGTATCTTAACTGGATAGGGTATTCATCTTCATCTTCCTTATATTTTGATATCTCTTTTCCGTAAATGGCGGTCCTGAGTTCCAGCCCGATTTGCCCAAGGGAAAGGCCCTCCCGGTTGGCACGAACCCGGTCGATATCAATAATGATCTCTGGTTTGTTATTTTCGAAATCCGATTTCAGTTGCTCAATTCCAGGTATCCTGAGTGAGTCGAGATAGTTTTTAAAGGCGTTTGAAGTTGCAATAAGGTCCTCTATGTTTTCACCTGTGATTTCGATGTTTACCGGTTTTCCGGTCGGAGGCCCCATCTTATTTTTCTCAACACTTATTGTTGTCCCGGGAATGTTCTTCAGCTTCTCCCGGATTTTATCCATGAATTCCTGGGTTGAAATACCTCGTCTGAACTTACTCTCGATAAAGTTGATGGTGACCTTACCCTTGTTTGAAGATACACTCCGGTCGAACATTCCTTCACCGGCTCCGAACCCAACATTGGTAATTACAGACTCAACAATAGGATTTTTCTCACCGAGAACACCGTAGACTCGTTTTTCAACAAGCGAAGTAACTGAATCGGTGACCAGCTGGTCAGTACCTTCCGGCATTTTTATGTAGACCATAACCGTGCTGGGCATGT
>JBAXRT010000144.1:0-6933 GCA_037131065.1 bacterium | reverse complement strand
TAAAAAAGGTGATCCCACCTGAATGAGACCACCTTTTTTCAATAATCAGTTAATGATTACTCCGGATGAATTGCTTCAACGGGACAAACATCGGCGCATGCGCCACAGTCGGTGCAAACCTCAGGATCAATTTTGTAGATATCACCTTCAGAAATAGCCTCAACGGGGCACTCATCGATACAGGTTCCGCAAGCGGTGCAATCTTCATTTATTTTGTAAGCCATGACATTGATATTTAGTGCCTGAACAATATCAGACAAGGTTAATAATGCGATTTTCAGTGCAAAGATATAAACTTTTCATATAACCTGCAAAACATCCCATCAACTTCATATCCAGTATCCAGTATCTCGGAGCGAAGCGGAGATCCCGCCTTGGCGGGACAGTATCCAGCATCCAGTAACACAATCCTCAAATAATATTCCCTTATTCTGACATTATAATTCCTAAAAACCGTACTTTTGTGCCGCTAAAATATTTCGCTTTATGGCCAAGAAAAAAAGACCCGTTATTGAACGGGATGAAGTAGTTGTCAAGTTTGTCGGTGACTCCGGCGACGGCATGCAGCTTACCGGGGGTATGTTCTCCGATGTTGCGGCACTGGTAGGGAATGACCTTGCCACTTTTCCTGATTTTCCGGCTGAGATCCGCGCACCCCAGAACACGGTAGCCGGCGTTTCCGGCTTCCAGGTCCACATGGGAAGTTCAAAGATCTTTACTACCGGTGACATGGTCGATGTACTGGTTGCCATGAACCCTGCATCGCTCAAAGCTAACCTGAAGTGGGCAAAGAAGGGAGCCACGATCCTGGTCGACACCGATTCGTTTGAGGAAAAAGCCATTGAAAAAGCCGGTTACAAATCGAGTCCGCTGGACGACAAATCTCTTACCAGCTACAATACCATCAAGGCACCCGTCACCACCCTCACCAAGGAGAGCCTGAAGGAACTGGGTGTAGATAACAAGACTGCTGAACGGAGCAAGAACATGTTCTCCCTGGGGATGCTTTATTTCATCTTCAACCGCGACCTGAAGCCCTCCTTTAAATATTTTGAAAAGAAGTTCAAGAAAAAACCCGAACTGATCGAGATCAACAAGATCGTCCTCCAGGCTGGTTACAACTATGCCGATACCGTTGAAGCATTGGAATCGGTGATCCAGGTTGCCCCCGCAAAAATGGAAAAGGGCCGATACCGGAACATCACCGGGAATGTCGCTACTGCCTGGGGTCTCCTTGCAGCATCAGAAAAATCGGGACGGCCTCTCTTCCTTGGCTCCTATCCCATAACACCGGCCACAGAAATCCTGATGGAACTCTCCATGCATAAATCACTGGGAGCAAAAGTCTTCCAGGCTGAAGATGAAATTGCCGGTATCTGCTCGGCTATCGGAGCTTCCTATACCGGCTCCCTGGCCTGTACCACAACCTCCGGCCCCGGCCTCTCCCTGAAAAGCGAAGCCATCGGCCTTGCCGTGATGACCGAATTACCTTTAGTGATCGTTGATGTACAGCGTGGCGGTCCTTCCACGGGACTTCCCACCAAATCGGAACAGAGCGACCTCTACCAAGCCCTCTTCGGCCGCAACGGCGAGTGCCCGGTGATCGTTATCGCCGCCTCCTCCTCCGAAAACTGTTTCTACTACGCATATGAGGCCGCCAAACTTTCCATGGAACACATGACTCCCTGTATCCTCCTCACCGACGGGTACCTGGGGTTTGGTTCGACGCTGTTCCGGATACCGAAGATGGCCGATATGCCACCCATCAACCCGCCGGTTGCAGAACCCAACGATCCCAAATACAAGCCTTACCTGCGCGATCCGAAGACCCTGGCCCGCCAATGGGCACTGCCCGGAACAGAAGGACTGAGGCACCGCATCGGTGGACTTGAGAAGGAAAACATTGCAGGGACGGTCTCGACCGACCCGATAAACCACCAGGTGATGGTTGATCTCCGTGCCGCCAAGGTTGAGAAAGTGGCCGATTACATTCCAGACCAGCCGGTCGACGGTCCCGAATCGGGCGATCTGCTCGTTGTAAGCTGGGGAGGAACATATGGCGCCGTTCATTCGGCAGTAAAGAAAATGCAGGAAGAGGGTAAGGACATCAGTCACGCCCATTTCCACCACATCATGCCTTTGCCGAAAAATACGGGGAAGATCCTGAAAAGTTACAAGAAGATCCTGGTGTGTGAGCTAAACAGCGGACAGTTCATCAACTACCTGCGCATGAAATTCCCGCAGCCGAACTTATACCAGTTTAACAAGGTTCAGGGCCTGCCATTTATGATTAATGAGTTAACCGATAAGTTTAACGAACTTTTGAAGGAGGAGAAATAAGATGGAATTTGTAAACATGACCGTTGAACGTTCGAACGTTCAGTTAAGCAAAGCTGATTTTGAAAGCGACCAGATGGTAAAGTGGTGCCCCGGATGCGGTGCCCATGCCATCCTTAGCGCCGTGGAAAGGGTATTTCCGAAGATCGGTTACCGCAAAGAGAACTTCTGCATGGTTTCCGGCATCGGCTGCTCCTCCCGCTTCCCGTATTATGTGAACACCTATGGTATCCATGGCATTCATGGCCGTGCGGCTGCAATAGCCACCGGGGTGAAGATAGCAAACCCGCGCCTCAGCGTCTGGGTAGCCACCGGCGACGGTGACTCCCTCGCCATCGGGGGGAACCATTTCATCCATATCATCCGCAGGAATGTCGACCTGAACATCCTGCTCTTCAACAACCAGATCTACGGGCTGACCAAGGGCCAGTATTCACCCACCACCCCGATGGGCAAGGTTACGAAGACCTCCCCACAGGGGACCATCGAGCACCCCTTTAACATCGGAGAACTTGTGATGGGCGCCCAGGGAACTTTCTTTGCCAGGGTACCCGATAACAACCTCACCCTCATGACCGAGGCCATGTTCGAAGCCGCCCGCCACGACGGGACCTCCATCATCGAGATTATGCAGAACTGCATCATCTTTGCCGATAAGGCCCATACCGATGTGATAGGTAAAGAGGTGAAAGATGATACAATGCTGGTTCTGAAGAACGGTGAGCCCATGCTCTTTGGGAGGAACCATGAAAAAGGGCTGATCCTGAAGGATACAATGGTCGAAGTGGTAGAGGTAGGTAAAAATGGTGTGACCGTTGACGATATCCTGGTTCACGATCAGTACAACCAGGATCCAGGCATTCACCTGATGCTTGCCAAGCTTGCGCCTCCCCGTTTCCCGATGGTGTTTGGTGTTATCCGTTCGGCCATGTTCCCGACTTATGACGACCTTGTCCAGGAACAGATCAAGGAGGCGAAGGAAACCAGCAAAATCAGGAATATGGACGACCTTCTCAACTCAGGCGATACCTGGGAGATTAACTGATTTTTTGAAATTTCAAATGGAAAGCCGGGCTGACAATGTCCGGCTTTTTCATTTTTTCACCGGGAGGGTAATGCAGAATTGGCTTCCCTTCCCCTCCTGGCTCTCAACCCTGATAGAACCTCCATGCTTGTCGATGAATTCCTTGCACAGGATAAGTCCAAGACCTGTTCCTTTCTCATTCTGGGTCCCGGGGGTCGAGAGAAGCGTATCGATATGAAAAAGCTTTTCCAGTGTAGGTTTCGTCATTCCGATCCCATTGTCGGAAACGCATATTTCTAACCGGCCAGCCACCACTTTTGAAGAAACCTCAACACTTCCCCCGTTGTTGGTGAATTTAATCCCGTTCGAGACAAGGTTTCTCAGTATTGCGCTCAGCATATTCTTATCAGCAAAGACGGAAATACCAGTTGAGGTTCTGTTCACAAGACTGATATCCTTCTGGACTGCCGCGTGCCGGACCTGGACAAAGGTCTCGTTTACAAAAAGGTTCAGGTTGAGCTCTTCAGGCGCAAAAGGGGTACGTCCCAGCTGGATCCTCGACCATTCGAGGAGGTTCTCCAGGAGGCTGTAGGCTCCTTTCGATGCGCTGTTAATATTGATGGCGAACTGCCTGCGCTCCTCATCCGTAAGTTCATCATATGATTCGGTGAGCAATTCCGAAAAACCAAGAATAGAGTTAAAGGGACTTCTCAGGTCGTGCCCGATGATTGAATAGAGCCTGTCCTTCATGGCATTCAGTTCGGTAAGCTCCTCCGCCAGCTTCTGCAGCTGCATCTCCGTCCGTTTCCTGTGGGTGATGTCATGCAGGATAAGAAGACTCCCGAGAAATTTTCCACGGTTATCCTTGAGCGGGTTGTTCATGACCTCAAACCACCTGGATACAGGCGGATCAACGAAGATCTCATAACGGGTTTCAAACTCTTTTACCTGCCTGGATGTAAGATCGTGAAAGGATGGGATTACCACATCAAGTTTCCGTCCGATGATGGTCTCATGAAACCCGAAAGCCTTGAGAACGACCGGGTTTATATCCATTATGAACTGGCCGGTATCAAGGACAATCACCCCGTCATGCATCTTCTCGATCATCAGCTGGTGCCCTGCCGGAACGATATCGAAAATTTGTCCCCGCGTTATCCCCCAGAAAAAAATGGCACCTGAGAAGAGCAATCCCATGGGCGATATATCAAGTCCGGCAACCGGACTGAGCCCGGCCGTATAAACCAGCGCTGTGAGTAACGGAAAAAGGGATCCAGCTATAAGAAAAACCGCCTTCCTCTTATAGAATTTCGGCCGCTGGTTGATGAAGACAATGAGCAGGATAAGCGCCAGGATTATAAGCAAAAGGGAATATGCCATGGCTACATAGAAAAGCGGGCCATGGTTGTAAATAAGGATATTATACCCGGCAGGGCTCCAGGAAAAACCGGTCCAGATCTGGTGATGAAAGTCGTTCGTAAAGACAAGAATGAGCGCGATCAGCGGAACAATCATGAAGATCCAGAAATTGCGCTCTATCCAGGATTTGTGAGTCAGATTATAGGCCAGGATGAATCGCAGGAAAAAAAGCGGTATTCCCATGTTGCAGAAGTATTCAAGTTCCGACCAGAATACTTTCGTCGGAATCGTTGGGGCGGCTGACTCGAAGGTCAGGATCATCGACCAGGCAAAGGCAAACAGCATCATCCACAGGAAGGGATTTCTTCCGCGGATAGGCTGGATCCTGTAAGCAGCAATGACCAGCTGCAGACTTATAATAGCAGTTACAAGGTAAATCCATGTGATATAGGTAATCTCCCAGGTCATCATACAAATTTAGTGTGAATTCAATTCAAAACAAAAGGGAAAAATGCATTAAGCAAATTGGATTTGTCATTTCATATTTGCTGATTGCGGGGATCAAAATTATGCTGATTAGTAATGGCCGTTTTTCAGTGAAATTTACATTGATCTTAAACAGTTATGAAAAAACTTGTGGTATCACCAATTGACTCAACATGAATACTCCTTCTGTGCAATCTCAGGAACCGGCTGATAACCTATGAATTAACCGGGAAATAAACAGAGAGGGGCGCCCCAACCACCGGACCTTATTCTGCGAAATTTGGTCACCGGAATTATAATATTGTATACAGAAAGTTTGCAAGGGTTGATCGATTTGATTTCTTTTCATATGTATTGCAATATAAATTTACCGACTTTAACATAACTTTATGATGACTTTGAATTTTTTCACCATCCTGACCATCATCAGCATGTTCCTGGCGATAATCCTTTCGCTGTTCTTCTTTGTCAATAAAAGAGGTTTTATCCAGGAAAATAAAATACTGGCAGTCCTCCTGATGATTTTTAACCTTCAAATCTTCTACTCTTTTGCCACAAGTTCGTTTGCCTGGCAATATTTCATGGATTGGCATAAACCACTTTTTCTGGTCAGGCAAACTTCATTTCTGATCGGCCCGCTCTTGTACCTCTATGTCAATTCATTTCTCAAACGAAAGGATATATTGAATTATCGCAATTCAATCCATTTTCTGCCATTTACAGGCGCCATAATTTACCTTTTGATTTACTACAGGGACCTGAATCAATTTGTCATCTGGGAATCCATCATAGATCTGAAAGACACCATGTTGATCCTCACCCACAACCTTGTATATATCGTTCTTGCCCTCTTGAGCATGAAATCAACGACCATCAGGTTCAGCAGGTTTTATAAGAGTATCCTGATCTCTTCCCATAATAGGTGGCTTCAGATTCTGTTGGTTGGCTTTATCATCATCTGGATCGTGAATTTAAATTCTTTTGCTATATATATGATCGTGAGGAAGCCAGGCTGGTGTGCCTATACCGTAAGCATCTATGCCATGGCTGTCTTTTTATTTATCAACACCATCATGTTCTTTCTCCTGTTAAAACCCGATGTCTATTATGTGATTGCGAAGTACAAAAACAATAAGCTTACGCAAGCCGATAAATCAGAATACCTGCAAAAATTGATTTCCTACATGGAAACCCAAAAACCATTTCTCAATCCGGACATTACGCTTGAAACCCTTGCCGGTGAAATCTCGGTAAACCCCAGGATCCTGTCTCAAATAATCAACGAAACATTCAAAAAGAATTTCAAAAGCTACATCCTCGAATACCGGATCAAAGAGAGTATGCAAATTCTGGCAGATTCGAAACACAGGAACCTGACCATCCTTGAAATTCTTTACCAGGTGGGGTTCAATTCAAAGTCGGCCTTCAATAACCAGTTCAAACTGTTTACCAATTTAACTCCCATCGAATACAGGTCAAAAGCCATTGGCTGATTCAAACATCCCTTTTTGTGCTAAAAATTGTCTATTAGCCTGTTAAAAGTCGATCTGCCTCGTGCTTATTGATTTAGATGTAACTTGCCAGACATGGAACCGTCCTATATGAAACTTAATAAAATAAAACGATGAAAACGTTCAATAAGTTAACAAGAATTCCGGAAAAAGTGAAGACAGGTACAAAGATGAAGATTTCATTTTTATTAATCCTGACACAATTCAGCATCTGTT
>JBAXRT010000143.1:0-7024 GCA_037131065.1 bacterium | reverse complement strand
TAACTCCCCTTCCAGGCTTTGTTCAGCACACTGAACAGAAGTGGTCTTTTGTCGAAGTTCTTGGTATTCGTTGTTGGTTTATTTATCATTTGTCACTCTTCGTTAAAAAGTCGGCAGTCTGCAGTCCGCAGTCTGCAGTCATTCGGAAATCTAAAATCGTACCTCGTAAATCAATTCGTCACTCGTCATTAGTCATTCGTCACTTGCATATTCCTTCGACAACCTTGCAAGTAGGTTCCGCTGCCTTTTCCCCTGGTTTCAGCCGATACCAGCGCCAGAGCATCGTTCCCTCCCTGTGGCCGCAGGTATTGATCCAGTTGGGATGGCCGGGATCTTTATGGGCGACGATGACCTTTATGCTGCCGTCGGGCTCATATTTTGCGCTTGCCTTGTTAATACAGATGGTGAAGTAACGGTAATCGAGCGATTCCATCCAATAGTTGTTCAGCTGGAAATTCCAGGAATCACAATCGGGTGGTTTCACCTCTATGATGAGCGACTCGTCGTCGGCCAGTTTCCAGTGGCTGTGGTAATAGATGATGGCTGAATCGCCACCTGCGGCATTGGACACCGCCGGATCGAACAGCGGAAGCTTGTTGGAATGTTTTTTAAAGCCATTGGCCCAGCGGGCAAACATCAGGGCGGCTCCTCCGACGAACATGGAGGCCGTTTTCAGTCCTTCATCCACCATCGCCGGCGTGATGGGATCAGGTGCCCGGCATCCATCCAGGTTTTCTATGGTCAGTTCGGCCGGAACCTCCCTGAACCTGTCAAGGAAGGTCTGCCGTGCCATCACCATAGTCGTTGTCTCTTCAATCTTCAGCCAGTTCTTCCCTCGGGGTTCACGGCTCAGGATGATCTCAAACGATCCATCTGGTTCTGTTTTAAGGTCAGTATGTTCAAGGACCCCGCAGGGGGCAAGCCCCCCGGTTGTACCATAGTTCCCGTTCTGGGTGAAGAAGCCGATGTAGTGGATGGTATTCCTCTTCCCCCGGATCCTGTATTCGTATTTTCCACTGATCTGGGCATTGAAATAGTGGTTGTCGGGGTTGTCCGCTCCAAGCTTGATGGTCTCGTGGGCTGTCCTCCTGAAAACCGGGAATGCCGGATCGCCGTATTCAACGAAAGCTTCCAGCCCTCCGCGTGCAAGCCGGCTCAGGTAACGGATCCCTTCGGCCTGCTGGAACGGATCACGTGGTGTTCCGGGAGAGAGCAATGCGGCCCCGGCAGCCTTCAGGTTGTCGCAGTATTCTTCCCAGGCTTTTCCGGTAACGATCCGCTGGTCATGAATATCATCCTCCGTGGTACCGCTCATTTTGAGCCTGAAACGCTGGAAGGTTTTCATCATCCGGAGGAAGAAAAAAAGAAGGCTGTTCATGTAAAAAGAAGTGGTATTATTGCAGACTTTTAAGCCGGCAAAGGTAGAAATTTTCATGGATCCATTTTCAAAAGAGTACGGAGAATGGGCGCTGGTCGCCGGCGCTGCCGAAGGGATCGGCGCAGCTTTCTGTGAGGCGCTCGCAGCAAGGAAAATGAACCTGGCCATGGTCGATATCCGCGGGGCTTTCCTCCATGAGACAGCGGAGAGAATAGGAAAATCCTTCGGGGTTCAAACCCGTTGTCTCGTGCAGGATCTTGCGGAAAAAGAGGCCTGGATCGAGTGCCTGAAGTTCTTGGGCTTGCTCGATTGCCGTTTGCTTGTCTATGTACCCGCCTACAGTCCCGTTAAGTTTTTTCTGAAAAATAGTTCTGAGGAGATCGACCGCTATATCCACCTGAACAGCCTTACGCCGCTTCACCTGGTGCATGCCCTTACTGAGCGGATGCGGGAGAAAGGCTCCGGAGGGATTATCCTCATGTCGTCGCTGGCAGGACTGATCGGCCCGAAATTCGTCGCACCCTATGCTGCCACAAAGGCATTCAACATTGTCCTGGCCGAATCACTCTTCCACGAGTTAAGATCATCCGGGATAGCCATCACCGCATGCTGTGCCGGCCCCACATCAACCCCGACCTACTGGTCAAGTCTTCCCGATAATCAGAAAACAACACCCGATGTGATGGAGCCAGGCAGGGTAGCGGAATACGCTCTGCAAAACCTTGGAAAAAAAGCCGTATGTATTCCCGGCAGGAAGAACAGGTTCTTCTATTTCATCCTGCTTCGTATTCTTCCACGGCCGGTCGCCTCAAGACTGGTCAGTCTCGAGATGGGAAAGATGTATAACAGGGAGGACTGACTATTTAATCGTCTTCATATAGTTCAGTGCGCTTCCTGCCTTGAACCAGCGGATCTGCAGATCACTGTAGCTGTGATTGAGCAGGATCTCCTCGGATTTTCCGTCGCCATGCTGTATCGTCAGTTTCAGTGGTTTCCCGGGAGTAAAGCTGTTCAGTCCGATAAGGTCAAACCGGTCATCCTCCTTTATCTTCAGGTAGTCGTCGGGATTGGCAAAGGTCACTGCCAGCATGCCCTGCTTCTTCAGGTTGGTTTCATGGATTCGCGCAAAGGACTTTACCAGCACAGCCCTGACGCCAAGGTGCCTGGGTTCCATGGCTGCATGCTCGCGCGAAGAGCCCTCACCGTAGTTCTGATCGCCCACGATCAGGGTGGGAATCCCTTTGGATTTGTAGAACCGGGCTACTTTCGACACCTCGGTAAATTCACCGGTCTCATGGTTCTTCACCCAGTTGCTCTTTTCATTGAAAAAGTTTACGGCTCCCATCAGCAGGTTGTTTGAGATATTGTCGAGATGGCCGCGGTATTTCAGCCAGGGACCTGCCATGGAAATGTGATCGGTGGTGCATTTTCCTTTGGCTTTGATAAGGAGCCTCATCCCGGTGATATCCCTGCCATTCCAGGGATCAAAGGGCTGGAGGAGCTGTAACCGGTCCGATTCCCAATTGATCTTCACCTCTACCTGCCCGGGATCTTCGGGAGGAGCAAGATAACCCGGATCCTCAACAGCGAATCCCTTTACAGGGAGTTCATATCCAACCGGTTCATCAAGCATGACCTCATCGCCATTTTCATTGACCAGGGTGTCTTTAAGCGGGTTGAAGCTCAGCCTTCCTGCCAGGGTCATCGCCGTCACGATCTCGGGAGAGGCAATGAAACTGTGTGTGCCGGGGTTCCCGTCGTTGCGTTTGGCAAAGTTTCTGTTGAAGGAGTTCAGGATCGAATTTTTCCGGTTTGGGTCCTTCATCGATCGCACCCACTGGCCGATGCAGGGACCGCAGGCATTTGCCATGATCACCCCGCCGATGTCGGTAAATATTTTCAGCAGCCCGTCGCGTTCACAGGTATAACGGATCTGTTCCGAACCCGGGGTAACGATGAATTCCGATTTTGCTTTAAGATTCTTCTCTTTTGCCTGCCGTGCAACCGAAGCGGCACGCGAGATATCTTCATATGAGGAGTTGGTGCAGGAGCCGATCAGCCCTACCTCCAGCTTTTCAGGGTAACCCTCGTTCCCGATAAACTTGGCAACCTCGGAGATCGGGTGGGCCACATCCGGTGAGAAAGGACCATTGATATAGGGTTCTATCTCCGAAAGGTTTATTCTTATGAAGCGGTCATAATATGCTTCCGGGTTTTTAGCCACCTCTTTATCAGGGGCAAGGAGCATCGCGTACTGGTCGGCCAGGCCGGCCACTGCCGAACGGCCCGTGGCTTCGAGGTATCGCTTCATCGTCACGTCATAGCTGAACAGCGAACAGGTGGCTCCGACTTCCGCACCCATGTTGCAGATGGTCCCTTTACCTGTGGCGGAGATACTCTCGGCGCCCTCGCCGAAATATTCGATAATATAATCAGTGCCACCCTGTACGGTCAGGATCCCGGCCAGCTTCAGGATGACATCCTTTGCCGAAGCCCAGCCACTTAGCTTGCCTGTAAGTTCAACTCCCATGATCCGCGGCATCTTCAGCTCAAGCGGCATCCCCGACATTACATCCACTGCATCTGCGCCTCCGACCCCGATGGCGACCATGCCCAATCCGCCTGCATTCGGCGTATGCGAATCGGTGCCGATTATCATTCCCCCGGGGAAGGCATAATTCTCGATGATCACCTGGTGAATGATCCCTGCGCCGGGTTTCCAGAACCCGATACCATACTTTGCGGCAACCGTCTGCAAAAAGGTAAATACTTCCCTGTTGAGGTTCTTTGCACTTTCCATGTCGGCTGTAACTCCTTCCTTTGCAAGGATCAGGTGGTCGCAATGCACTGTTGCAGGAACAGCAGTCGATTTCCTTCCGGCGGTCATGAACTGAAGGAGGGCCATCTGCGCGGTGGCATCCTGCATGGCAACCCGGTCGGGCAGAAAATTCACATAATCGGTACCACGCAGGAACGGAACTCCGGGAGTGGGATCATACAAATGGCCGTAGAGGATCTTCTCGGTCAGGGTAAGGGGTTTGTTCAAAACGCCCCGGGCTTTTTCCACGCCTGCCGACAATTTTTTATAGGTAGCTGATAATGAATCTAAATTGAGAAGCATAAGGTTGATTTAAGGGGTACAAAATTAATAACATTTAACAATCTAAATATAATATTTTGTGGTCCATATACTCAGAACGAAGCCTAAATTGGATTAATTTTGTGGCCTGAAAAAATAACCGATAAACATATAACGATATGACTGGAGAAAAAATTGGTTTCCACGAAGGGAACCTGAGCGTCCCCGACCAACCTGTGATCCCGTTCATTGAAGGCGACGGAACGGGGCCCGATATCTGGAATGCAAGCGTTAGGGTTTTTGATGCGGCCGTTCAGAAGGCTTATGCAGGCAAGAGAAAGATCCACTGGAAAGAGGTTCTTGCAGGTGAAAAAGCTTTCAATCAGACAGGGCAGTGGCTCCCGAAGGAGACCCTGGATATCATACATGAATATGTGGTTGCCATCAAGGGACCGCTCACTACGCCTGTCGGAGGCGGGATCCGTTCGCTGAACGTGGCCCTGCGCCAGATTCTCGACCTCTATGTTTGTCTCCGTCCTGTCCGTTATTTCCAGGGAGTCCCCTCTCCTGTTAAACGGCCTGAAACGACCGACATGGTCATCTTCCGCGAAAATTCCGAGGACATCTATGCCGGGATCGAATGGATGCAGGGAACACCCGAGGTGGAAAAGGTGATCCAGTTCCTGATAAAAGATATGGAGGTCAAAAAGATACGCTTCCCGCAAAGTTCATCGATCGGGATCAAGCCGGTTTCAAAGGAAGGTACCGAACGGCTCGTGAGGGCAGCCATGAATTATGCAATCACCCACAAAAAACCTTCGGTGACACTGGTTCACAAAGGAAACATCATGAAATTTACCGAAGGTCAGTTTAAAAAGTGGGGTTATGAACTTGCCGAGCGGGAGTTTAGCGACAAGGTCTTCACCTGGTCACAGTACGATCTCATCAAGGCAGAACAGGGCGAAGAGGCTGCCGATACAGCACAGAAACATGCCATCGGCCTTGGAAAGATCATTGTCAAGGATGTGATTGCCGATGCATTCCTCCAGCAGATCCTTACCCGTCCGGCTGAATATTCCGTCATTGCTACCCTGAACCTCAACGGGGATTATATTTCAGATGCCCTCGCCGCCATCGTCGGTGGTATTGGCATTGCCCCCGGGGCAAACATTAACTATGTGACAGGTCATGCAGTCTTCGAGGCTACCCATGGCACAGCCCCGAAATATGCAGGGAAGGACATGGTCAACCCTGGTTCGGTCATCCTCTCCGGCGTCATGATGCTTGAATATATGGGATGGAAAGAGGCCGCCGATCTGATCGTGAAGGGACTGGAGGGCGCCATCCGGAACAAACGCGTCACCTATGATTTTGAACGGCAGATGGAAGGTGCTACAAAACTGAAGTGCTCTGAATTTGCGACCGAGATCATCAGCCAGATGTAAAACAAATGATCATAAAAAAAAAAGCGGCCAGAGCCGCTTTTTTTGTTTTTTAATAGAAGCTGGGACACTCCATCGGTCCGCCGTTCCTGGTACGGCTGCCTCCCGGTATAAACCCGCTGCTCTTCCGGTTTCCGCCACCGAAAAGCGATAATTTATCAAATTCAAGTACAAGGCTGATCTCATGTGCGCCGCCGGTCCCGTTCAATGCGCCGGAAACCTGCAGGTCATAGCTGTACATGAATTTGATACTCATATCCTCCATGAACATAAAACGGTACCCGGCCAGAAGGACAACCGAACTATTAACAACTCCCGTCAGTGTTGATTTATACCAGGCACCAAGGTAGACATTGTATTTCAGCAGGTTCAAACCGGCCTGCAAAGAGTTCAGGGTCGCCTGGTTCTGGTATAGAACCCCGAGGTTAATCCTCAGTGGCTCATCACCACCGCGGTACAGTGTAGATGAGGAGGCGGCCGAGCCTGCGGCGATCACCACATCCCCGTGGGCAACCCATTTTCTCGGGTAGGGAGATGATCCTGTCGAGAGGAAGCTGACGTCCGGCCTGAAGATATGGTCAACGGCGAAACCTAAATTTCCCGTTACGCTTCCGGTTGCATTCATGAACTGAAGGATACCGCCGGCAGCGAAATCAGGAACGACTCGCTTACTGGCATCCGGAGGAATGAAGGTCGTTTGGTAAATATTGCCATACTTCGCATCAAGCTGGTCCGCAAATACAAGGTCATCCCAGTTCACAGTACGTTGAACAACCGCAGCCTTGATACCCACCTGGGCGATCATGAAACTGGTGATCGGGATACGTACACTGACAGATAATGCGGCGGTGAAGTTTCTGATAAGTCCGACGCCCGGATTATCCTGCTGGAGAGTTAATCCGATACCGCCGGCCCCCGGAAGGTTACGATCTCCAAGGTCGGCTGCAAAATAGTATGACTTGAGGTCGACAGGCAGGGTCGGCCACTGGTCCCTGAATAAGAACCGGGCCCTTAAGCCTGAATTGATACCGGTAAAGGCAGGATTGTAGAAAATAGGTGTACTGAAGTATTGTGAGTAGTTGATATCTTGTCCTCGTGTGATCTCCAACGAACAAAGCATTCCCA
>JBAXRT010000142.1:0-7137 GCA_037131065.1 bacterium | reverse complement strand
CGGTTCAGATACCGGCAATTTAGTTACTTCTTCAGATAGCAGATTGAGAAAATCCGCCAGCCCCATCCCGGAACCCGATAGAACGATACCGCGATCAATACTGAGCTGGGTTATCCTCCCAAGGATAACACCTGTCTGGAAAAGATTGTTCATCCCCTCATGATTTGTCATTCATCATCACCCGATAATCGCAATGGCGTTGATATTATTTATGTCATCTTCCGGCAGTTCACCGAATCGACAGTTGGTGCAGGTGGGGTCGAATCCAATCCAGTCACGAGCGGATGTCCCGTCCGGCCAAGCCTTATCTTTGTAGGTTCTGACATTGCCCGGTGCATCAGGAGCATGAACTGCCGCATAGATATGTTTAGGTAGTGTGACAAGGGCACAGCGAAATCCAACACACATAAGCAGGGACGCAAGAATTACTGCCTGATCATCACAGTCACCACCGCCATTGTTGAGTGTTTCTTCCGGTAACTGTATATATTCGCTGTCCAGTGGATCAGACACGTAACTTATATTATCCCTCACCCATTCACAGATCGCCTTTGCCTGCTCCCAGTTCTGGGCTCCCGGATACGGCCGTGCAAGTGTAACTGCTCGATATCTGATTAGCGGAGAGCGATTGTAATATTTTTTCACGATATTTGTATATGCATCGATCGTGCCATACCGGAAACGTTCACCGGTTTCTTCGATTTCGGGTTTTTCCTTTTTGATAAGGTCATTCCAGTATTTTCGGAATACTCCCGGAGATACAGGAGAATCAGGAATATTCTCGGAACACCCGCCACCAGCTCCCGGATCCTCTGCAACGTCATTGAGAATGTGAGAGATGAGAATAATTATTTCAAGTGTGTCGCTGGACTCTGTGAGAAGATCTCCCGTTACAATTACTGGACCATCATAGAGATCCTGCATCCATGTCCGTACCAGCCCGACCTTGACCAGCTCCCGTTTTCCCCGGACAATGACAAGCGCTCTCGTAGATTTTCCGGATCGTTCCATTCTCCAGAGGGGGTGTCGTAAGGCAAATTCGAGGTATTCGCCCATTCCCAGTTCGAGATTGAAATTACGGCATTTGTCCGTGTGGAGAAGGAAATACCCGAATGTTGCTACATTCTGACTTGACGGGGGTATGACGTCCGGGATTTCATTACAGTTTGTTACAGGCATCCTGTTCCTTGAAAGGAGGCGGTTGACATGAGAGACATCCAGACCTGATGGTGAGTGTCGTTCGCCAATTTCCAGGAGGGGCGCAATCCGGCGTATGAGCTCTACTACGCAGCCCTCTTCATAGATCTCTTCATTTTTCAATTCCCCGCCGTTCTGGTAAAAAAAACGGTCAAGGTACAAGACATCATCAAAGAGCTGGTAATCAACCGGAAATACCGCATCGGATTTTTCAATGACCTTTTTCATCCAGTTCCGGTTAATCTTTTGTTCTGTTGAGATCACAACGGCATATACCGGAATTGAATATTCCTCCCGCAGGAATGCCAGTACCAACGGAAAAATCTCACAAAGATTGTTATTCCTCAGGTCAGCAATGACTACAAATGAGGAGAAAAGTCGCGAACATCCTTCGAGGTTCTTACGATAAATACCATTAATTTTCTTCCGTATCTGATCTTTAAGATCCGTATTGAAAAAACTTGCCGCATCCCGCTTGGGCTCATTGATGTAATGAATGCAGTCTGGTGAGATGAACTTAAGATTTTCCAGTCTTGATCGGATTGTATCGACAATAAACGAGGTTGTCTGGAGTTGGTATTGTTTTATGAGAATATCTCCTTCGGTTATTGATTTGATCCCTGATTTTGTCGATAATCCACCAAACAGCAGGAAATACGCAATTAACCCACTGATTGCACCGGAAACAGATCCTCCTGCAAACGGCACCAGTATCGTTGCTTTTCCGAAGAGTAGCGGCAACATGACGGAGATAAGCATGACACCCAGAATGCTGAAAACCGCTTCATAGAGATTGGCGTTGTCGAGAATAAGTCCCCGTTTTTTCAGGAAATACATTACGCCATAGCACCAGAGCAGGGTGAAGCCTAAAACAATAAATGGGAAAAATGTACTCACATCAACTCCTTGTGGACTGAGTGTGAGAATATTTACCAGCCGTGCGATCCTGCTTAAGTAAAAGTAACTGAACAAACCCCCGAGCATCGCACCGAATGCCACAACCATGCTTGTTGTGATCCAGTTTTTATTGAGCCGGGGAAGGACATGCTGATCAATCAGAAGACCTGCGATCGCAAGGATGACCATAAAAATTACAATTATGCCGATATCCTGCCCGGCGAGTGCATACCCGCCAAATAAATCCCGGATAAACCCGACTGCACCAAGGAGATACCCCAGTACGAAGTTACATCCCAATATGGCGATGAATTCTCCGGTAATAATGCCGATGACTCCGGAGAAGTAGCGGTTTTTTATCACTGCCTCGATACGGGCTCCAACGGTTTTAAGACCGGCGAATGCCCCTCCAAGCTGGGCAAAGAAGATGAGGATCGAAAGACTCAGGTAGTCAGCTAAAGGATTGCCCAGGAGAATGCCGGCATACATGAGCAGTGCCCATAAAAACGGGGCAAGAAGGGTTAAGAATACCGTAGTGAGTAAAAAAAATGTCCGTTCCTTTGCAAGAGTTACCTGGACGGTACTGATTTGTTCCGGTTTGACTTCAACAACTTCCCGGACAGATTCATACCCCTGTTTTGATACCTCCAGGAGATAGGGTATGAGGACCGGAGCGCCGGTCATGACCTGTTCCGGCTTTTCCGGAGGAATTTCCTTTTTGGTAATCTTCACCGTTGCGTCAGGGAGCGCTTTACCTTTGGTATCAAAGACTTCTACGTAAAGCCGCGAGTCCAGTTTGCTGGTATAATATGCGAAGATATCTGCTATCCGCGCAGCCTTGGTTCCACCTAGAGATATGACTAGTGATTTCATCGTGACCTGACGTTGGAAATAATATGGTCTCGTCAGCGTTTCGATTCTTTTTCACTTAGTTTTTTATTTAGGTATACAATTCCTGCATCGAACGCCTGACACTTGCCAAACTTTGTTTTCTCGTATAACGCCTGGAACAAGCTGGGCCTGAGTTCAGGACTGGTGAGACGGTTGGGGTCCACGCTGCCCCCGGGCTGGTCTTTTTGCTTTTTTAGCAGTTCAGCACGTTTTGCATTGAAATCGAATGCCCGTTCAAGGACGGCATCGCACTCCCTGGAAATCTTTACCGGGCTGAAGGGGTTCTCGCTCCGCGTCCCATAGTATTTCAGGACTACCTGTTCGATCTTCAGTAAATCCGGTTTGTTTGCAATTTTTCTTCCATACAAGAATCCGGCGACGGATCCCACAACCAGGAGAATAACTGCGATAATTAACCCCCTGAGTAATCCGTCATTAAATCCTTCCGTCTGGGAAGATCCCTGCTGGGAGCCTTTTTCAGCGAACGTTTTTGCCAGGATAAAATTGCCTTTCTTGTAATTATCAACGGCTTCCTGGAGAACGGGTTTAAGGGAGTCAGCCCCGCCTTTGGTGATTTTTTCATTCAGGAGGTAAATTGCATTTTTAGCTGCTGCCATCTCATTGGTTGTCACATACACAAGGAATTGGTTGTTATCTGTAGCAGACATGCCCGAGAGCTCGATGATTCTGACAGCCTGGTCTGGAGTGGCAGCGTAGGGAACAATTCCCTGTATCCTGACAACCCCTTTGTCTGCTGTCAGAGTATCGGTCGTGACCGGAACTGTGTTAACCGAGACTTTCAATCCGTCGAGATCCGATTTATACTGAACCCCGGGGGAAGTCAGTACAAAACTGATGTCAATGCCTGATCCAGGTTTGCTTACCAGCGCATATCGCTGGAAATACACTGGGGGATTTGTCTGGATAGTAATACCATCAATAGGCCCTGGTGGAGGTAGAATATCTGGCGCCTTAAAGATCTCAGAAATTTTATAATCCGCATTTTCCGTGTACACTTCCGAAGCATATTGAGTTTTACTGACCTCTGCTGCATAGACAGGTACCGCAAGGATTGCTGCAAGGATTATCAGCAGGAGCACCGTCATAATTTTGTTTTTATTCATCACCGACACCTCCTGGCGGGTTTACATTGAGAGTCGCGAAAATGCCATGAATTTTCTCTGTGGATGGGAACTCATCGGTCTTCTCCAGAAGGATATTCCAGAAGTCTGAATATCCCTTCTTTTCACTGGATTTCTGGATCGCGTCTAATACAACCATTGAAAAAATCACTGGATCCGGGTGGGCGTCGATCCAGTAATAATAGGAACAGACAACTTTTTCGGATTTAGATGGGGGGGTTATGATCCTTATCCGTTTTACGTATTTTTTCACCATTCCATCGATATGGGGGTAATCCCCAATACCACAGAGTACAGCATCGCTGAACTGTTTCCGGACAATCCCCATCACCTTATCGGCAATTTCCTGCTCTTTTTCAGTCCAGCCACGCGAGTCTTTGAGAACTTCTGGCGGTTGCCAGGTAATAGTTTTTTTACCGGTCTGACTCTCCTTATCCTCATATGCCTGGATTCGGATGACCGTTTTTTTCCTGAAATGGGTTTCATCTGCAAGATTGTTGAATAGCAGCTCAATTTCAAAACAATTGTGAATGATTTTTTGTGCGGAGAATTCTTCACAGTTGACCAGATTGTCCGGCACGGGTTTCACATCGACTACCCGAATACCTTTTTTTATCTTTTCATCTGACAACAGACCCCGGTTAATCGCCTCCAGCTCTGCGATAAAGATCTCTAACACAGCATTGGTTGCTTTTGACTGGCTCTGGGCTTCCAGATTATCCCGTAAATTGCTGCAGGGAAGCAAACGCATGCTATCGATCTTTTCACCGATCCCAAGTCCCAGTGTTTCAGCAAGAAGACGCTCGCCCATGGGGGGTCGCGTGAACCGGAAAACCTTATTTGCAACCTTCTCCAAATCCTGGATCATTTTTACATCACTGATGCCGGAAACAAGCAGGGCAAGTTCAACCGTTTCATTACGGGTAAATAAAGGGTCTTCATCGGAAATTTCGTAGTCCTTAAAGATCGCACCGTTCGAGTTATCCGTGATAAGGGGGAATTTTTTGTGACTTAAACCCGAATACCGTAAAGGACCGTCGATCTTCGCTTGAACACAGTTTGCAGCCTTGCTACCGGCATCCTTCGTCAGTTTAAATTTTGTTGAATCTTTAATGACCATCAGCCCGGCACGGGCGGTTTTTATATTGACTGGAAGAAACAGGTGGCTTTCACATAGCTCTTCAACTTTTTCAAGGAGGGTTCTCACTTCAGATCCTGCTACCTTGTCTGTACTGCTGTCAACGGTAAGCAGGGGACAATCCTGAACTTCTGTGCTTTGGGGTTCTGATATGTGACAACTCAAATGTCCGAGAGTGCATATTCCGCCACCATCTCGTATTGTTGTCAGAATGTCCTGGACATCAACGGTTTTGCTCCCCTCTCCCATTGTACCCCCGCCAAAGAGAATGTAGAGCGCCTTTGCAAAGGACTTGTTGTATCGTGCAAAATATTCGAGGGAGTCATCTGTGGGCTTGAGTGTTTTTCCACCCAGGGCTATCGTAATGATGCCCTCAAAATTGTTTTCTTTCAGCCATGAATTTATTGAGATGGATGCGTTGTAAGAATTCAGCTGCCCCTCTTCTTCTCCGGGAAGACTGACAATACCAATTATCGGGTAATGAGTCCCAAATTTCTCTTTGAGCAAGTGTGCGATAACAGGACCCATCCCGGATCCGGATCCTCCTCCAAGGGCGGAGAGGATAATGATCGCATCAATATTTGTCATCTCGGGGTTGAGGTTGATATCTTTGACAGTTTCTTCAATGGCTGCCTCAATCTGGTAGATATCATGTCTCGCTGCCTGTGTCCCCAGCCGGGGATCGCCACCAGCGCCACGCCCTGATGTGTGACTGTACCCTCCACCGATTATCAACCGGTGTTTTTCATGGACAAACCTTTTGTCAATATCTTTGATATCCGCAACATTCGTGTTGATGATCAGAGCATCAAACTGTTTTTTAATTGAATGATTCGTTTCATCCAAACCAAATGTCGCGCACTGGATCTTCATTATCGCTTCAGTAAGGCGGGAACCGCCCTGACCACACCCGATGAGCAAAGCCTTCATATTGCATCACTACTGTTGCCTTTGTTTTAATTGTATATAAAGTTTATTTAAAGTTTGAATAAAGCGAAATGAAAGCGATTTTAAATTAAAAGGATGTTTGAATCCCATCAGAAATTCGCCAAATTTGAAGAGTTCCCGGGTAAAACCATATTCAAACCCGGATTATTTTGCAGAGGATGATTCCCTTCGCTTGGCTTCTTCTTCATCCTGTAACCGTTTTACCAACGCATGAGCTGCCGATTCAGCGTTCGGAAAGTACCGGATATCTTCAGTTGAAATTTCATCATTTTGATATTCCGCTCAGCTTGGCTGTGGGAGAAGAGGCAGCGCGTGGAAACAGGCGATTTTTGACAGAGAGGGTAATCGATGATTGGGTCTGGTTCGGATAGAATTTATCTGAAACGGCGTATTTGACCGACGGTATTGATATCACTCTCTTCTTTTTATGAAGGCTTTAGCGATCCAATTCAAGTTAAAGGAATGCATATTAAAATGGAAGGGGAAATCTCTACATTAAGGTAACATGATGTCATCAGAATTGGATAAATTTAAAGAAATTATCGAAACTGCTGATTCCAGTAGATATATATCACGGGCAGATTGGGAGAGATACCTAACAACATCAGTCCCAGATTGGCGAAAGATTGTGCAGGATCCTGTTAATTGGGATCCGATTGAAAAAATTCTCCCAGATAAAAATTATGATAGTTTCTGCAAACTATTTGTTGATTCGATTGGAATTGGTCTTGCGAAGCGCTGGTTTAGATCTGATATAGAAGCACGGAAGGATGCAGTCAGATATCATTGGTTAGATGATCTGAATAATCTGAATGCTTCAATCTGGAAGGAACTTACTGATGAAATGAAACATTTTGTGATAAACCGTGTTTTTGATAGAGATCCTGGTGAACCATTTAATTTTTTAAATCAAATACCTTATAT
>JBAXRT010000141.1:0-7215 GCA_037131065.1 bacterium | reverse complement strand
TGAGAACCTCCTGGAAGGAGGCTGCACCCCGAGTGCCGGGTCGATCCAGTTTGCCCTGAACAATCTCAAAATACCCGTTTTCGTGATGATCCGCCCCAGAGGAGGCGACTTCTGCTATTCGGCAGAGGAGTTCAGGATCATGAAAAAGGATATCCGCACCGCCAGGAAGCTTGGCGCCGACGGGGTGGTCTTCGGGATCCTGAATCCCGACGGGACCATAGATAAGGTGAGGATGAAAAAGCTTGTCTCCCTTGCCCGTCCGATGGGAATCACCTGTCACAGGGCATTTGATATGACTGCGGATCCCTTTAAAGCCATGGAAGATCTGATTGAACTCGGTATCGGTCGCATACTGACCTCCGGTCAGGAAAAGACCGCCCCTGAAGGGGCCGGCCTTATCCGGGAACTCATTCAGAGAGCCAGGGGAAGGATCATCATCATGCCCGGCAGCGGAGTCAAAGAACACAATGTCGTAGAACTGGTCAGGCAGACCGGTGCCAGCGAAGTGCATATCCACCCAGACAAACAGATGCCCGGCCAGATGAAATTTCAGCAAGCATCCGTCTATATGGGAAAACCCGATCTTTCGGAGTTCACAATCACCATCACCGACTCTGAACGGGTCCGAAAAATAGAGAACCTGGTCAAAAATTTTTAACACCATTCCAATGAAACCGATCACTGCATCACTGCATCACCTCATCAATACATCACTTCTTCTTCTACTGACCCTCTCATCCTTTGCTCAAACACAAAACGACTGGGAAAACCCCCAACTGACGGGCATCAACAACGAACCGCCCCACGCCTCCTTTCTTCCCTACGACACCGAAGAGGCCGCGTTGAAGAACGACTGGAGCGCCTCACCGTGGTCGATCCTCCTGAACGGAACCTGGAAATTCAACTGGTCGGAGAACCCAGAAAAGCGGCCAGAAGATTTCTACCTTGATTCCTTTGATGTCAGCGGATGGAAAAATATGCAAGTCCCCTCCACCATCGAGATCCAGGGATATGGTTACCCTGTTTATGTGAACTGGGGATATGAATTCACGCACCTGATGAAGCCCGATCCGCCGCATGTTCCGCACGAATACAACCCGGTGGGATCCTATCGGAGGGGTTTTACCATTCCTGAAAACTGGAACGGACGCGAGGTTTTCCTGAGGTTCGGTGCAGTCAAATCCTTTATGTATGTTTACCTGAACGGACAGAGGATCGGCATGGGAAAGGATGGCAAAACACCCGTTGAGTTCAACATTACGAAATATCTGCGGAAGGGGAACAATACCCTCGGGGTGGAGGTCTTCCGCTGGAGCGACGGCACCTACCTCGAGTGCCAGGACATGTGGCGGATGAGCGGCATCAACCGGGATGTCTTCGTCTATTCGACACCAAAAACACGGATCAGGGACTTCTGGGCGGTGGGTGATCTGACGGATAACTATGCGAATGGATTGCTGAAGCTTTCCATCATTGTAACCAATTCGAAACAGATGGAGGATGGAGGATGGAAGATAACCTCATCTCTTTATGAATCGAAAACATCAACAGCACCAATGTTTTCGGAAACTTTCCCGGTTAGCCTGAACTCTGGAGTTGAAGATACGGTTTATTTTGAGCGGAAAATAAACGCCCCCAGGAAATGGAGCGCCGAGCTGCCTAACCTATACCATCTTGTCCTTATCCTGAAAGACAGCAAAGGGAAGATCCTCGAATCGACGGGCTGCCGCATCGGCTTCCGCACCTCCGAAGTTAAGGACGGACTTTTCCTTGTCAACGGGAAACCGGTCAGGCTGAAGGGTGTGAACCGTCACGAAGCCGATCCGGTCACAGGTCACTGGATCTCAAAGGAGCGGATGATAGAGGATATCAAACTGATGAAGGAGGCCAACATCAACACCGTAAGAACGGCCCATTACCCCGATGATCCCTACTGGTATGAGCTGTGTGATGAATACGGACTGTATGTTATCGATGAGGCCAACGTGGAATCGCACGGCATGGGTTATAACCCCGACCGGACGCTGGGAAATAATTCCGACTGGATGAAGGCCCATCTCGACCGGACGATCAGAATGTTTGAACGCGACAAGAACCACCCCTCGGTGATCATCTGGTCGTTAGGGAACGAAGGCGGAAACGGATGCAACTTCGTAGCAACTTATGATTGGCTGAAGAACCGGGATAAATCGCGTCCTACCCAGTACGAGCGAGCAGAACAGGCATCCAATACCGATATTTTCTGCCCGATGTACTGGGGGATCGAGGACCTGCTATGGTATGGCTATACAAAACAGTTCCGCCCGCTCATCATGTGCGAATATGCGCACGCCATGGGGAACAGTACCGGAAACATGCAGGATTACTGGGATGTGATCGAGAAATATCCGCAACTGCAGGGAGGATGCATCTGGGACTGGGTCGACCAGGGACTCTATGCAAAGGATTCCCTTGGGCGTGAATACTGGAAATATGGCGGTGATTATGGTCCTCCGAATGTGCCCAGCGACGGGAACTTCATGTGCAACGGGCTGATCTTCCCCGACAGGAAGACCCATCCGGGTTACCAGGAGGTAAAGAAGGTCTACCAGTATGTAAAATTCATTCCTGCGGACCTTTCGGCCCTCTCATTCGAGATCCTGAACAAATACGATTTCTATGATCTCACCGGAACGGTGATCGAATATGAGTTGATCGCCAACGGCAAGCCTCTTTACAAAGGAACAATCCCGGCCTTTACCCTGGATCCAAAGCAGAAAAAAAGTCTCTATGTCACCATGCGTAAAATAACCATTGCACCCGCGACCGAGTATTTTCTGAACCTCATCATGAAGACCACTGCGCCACAGGGATTGCTGCCGGCGGGGCATATCCTTGCCTCCGAGCAGTTTCTCATCCCATGGGGAGGCAAACCGGAAGAAGCGGGGCTTAAGGTCGACGGTCAGCTTACGAAATCGGCAAGCGACCAGTCCATCGATATCACGGGAAAGAATTTTTCACTTAGGTTTGACCGGAAGGCAGGAACCATTGCCTCGTTCAGGTTCAACGGAACGGAGCTGATCACCAAGGGCCCACTGCCCAATTTCCGCAGGGCCCCTACCGACAACGACATTGGCAACAGGATGTATGACCGTTGCAAAGTGTGGTTCGAGGCAAGTGAGAACCGGACAGTCTCATCAACCGCACTTGAAGATAAAGACGGCCAAATCAAAATCACCGTTCACTATTCCTTCCCGGGGTCGGCAACCACCGAATCGGTGACTTACTCCGTAAACCCCGCAGGCGAAATAAAGGTCACATCAACCCTAAAACCTTCCGGAGAAAAACTTCCTGAACTACCACGGTTCGGACTGAACATGCAGATCAATGGCGGCTTCGGGAATGTGACCTGGTACGGCCGCGGCCCATGGGAAAACTACTGGGACCGGAATACTTCAGCATTTGTCGGCCATTACGAAAGCACAGTCGATGAACAGTTCACCCCCTATGTCAGGCCACAGGAGAACGGCTACAAGACCGATGTCAGGTGGATTACGCTGGATAACGGAAAGACAGGGATCCGCTTTACCGGTGATCCCCTGATCTGCTTCAGCGCCCTGCCTTACACCTACGACGACATGAAGGGATTCAAACAGTGCTGCAAGCACCTCAACGATCTTCCTAAGAATAATTTCATCGACCTGAACATCGACTACAAACAGATGGGCGTGGGCGGCGACGACAGCTGGGGAGCGAGGACACACAAGGAGTATACGCTGCCGGCGATGGAGTACACGTACTCATTTACTATGCGGCCGTTTTTAGTAGAAGCCTTGTCTAAGTAAAGACAAGTCCGCAGTCCGCAGTCGCCAGTCTTCAGTCTGTCCGCATTCTGCCTACTGCCTTCTCATTTCTTCGGTGCCAAAAACCTGTTATACAGCAACAGCCCCACAATCGTCACCACCCCGATCATGCTGAAGGTGAGCCAGAGGAAGTCGGGCCGGTTCATCTTGTCGACGAACATCACATAAAGCCAGGCGCCAAGTACCCCGCCGACACCACTGCCGATCACACCGTAAAGAAAGGAATATCCCTGGTAGAGCGCCTTTTTGTCTTCAGGCGCAATGATCCCGACATAAGCAATGAACTTCGGGTGGGCAATCATTTCGCCTAAAGTGAAGATGAACATCGAAGCGATGAAGATCCAACCGCTCGGAGAGATCGCCAGCATGCCCATTCCCAGCGAACCCATGGCAATACCGAAGATCATGGTTGGCAGGGCCTTCGTATTTCTCACAAGACTGGAGACGAGCAGTTGCAGGAGGATGATCGCCCCGGCGTTCATCACCGTCACGTGCTCGGCATCATATTTCCACTGCGGGTTGGTCATGAAAAGAGAGAGAAACCCGTTGACCAGGCGATCGAACCCGCTCATATCGACCCTCTCCTTCAGGTACCAGAGCACGGAGTCGTACACCTGGAAATACATGATCCAGAAGCCCGAATAGATCACGATCATGATGATGAACCGGAAATCTCCCAATACACTGATCATCTCTGTGAAGACCTGCCGGATGGGTTTGACAACCCTGTTGCCGGTTGGTTCCCTGTAAAGAAAATAGTTCAGGAAAAGCAGCAGACCTGTCCCGGCGGCAGCCATGTAAAAAATATAGTTGTAGGCGATCGATTTAAGGATTGGAACAAGAATCAGGGGGAAGAGAAAGGCCCCGAGATTGATCGACCAGTAGTAGATCCCGAAACCAAGAGAGGAGTTCGATTCATCTGTTATCCTGGCAATCGTTCCAGCGATCATCGGTTTGAAAAAGCCGGCGCCAAGCGCCATCAGGATAAGACTTGCAAAAACCGTCACGTAGGTGGAGGAAAGACCTGCAAAAAGATACCCAATGCTCATTGTGAAACAGGCGAAGTAGAGTACTTTTTTGTACCCGAACCGGTCGCCGATGGCGCCTGAGAGGATGGGAAGAAAATAGAGAAGCGGAGTTATGACACTCTTAATCACTCCCACGCTTTCTTTGGAAAAACCAAGTCCGCCTTCAGACCTTGCCAGTACAAGGTAAACCGACAGGACAGACATCACGCCGTAATATGATCCGCGCTCGAAAAATTCCATCGAAATCGAGGTCCAGAAATTTTTTGGAAAGGAGGTGATGCTTTTTGAAGTGTCGGATTTTGTCATGTTGATGGTCCCCTAATTTCGCAACGAAAATAGGTAAAAAATCTTTGTAACTTTGGACCATTGCTTCTTTTGCTGACCGATATAGTTGACATCATTCACCACAATGGGCACAATAGGACACAATAGGTTGATCACACTTTTTTCTACTGTGCTCTATTGTGACTACTGTGGTGGAGAAACTTAAATAAAACCCAATAGTTTGACAGGTAGACTGACAGATATAGTAAACCATTTTATAACAGAAGGCGACATCGTTTCCGTTGAACCGTTCGGCTCCGGCCACATCAACGATTCCTATCTTGTCAGGACAGCCCCGGAAGCTGCCCCGGATTATGTCCTTCAGCGGATAAATCACAATATTTTTATAAACATTCCTGCACTTACGAATAACATTCTTAAGGTGACAAACCACCTGGAATCAAAGCTAGAACCGTCCTCTGGTAGCGGCTTTGAGGTATTGAGGCTGATCCCGTCGATTAGTGGCGAATATTTCCTTAAGGATCCTGAAGGCAATTTCTGGCGACTTTACTATTATATCAGGGGGAGCCGGAGTTACGACATCGTGGAGAATACCTCGCTGGCCCATGAAGGCGGCAAAGCCTTCGGCCATTTCCACTCAATGACCTCCGGTATGGATGCCGCCACTCTTTTTGAGGTGCTGCCCGATTTTCACAACATTGAAAGCAGGCTGAAAAGTTTCCGAGACATCCTTGACCTCGATCCTGCAAACCGCGCTGCCGGCGCATCCGAAGAGATTGCCTTTGTTAAAGAACGTGAAAAGGAGATGTACCGCATCCCCGATCTTATCCGGTCGGGGAAAGTGCCCATAAGGGTAACCCACAACGACACCAAGTTCAACAACATCCTCTTCAATGAGGCCGGCCGGGCCATCTGTATCATCGACCTCGACACCATCATGCCAGGTACCATCCTCTACGATTTCGGCGATGCCATACGTACAGGAGCAAACAAAGGCGCCGAGGATGAACCGGACCTTTCAAAGGTTGATCTCGATCTCTCGCTGTTTGAAGCCTATGCAAGGGGATACCTGGAGGTGGCGCGGGATTTTCTTTTACCCGGAGAGATCGACAACCTGCCCTTCTCTGCCAGGTACATGACCTTCCTGATCGGCTTGCGCTTCCTTACCGACCACCTCGACGGGGATCACTATTACCGGATCCGTTTCCCTGGACACAATCTCCAAAGGGCGAGGGCACAGTTCAGGCTGGTCTCCTGCATTGAAAAGAAACTTCCTGAAATGGAAAAGATAATTGAAAAACTATAGTCCTAATATCCATCAGAAATGAAGAAAAGATTCCTCCTGCTTAACCAGTTGATTGCTCTCTTGATTTGTGGAACCCTGGCAGCACAGACGAGCCAGGCTCCTTCCGTTAATATTGTTCCGAAACCTGTATCGGTCAAGGTTCTTCCCGGAAGCTTTACACTGAGCGTTGAAACCCCTATCCTGATCAATTCCGGGGATGAGGGAATGCAGAAGGTGGCCATCTTCCTTGCCGACCAGCTGAGATTTTCAGGAGGCCCTGCCTTGAAGATCCTTAACCTGACTGCAGAGGATAAAAAAATGCCGGGTATCATACTGAACCTGGTAAAGGAAAAATCAAGGATCCCCTCTGAAGGTTATATCCTCAAAGTTGAGAAAAGCCATGTAATGGTGGAAGCCTCGACCGGGGCAGGACTTTTTTATGGTATCCAGTCGCTGATGCAGCTTCTTCCACCTGAAGTGCTGAAATACACCAGGCCGGAAGCCGGAAAAAAATACGAGATTCCCTGTCTCGAGATCAAAGACCACCCGCGCTATGGTTACCGGGGAATGCATCTGGATGTTTCAAGACATTTCTTCCCCAAAGAATTTATAAAGCGTTACATCGATCTCATCGCCATGCACAAGATGAACACGTTTCACTGGCACCTCACCGACGATAACGGCTGGAGGATCGAGATCAAAAAGTATCCGAAACTTACCGGGATCGGCGCCTGGCGGGTTGACAGGGAGAATTTACCCTGGGGAGAACGCCCGG
>JBAXRT010000140.1:0-7251 GCA_037131065.1 bacterium | reverse complement strand
GGACTCCTCGGGCATGATATGGATCGCCCGCCGGTCGGGGGTTTCCTCCTTCGATGGTATGGATTTTGTGAACTATAATGTTTCCGACGGACTGAAAGCCACAACATATGCTTTCCTTCAAGTTGATGAGCGGGGCAACCTCTGGGCGTTCCCTGAAGCAGGCGATATTGTGGTCTCTAGGTGGAACGGGAACAGGTGGATCACGACTCATTATAACAAGGATCTTCACCTCCCTTTCGGAAGCATTTTTACTGCCTTTAACCAGTATTATGAAGGGACAGATACTTTATTTGTAGCCGGAACCCAGAAGGACGGGTTCTATATATGCGGCAAACAAGGTCAATGGAAGAGGTTTACAACTGAGGAGGGCCTCCCCAGCAATATAATAAACTGCCTTGCCAGGATGGGAGGCGAGACCTTTATCGGCACTGAAAAGGGCCTGTCGATTCTGAGAAACGGGGTCATTCGGAGCAACCCGGTTTATGATTCTCCCATTCCCCCGGGCCCCATCAGGGCCATGACTGCCGATGGTGGGAGGATCTGGATGATCGGGAGCAACTGGCTGGGTTATCTTGAGGGTAAAAGTTTTCACGCGGTTGCCTCCGATTTCCTTCTTCCGGAAAGCCCAACCCTGAACCGCTGTTTTCTCACCCCCGATCGCGCCGGTAATATCTACTTTGGAAATCCCTACGTTGTCCTGTTCCACACGCCGCAAACACTGGCGACCGAATCGATCGGAAGGGACAATGGTCTGATCTCGCCCGGAGGGACCTCCGTGCTGGTCGACCGTGAAGGGAATGTTTGGGTCGCGGGATACAGGGGCATCACAAAGATCGGATCGAAGCGGTTTATCAGTTATTTCCAGAATGATGGCATCTTCAGCAATGAGGTGGCCTCAGGGATTGAACTTGCTCCGGGCCACTACGTTTTTGGGCATGACTGTGCCCTGACCTACCTTGATGGTTCCTCATTCTCACACCTGGTCCTGGACCGGGTGCACGCCAGGGGAAGGTTTGAGACCAGGGTCCTGGATCTGGATAAGGATAAATCGGGAAATTTGTGGATCGCAGGAAGCGCTCTTGGCATTGCAAGGGTAGACCCGGAAAGGAAGATCACATGGTTTAATAAGAAAAACAGTCTGAAGGGGGTGACCTATGCTGTTGCCGTTGGTTCCGGAGGGGAGATCTTTGCCGGGACTACCGAGGGTTTGTTCAGGCTGGAAAACGAGCAGTTCATACCCGTTCTGCCGAACTATTATCAGAAGATGGGGGTCAGAAAGATCTTTCCGGGACCCGGAAACGAAATCAACCTGGCAACCCTCGGTTATGGACTGGTCCGGATCAACAACCAGAAAATAGACACCTTCCCGGTGGAAAATTCTCCCGGTGCGAAGAACGTCTATTGTTATTATCCCGATAACAAAGGGGAGGTCTGGATCGGGACTTCGGCAGGATTGTTCGTGATCAGGGGGAGGGAGTTAAAAAGAGTCGAAATTGCCGGATTGAAAACCAGCAGGCCGGTCTATACCATCACCGGCGACAGGCAGGGAAATCTCTGGTTCGGGACTGACAATGGAATTTTTCGCTGGAACGGAACGAAAATGGAACATTTTACAACGGCCGACGGGCTTTCCGGTCTGGAGATAAACAGGGATGCAGTATTCGCGGATAAAACCGGCCGTGTCTGGATTGGAACGAACAACGGACTGACCGTTTTCCGGCCCCTCTTCGATTATAAGAGTGATGCGGTCCCTCCACCGGTTGTCAGGGTGGTTTCCATCGATGCAGGGAATCAAAAATTTCTGCCGGGAGAGGAGATCAGGCTGCCCAGCAGGAAGAATGACCTTGTGGTTCATCTCATGATCATCTCTTTCATCGATGAAAAGAAGATCACCTATCGTTACAGACTTGAAAACCTGAATAAAAACTGGACTGAAGCGCTTCCCTATAAGGAGAATAAACTACGTCTCAGTAACCTGCCGCCCGGCAGTTACAGGTTGCAGATACAGGCCTCCAATGCCCTCGGTATCTGGAGTAAGCCGGTTACCTCGTCGCTTATCATTATCGATCAGCCTCTCTGGTTTAAATGGTGGTTCATCGGATCACTGGTCTTGTTCCTTTGCCTTGTAGTCGCTCTTACCGGACGTTTTATTCTCGTCAGCAGGTACAATGCCAGACTGGAAAAGATGGTCGCCCTGCGGACCGCAGAACTGAGGGAGAGCAATGCCGCCAAGGACAGGTTTTTCTCCATCATCGCACATGACCTGAAGAATCCCTTCCATTTCATACTCGGTATTCTCGATCTGCTTACATCGAAGGATTCGAAATATCCCGAAAAGGAGATGGCTGAGATGCTCCAGAAGCTGAAGAAGACCTCCAGGAGCACTATGGACCTGCTTGAAAATCTTCTTACCTGGGCGAGGTCGCAGAAGGGGCTTCTGCCGTTCAATCCTGAAAAATGCTCCGTTGACGGCCTGATTGATGAAACCCTGTTTTTTATGGAACCGCTGGCCAGGGAGAAGAACATCGGACTCAGGAGAGAGGGTGAAAAAGAGTTATCTGTTTTCGCCGACCGCGAAATGGTCCATACCATTCTGCGGAACCTTGTCTCCAATGCGATCAAATTTACTCCCTCCGGAGGAAGCGTCACGGCGGGATTTTCCCGGAAAAACCAAGACGGGGTGGTTATTTCAATCACCGATACCGGTATCGGTATCCCTGCCGCGATGCAGGAGAAGTTATTTAAAATAGATGAAAGGGTATCGACAAGGGGCACCCGGAATGAAACCGGTACAGGACTTGGGCTGATCCTCTGCAGGGAATTCGCTGTAAAGAACAATGGCACGATCAGCGTGATCAGCGAACCCGAACGCGGAAGCACATTCCTTTTAACCCTGCCTGCTTTCGGAAGTCAGGTCGGCTGAAAGATTATCATGAAAAAATCAATAAACCATAAACAATGAATAAGCTCTCTCCAATTTCCATTTTCCTTTTTCTATTTTCCACTTCTTTTTTTCTCTCCTCCCAAGCACAAAAAGGTACGATAACCGGGACCGGTGTTAAAGATGAAAAATCCCTCAGGGCCTATCTGGATCAGAAGAACAGTCTCTATGAAAAGCTCATCGTCAGGCTGGGGGAGGAGTACTGGAAATACTATGCCAACGAACCGGGATATGAACTGAAAGGGCCGAAAAATGATGTGGCGCTCTTTTTCCAGGACCCGGACTTCACCGGAGTGATCAACCACTGGTACAATGAAAGACAATCCATTAAGGATACGATGCTGGCAAGGGAGATCTTTGTGTGGCACAACCTGGTGGTTGCCTGTGGCATCACTCTGAATGAAGAGGTGAGAACGCTCCAGACCAGGATCGAAGACAGCGTCACGGCAAGGATGACTTCAGGGATCAAAGATCGCTGGGAGTCCATCGACTCGCTCACCATGAAGCTGATAAGGCTCAGGAACGGCTATTCCCTGAAAGCAGGATTCAGGGATTTCGGGGATGCCTCACTCGACCTGTCGTTCATGAATGCCGGCAATTTTTACCGGTATGTCGCCATCATCGATTCAATGACCCTTGAACCCTACAGGAAACTTGTTGAGGAGTACAAAAAGCAGAAGAACACGGAAGAGTTCACCCGGCGCGGATTTTACAGTCTCTTCATGAAATACCTCCTGGCCACGGAAAATGACCAGGTACCGGCCGATTCCAACCGGTACTTTATGATCCGCACATTGGCCGGCATCGGGATCGACTTCTCCAAACTGCCTATCACCACTTTCATTGATAAACCACTGCCGCCGCCGGTCGGGGGCCAGGGAATTGCGGTCAGGATCCCGGATGACTTCCGGATCGTGGTCATCCCCGAACTGCCGTTCAGCTCGCGCATGCACGAGATCGGTCACGGACTGCACGCCATGTTCACGACCGTCGAACCCTCCGTTCTCAAAGGATACGAATGGCTCCTCGGGGGGCTTACCCCCGCCTATGGCGAAGGGATGGCTGATGTAATGCGGAGGTTTGTCAGCAACCCGGAATGGATGATGGTGTGCAAGAAGATCAGCGCCGACTCTATCAAAATCTGGTCGGAGCAGGCAAAAAAGTATTTCCCCGTCTACATGCGCTCCTTCCTGGCCCAGTTCATGGTTGAGATGGAACTTTATAAAGATCCCGGGCAAAACCTTGAGGGACTTGAGAACAAATTGTATAAAAAATACCTTTTAATAGATAAACCCTTTAAGCGGATGGGCCCGCTCACCGACAACATGATCATATCCTACCCGGTCTATATGCACAACTATATGTTTGCCGAGATCATCGCCTGGCAGGTTCACAATGCCTTGGCGAAAAAGTTCGGGAGGGATTATCCATTCAAATCCGCCACCGGCGAATACCTGAAGGAAAAGCTGTACCGCGACGGAGAGTATTACTACTGGCAGGAGAAGCTGAAACACGCTACCGGCCGAACGCTCGATGTGACCGGCTTCCTGAAGGCTAAGATGGGGATGGCCGAATAAAGGTCGTCAAAAAATCGGGCGGTGATCCTCTTCTGATCAGTTGCTGCTCCTCTTGTATCTCACGGCATTGTCCAGCGCATCCAGCATTTCACGGGTAAATCCGGCTGGCATGGTCAGTGGCATGTCATCGGGTGATGAGTGGCCGTTGGGAGGAAGTTGTTGAATGATGCGGTCGCAGGTGTCCCGGATATGCTCCTCTTCCAGGGCATCAAAGCGCTCGAACGTTTTTCCGAAGCGGTCGTTGAAATCAACCATGGCTGAAACAACGGCAGTATAAAGCGTCTCTTTGTGCGGGACCTTCGCCCTGATGCGTTCGTAGGCTGCCTGGAAGATGGGCACGGCATGCTCGCGGATCTTTTCTGCAACAGGGATCGGATGATCGTCAACGACCAGTTTATGGCCGTTCTCACGCTCCCACTGTGCATGTGAACGTGCAATCTTTGCATCGTACATCGACCGGTTGTAATCGACCAGGTAGCAGGTGTAGATGTAGATGATTTTTGGTAAAAGATACATGCCTTTTTTTTGTGTTGCCCTGAGGATGGTAAAAAAGGCCTTTTTGTGATCTTTCCCGGCGTCGAACATAAAGAAGGTGAAAACACGCCAGAGCATCTTCCGGAGTGTCCAGAGATCTTTCAGCCCGGGCTCTTTTATCTTTGGTTTGTATTGAACGCCTTCAATAAATGTAAGCGCCCTGCGTGTGAACTTTTCAGGATCGTAGATGTTTTCCCAGTAACCGGCCAGTCCTTCAAACATCTCGATCCTTGTCATCTGTTTCGGGATGATGTTCGAAATGATGTCGGTCTTGTCAGCGATCTCCCCTGTGTCGGTAATGATGATCCGGCCCGCCCTTTTGAGTTCATACCACATTTTGGTCCCCGGAGGAGCCGCCAGCGGATGACAAAGGTGGTGAACGATGTTGGTGTCGGTGATGAATTCCGTTGTTTTTCTGAACACCTCCGTATCGTCCGAATCGGCACCGATGATCATATGCGCGAGGACTACCATGCCGTACGACTGGATCTTCCTTACGGCTTCCCGGATGGGGATACGCAGGTTCTGCTGTTTGTTATAATCCTTCAGCGACTGCTCATTCACCGACTCAATGCCGATCATCAGTGAATGGAAGTTGCAATCGGCAAGCAGGGTGAGCAGCTCCTCGTCGTTGGCAATGGTAATGTCGATCTGTGTGATAAACTCGATCGGGGTCTTAAAGGAGTTGTTGAGGGGGATCAGTTGACGGAGCAGGTCCTTTGTATATTTTTTATCCCCGGCAAAGTTATCATCGGCGATGAAGATCATCTTCACGCCCAGGGCGCTGAGTCTTCGCACCTCTTCAAGAACCTGTTCAATGGTCTTAGTGCGGAGTTTCCTGCCGAAAGTGTAAATGACATCGCAAAAGCTGCAATCGAAAGGGCACCCGCGGGTGGTCTGAAGCAATACCGTGGTGTATGACGAAAGATCATCCCGGAGCAGCTCCCAACGGGGAGCAGGGGTCTTCGCCATGTCGGGCTTTGAAATGTTTTTATATACCCTTGGCCAGGCGCCCTGTTTGAGATCTTCCAGGAAACGGGGCCAGGTTTCCTCCGCCTCCCCGTGGAAAATGACATCCACATCCGGCATCTCCTGGTGAATGAGATGTTCAACACCAATACCGCCAAAAATGACAAGGGAGGAAGGAAAATATTCTTTACAGAACCGGGCGATGTCTAATGACCGGTTTTGCTGATTCGATGTGATGGAAATACCGATAATATCAAAGCGGTTGGCACGGATGATCTCTTCTGCAGGTCCGCGAACGTACTCATCGTGAAGAACAACCTCGTGTTCTGCAGGAGTGAGGGCTGCCACCGCGGCAATGGCATGGGGAGCAAAGAGTGTTTTCGCAAAAAGGTAAGGAATTCCCTGGGTGATCTGGCTGTCGATATCATCTGGACTACCCGGGCTGATCAGCAATATCTTCATTGGCAGGTGTTCCGTTTTTCTTTCAGAAGTTTCAGTTTTTTAAATAGTGTTGAACGAATCTTTCTCCCAGGAGAAAGATTTCTGATCAGTCTGCGAAAATATCATAAATTTTTGATGATGCCCTGTTTTTTTACAGCCTCCATGTAAATATTCATCAGCCTGACAGCAATATCCTTGAGAGAGATAAGGGGAAATGACAGAGATCACAGAACAACGCATTTCTTTGTCAACAGGACTTTGCCTGCCTGCATCCGGAAAAGACAGACTCCCGGTTTCTCACTTCCGGCATTCCAGGTTACAGAATAACTTCCGGCCTGCTGTTGCCCGTCGGCGCCCTTCCTATGAAGCGGTACTGGTTCAGCCTCTTACATTCCAGTGTTGCCGGATTTGCCTCTGCCCAGAGAACGGAAGCTGTGTCGAGCACCCGGTGAACAAGGCTGTCGTTGATCTCAAGGATCTCCGAGCCAAACTGCATTCCCGCGATATCGGCAGGCGATCCCGGGTTGACAAGGCGCGCAACGATACGGCCGTCATCCAGCCCGGTGAGGGCAAACCCATAGCTTCCCCCGATCTGCTGCCTGGACGATTCCGGGCCTGATCCTGTTGTTCAGGCCATCCCAGTCAACGGCCTTCCATTCGCCGAAGGCATAATAGACCCTGAAGCGCTGGTGCATGGAGTCGTAAGCAGAGACAAAACCGGGAGCCTGGGCAAAGAGATTCAATGTAAAACCGAACACAAACATGCTGAGAAAGAGGAGTTTTCGCATG
>JBAXRT010000139.1:0-7380 GCA_037131065.1 bacterium | reverse complement strand
TTTTCTGTTGGAAAAAGATGGGTTATAGGTGTATGGTGAAATTGAGTCGCTGCGAATGTAATATACTTCTGTGGCTCCTGTTCCGTTCTGGTATTGAACCATCTTCTTGGAAGCCAGCAGTTCCTGTTCATACGCAAAGTTCCAGCCGTCGCCAAACATCCCCATGATTCCCGGACTGCCGAAATATCTTGAAAAATCAAGGTCGGGACCAAGTGAAGTGTAGCCATAATCCTGATCAGAAAAGCCGGGCAGCAGCGTAACGGTGCTGACACTGAAGCCGGGAACCCCTTTTTTTGTGCAGGCATTGCAGTTGCCCTGTTTCCAGAAGGCCTGGTCGCTGCCCGAGGCATTGGCCTGGGCAGTAAATGCCATCTCCTGTACGGTTGCTTCCGGGAAGAGGAAAAAGTTAATTCGTGCCCCCAAGGGGTTGGGACATTCTGTTGTCCATTGATCCCACATGTCGAGAGTTACTTGAATGGTAAGGCTGTGCTGCGATTTGTATTGCCGTGTAAAATCGATTTCCCCGCTATATATAAAATTGGAGAGGTTTAGCTCGTCAACGGGGAGGTCGGATACAAAAGGCCAATAAGGGTGCGTCGGATTATTCGGTTGGGAGATAAACCCAGTTACAAGATGTGTTTTAATTACGCCACCTGCATACATATAATGGATAGGAACACAGTTTCCTCCAACCACGGTCATGTAAGGGTGAATGGTTATGTCAAGATTGATGCCAGACCTTCGGTATGTATACAGATTTGAAGGATTCCCGTTAACATCATTTAACCTTGTCAGGTTGGTGACTCCTGAGATATCGATGCGAAGGGTCTCGTTGTTGCTGGTTACCACTATCTGTGCGCTGGTTGAAAGGGAATAAAATAGTATTCCGAGTAGAATTCCGAAAGTCAGTTTCATGGGCTGAAAATTTGTTTCTATATCAAAATGTTATGCAATGTAAGGATTTTGAAGGATCAAAAAAGGACAGATTGAAAATATTTATTCTGTGTTATTCCCTTCCTTTCATCATACAAATATCGCATTGAACTATGCGGTTTTTCTTTTAACTTTACCCCGGATCACACGACCTAACCCGCTACTTATGAAAATAACCCTATACGGAGCCGCCGGTGACGTTACCGGCAGTTCCTATTACCTGCAGACAGACCGTTCTGCCATCCTGATTGACTGCGGTAATTTTCAGGGCAGCAAAACCTCTGAAAGCAAAAACCGTAAGCTTCCGCCAGTCAAAATCGGGTCATTGGAGGCTGTGATTCTAACCCATGCACACTTAGATCATTGCGGAAGGCTTCCGCTCCTTGCAAAAGCAAAGTACCACAACCCGGTCTATGCGACCCCTGCATCGATCGACATTGTTAAACTGATACTTCGCGACTCGTTAAAAGTCCAGAACAACGACCTTGAAAAACTAAACCGCAGGCTCATCCGTAACGGGAAACCGCCTCTTGAACCGCTCTTCACAGAAGAGGAAGTGGAAGATGTAATCAAATTGCTGAGTCCTCTTCCGTACCATGAGGGTTTCTATGTTGCCCCCGGCATCAGGGTTAAAGCTGTGGAAGCAGGACATATCCTTGGTTCGGCTAGTTTCGAGATTGAGGTAACCGAGCAGGAGCAGACGAAGACTGTTGTCTTTTCGGGAGACCTCGGCCCGAGTGGCATGCCAATCGTCCGGGACCCTGAACCACCTGCAAAAGCCGACCTGGTCTTTATTGAATCGACCTATGGCGACAGGGACCACAAGCCAATGAAAGAAACCCTGGATGAATTCGACTCAATTATCTCTGCAACGGTTGCAAATAAAGGAAAAATCCTGGTGCCCTCTTTTGCCGTCGGCCGAACCCAGGATATTCTGTACTATCTCGATGTTGCATCCCACGAAGGAAGATTGCCTCTTTTCCCGATCTATCTGGACAGCCCTATGGCAATCGAGGCAACGAAGATTTACCTGCACCATCCGGAGCTTTATGATGAAGAGATGATGGCTTTATCCAGGGAGGGACAAATTCAGCGCGATATGAACAGGATCCATGCAACATCATCCCCCGAAGAATCCAGGAAAATAAATGATGTCCCGGGGCCTTGCATGATCATTGCCGGATCCGGAATGTGCAACGCAGGCCGGATACTTCACCACCTCCGGCATAACCTATGGAATCCGGATACAGCGGTCATCATTGTCGGATACCAGGCAGTGGGCACGCTTGGCCGGCGACTGGTTGACGGAGCGAAATGGGTGACAATTTTTGGAGAAAGGATCTCAGTGAGGGCCCGTATCTATAAACTTGGCGGATTCAGCGCCCATGCGGGTCAGACCGATCTCCTCAAATGGTTTAACGCACTTGCTCCATTCCGTCCGAAAGTCGTCCTGTCACATGGTGAAGACAGGGCAAGACTGCCCCTGGCAAAAATTCTGAGAGAAAGATATGGTTTGAACCCGATTTTGCCAAACTATGGTGATATCATTGAGTTGTAAGGGGGGGGGCAGAGTAACAGAGTAAAAGGGTAACAAAAATTCAAATTTTCTTCCGATGAATAAATTATTGCGCCGTACAAAAATTGTTGCCACGATTGGCCCGGCAAGCAACTCCCCCGAGATGATCCGCAAACTGATCTCTGCCGGAATGGACGTTGCACGGCTTAACTTTTCCCATGGAAAATATGAAGATCATGCCCAGGTCGTTACAAGCCTCCGGATGATTTCTGAAGAACTTGGAAAACCCGTAACGATCATGCAGGACCTGCAGGGTCCGAAGATACGGGTCGGCCAGATTGGTGATGATGGGATTGAGCTTGTCCCGGGAAAAACCATAATCCTGGTTCCGGAAAAAGAATTCCGGTCTGAACCCGGGTCGATCCCTATCGATTATCCCTATGTTGCCGAAGAGGCCAGGCCCGGCATGCAGGTACTCCTTGCCGACGGGTTGTTCGAGCTGACTGTTTCGGAGATCAGGGGTCATGAAGTACACTGTACCGTCGTGGAAGGCGGGCAGCTGAAAAGCCGCAAGGGTGTCAACTTCCCGAATCTGAACCTTCGGCTGCCCTCCCTCACTGAAAAAGATTTGAAAGACCTTGCATTCGGACTTGAGCAGGATGTTGACTGGATCTCGCTCAGTTTCGTCCGCTCGGCTGAGGATATCAGGATCCTGAAAAAACATATAGAGGAGAAGGGAAAAATAAAGCCTGTCATCGCCAAGATCGAGAAACCACAGGCCATCGACCATCTTGAGGAGATTGTGGATGAAGTAGCCGGGATCATGGTAGCCAGGGGTGACCTTGGAGTTGAAATGAGCCCGGAAAAGGTCCCGATGCTTCAGAAAAAGATCATCGAACTATGCAACCGCAAGGGCAAACCTGTGATCACCGCCACTCAGATGCTGGAAAGCATGATAGTGGATCCTAGGCCAACGCGTGCCGAAACGAGCGACGTTGCCAATGCAATCATCGACGGTACAGACTGTATCATGCTTTCCGGGGAGACCGCCATGGGAAGCCATCCTGTAAAATCTGTCGAGATGATGGTAAAAATTGCCCTTGATGTTGAATCCCTCATCGAATTCAAGACATATCCTCCATCGGGGTGTTCGGATGTGATTGCATTAAGCATGGCCGCCAATGGTATTGAAAAAGTGTTGGAGGTAGATGCAATCGTAGTTTTTACCACCAGTGGCAGAAGCGCCATGAACATCGCCGCGGAACGTCCGAAGGCACCGGTTTATGCAATAACTACCCATCCGAAGGTTTACCATTCCCTGAACCTGCTCTGGGGCATCAATCCGATCCTGATCAGCGATCACCCGGATTCCTTCGAGGAGATCACTTTACTTGCAGAAAAGACCTTGAAACAGAGTGGGTACATTCATCCCGAAAACACAATTCTTGTATTGGGCGGTATCCCTGCGCACTTGCCCGGGGGGACCAATTTTATCAAAATCCATAACGTCCGCTAGGCCGCAGAATCGAATGGGTGGTAATTAAACGAAGTGACCCCGCATGTCTCAACATCCGGGGTCACCGTCACTTTTGAAAAAATTATCGAACGATCAGCACGATACCAACCTTGAGGTTCAGCATCATGAGATTCTTGGATTTGAAGTTTTCTGAAAAATCAATTTTGTTCGTCGTCCATTTGTAATTAAAAGCCAGGAGTCCTCCCCAGCTGGAGTATCTTCCGAATTTCACCAAGGCGCCGATTTCCGGTGTTAATGAAAAATCCCAACGGGTTTTGTAGATATCATATTCCTGGACCATCAGATGATGCTCCATGTAATCCCCACCTATACCAAGTGCGATATAGGGAGAAACCAGTTTATCCGGGATAAAATGATATCCGATCACGGCCTGGAAAGGCACCATCCAGGTAAACCGGTAGTTTGTTGCGGTAATGGCAGACCCATCGGTATCGTAATAGGTCTGATAACCATAATTCTGGCTGACCCGTTGCCATCCAATGTTAAAACCTGCGGTCAGACCTTTTCTGATAAGATAGCGTCCCCCGAAGTCAAAACCAGCCGGGCTGCCATTGGATACCCATTTATTGAAATCACCCATGGTGAATGTGGTGTTCCAGGAAAAGGTATAATAACTTGAAGGCGAAAATCCCAATGACGACTGATCCTGCCCCTGGGCAAAACCTGCAAAAAGGAGGGTTACTGCAAAAAACGATAAAATCTTTTTCATGTTGCTATTCTTTTTGAGGTTATTAATTCTGCGTAAAACCCTTGGTCTGGGCAAATGCCTGGTCAATGCATTTCTGGATTTGTTCGATTGTATGGCTTCCGGTCATTAGTCCTCTTATATATGCATTCCAGCGAATCCATATTTTCTTATCAGGCCCGATGTTTTTCAGATCTGCCATATCAATCAGAAGAGTCCCGGTTGAATATGAGGTAACGTAGGGCGGGTAATAAGGGTAATAGTACCCTCCTCCTCCCCAGTACCAGGGTGGGTAATAGCCCGGATATCCCCAGTACCATCCTGGATAATAAACGGTAACATTAACATTCTTGATCGCAACAACCATAAAGGCGAGGTCAGGATCCTGGTTAAGAGCAACTTTCTGATACCCTCTGTTTGTCATGTTTTTTGCTATCTCCCCGGTGATTGCCTGAGCCCTTGAATCGGTGTAATAACCGCTATCTTTTGCATCAATCCACTTTACAGTATCCGAAATATAAAAAGTTTTGAATTGAGCAAATGAGGAATTTGTATCATATTTTGTGTAAATCGCCAGGTCCTCCAGCAATCGGTCAGAAGAGGGAGGGTACTTGGTACAGGATGTAATGATGATACACCCGATCACCATCATCATAAACATTGGTCTGATTTTCATTTTGTTTTGGTTTAATCTTACAAATTTATAAATGTTTTTCCAGGTCAGATCTGAGATCTCATATCCGGACAATTAAAAGATTGAAAAAAACGGGAAAGGTTGCATCAAAAAGCAATTATAGCTTTACCACACAAAGCGCTTGTAAGGTGTAAATCCAGTCTGTGGCTTTCCCGTAAAGAATAAGCTTGAATTCTCCGCCAAAGCCCCAGTGTTTGCCAACCGGGTAGAGATAGGAGCCTGAAAACTGATAATTCGACAAAGAAAGGATCGTGCTGTTGGTGATAAGGTCTTGAATATTGACTTTGTTGAACATTACTGACAGTCCGGCACCGGCACTGAGGTAAAATTGATCCACGATCCTCATCCTGACCACAAGCAGCAATGGGATTGCTGACATGGTCGCATCGCCTGCAATATCTGCGTCGGCTGCACTCTTCACCTTATACAACCGGTAAAAACCGGATTCAAGACCAAGACTAAGGCGGTGTTCCGGTTCCCAGAAAAACTTCAGGGAAACACCAAGTGAATTGGTCGTCGCTTCGTCGGCTCCGATTTCAAGATTATTGATATAATGGGTCCATCCAAGTCCCACTGTCAGTGAATAATGGTTTGTGCGTTTAACCTTGACAGTATCACTTTTCTGTGAATAAAGGGTTCCTGAAAAAAAGATGATCAGCAGAACCGGAAATAATATTTTTTTAGCCATAAATGGTTATTGAATATAGTGATAATAGGCTACAACATAGGGATAATTGGTCAGCAATCCGTCGAAAAATCCGTTCTCGATATAATCCTGAATCCAGACCGGTGTGTCAATGGTCCAGCAAACAGCAAGTCTTCCTTCACTATGCATTTGCTGGACAAGATCGTTCTGAGTTCCGAGGGTCCACCTTGGCCCCCAAACCCTAGAATTGACTAATCTTGCATCATCAACAGTTAATTCACAAAGCGAAGGGATGTTCTGATAATCGGGATAGGTCATGAGGTCATTTAAAACATCGGTCGAGGGTATGCCAACAACAATTATAATATCCCGTCCCTGTTCCTGAGCCCTTTCCAGCATTCTTTTCTGGATCGGTACCACTTGTGCCATGGCATCCTTGTTTGCCTTCATATCGAGGTAAACAAAACGAAGGAGGGTACTGTCGATCGTAAATATCAGAGCTTCTTCAAGGGTGGGAATCCTCTCACCATGGATCAGGCGAACAAAAGTTGAAAGCTGTTTCCAGGTATAATTTTCGATAGGGCCTGCCAGTGGTCCCTTTTGGGTAAGACGTGTGTTTATGTCGGAGTCATGATAAAGAAATGTAACGCCGTCGCTGGTCAGCCGTACATCAACCTCTATCCCTGTTGACCCGAGTTTCTCAGTATAGTTTATCATCGCAATGCTGTTCTCGGAGACCGGTAACCGGTCGGAAGTCCTTCCTCCTCCCCGATGTCCAAGGATATAATAGTTACTGTTCTTAACCTTATCGGAGAAAGGACGTTCAAAGGCCAGGATAAGAGGCTGATCAGGGAGGCCACCCTCTTTGCTATAGGCTCCGCGCATAATGATGGTCTGGTTCCCGTTCCCGGTCAGAATGGTTGTACCCCCTTCATCCTTTGCAATGTAAAAAGAGGCCAGTCCGGTTGCATCGCTGTAGCCGTCACGCCAATATCCCTGTACAAAAATTACCGAATCAAGATGGCCAACCTCGAGAATAAAATGCTTACCATCTTTATTGGTGATCATAAGACTGGTACGGTTCCATTTCAGAACAACTTCATTTCCGATAAAATCAACCCCTGTGACTACATTGTATACACCTTCCATAAGCAGCTTCGATGAAGACAGTAATGGATAGGTTTGATCCATAAAGGAACTGGGACCTCCCGAGGGAACCGGAACGAAACTGTCTTTGTTGCAGCCATTAAATAGGGCCAAGAGCAGAACAAATATTATCAATCTTATTTTCATGTGTTAATAATTTTATATTTCATTGGTCACATGGAATATCCATTATTATCATTCGCGGTTTGTATGAACGATGTTT
>JBAXRT010000138.1:0-7456 GCA_037131065.1 bacterium | reverse complement strand
TGTTGAATACATGGATTATTTCCCGATGAGGAAGGAGTACCCGCTCGAAGATCCGACCCGGGAGGACAAAGACGACCGTTATTTTGGAAGATAAATCGACATATACAACCCTGAATCTTGGTCCGACACACCCGGCCACACATGGGATTTTCCAGAATGTCCTCACGATCGACGGTGAGAAGATCGTCGACACAGAACAGACCATAGGGTATATCCACCGGGCATTTGAAAAAATTGCCGAGCACAGGCCTTTTTACCAGATAACGACTCTTACCGACCGGCTGAACTATTGCTCCGCTCCCATCAATAACCTCGGATGGCACATGACCGTTGAAAAGCTGCTCGGTGTGAAGACCAATAAAAGGATCGATTACATGCGGATCATCCTCATGGAGCTGGCCAGGATCACCGACCACCTGATCTGCAACAGCGTGATCGGGGTCGACAGCGGCGCCCTTACCGGCTTTGTTTATGTCTTTCAGGAAAGGGAAAGGGTTTATGAGATATATGAAGAGGTTTCCGGCGCCCGGCTCACAACCAACATGAGCAGGATCGGTGGGTTTGAACGGGATTTCACCCCGGCCGCCATACGGAAGATCAGGGAGTTTCTCGAAAGCCTGCCTAAAGTGCTTGGTCAATTTGAAAAACTCCTTTTACGGAACCGGATCTTTATGGACAGGACAGTGGGTGTTGGTCCGATTTCTGCCGAAAGGGCATTGAATTACAGCTTCACCGGGCCAAACCTCAGGGCGGCAGGTGTTGATTTTGATGTGAGGGTTATGACCCCTTACAGCTCTTACCAGGACTTTGATTTTGAAATTCCCCTCGGGTCAGGCGGTGACACTTACGACCGGTTCTGTGTAAGACAGGAGGAGATCTGGCAGAGTCTGAAAATAATCCGGAATGCCCTGGAGAACCTGCCGGAAGGTGATTTTCACGTGGATGTGCCCGAATTCTACCTTCCCCCGAAGGAGGATGTTTACAGCAAGATGGAGGCCCTGATCTGGCATTTTAAGATTGTGATGGGGGAGGTGGATGTACCCAAAGGAGAGGTGTATCACTCCGTTGAGGGTGCGAACGGAGAGCTTGGCTTCTACCTGGTGAGCGATGGCGGAAGGACGCCCTACCGGCTCCATTTCCGCCGCCCATGTTTTATCTATTACCAGGCGTTGCCTGAGATGATCAGGGGGGGAGTGCTTTCAGACGCCATTCTCACCATGAGCAGTATGAATGTGATTGCAGGGGAGCTGGATGGATAATAAATTAATAATTGACAGTTGATAATGGATAATTTCATCTCAAAATTCAATATTCGTTGATCGATATTCACCGGAATGAGTGAGGGGAATAAAATAGGTCATGCTCTTTTTACAAAGGATAACCAACCGGTTGCATTCTCGCAGGAGGTACTCGGAAAGATCCGCTGCCTGATAAAACGTTACCCCGAAGGCGAGCAGAAGTCGGCGCTGCTGCCGGTACTGCACATGGCCCAGGAGGAGCTCGGCGGATACCTTTCGGTGGACGTCATGGATTATGTTGCCTCACTCCTTGCAATCCGGCCGATTGAAGTTTACGAAGTGGCTACCTTTTACAGCATGTTCTATATCGCACCGGTCGGGAAGTTTGTTATCGAAGTGTGCAGAACAGGACCCTGTGCCATTTCAGGAGGAGAGCATATACTTCATCACCTTGAGGAGGTCCTGAAGATCAAAACAGGGGAGACTACACCAGACGGGATTTTCACACTGAAAGCCGTTGAATGTCTTGGCTCATGCGGAACCGCACCTGTTATGCAGGTAAACACTCGCTTTTACGAAAATCTTACGAATGAAAAAATAGACCAGATCCTGGAAGATCTGAGAGCAACACGAGACTTGTCAAAACCCGAAGAAGAGCGATGGGCCGCCAAATTCTGCTGAAAAATACAGGGATCCCAGGCATCCGGACCTTTGATGTATACCGTGCGCACGGGGGTTACCGTAATACTGAGAAAGCGTTACGTGAGATGACCCCCATGATGGTAGCATCGGAGGTGACGAAAAGCGGACTGAGGGGGAGGGGCGGCGCCGGGTTTCCGACAGGGCTCAAGTGGAGTTTTCTTGACAGGAAGAGCGATAAACCCCGCTACCTGGTTTGCAATGCAGATGAAAGTGAACCCGGAACCTTCAAGGACCGCTACCTGATGGAGCACATCCCGCACCTGTTGCTGGAGGGGCTGATCATCTCAAGCTATGCGCTTGGAGTCAGGACCTGCTACATCTACATCAGGGGAGAATTCAAATACCTTGTTGGTATTCTTGAACATGCGATTCTGGAAGCCAGGTCCAACGGCTTCCTGGGAGAGAAGATCCTGGGAACCGACTTCAGCCTGGATATCTATGTCCATCCCGGCGCCGGCGCCTATATCTGCGGTGAAGAGACCGCCTTGCTGGAATCACTCGAAGGAAAACGGGGCAACCCGAGGATAAAGCCGCCATTCCCGGCCTACAAAGGATTGTATGGCTGCCCGACCGTGGTCAACAACGTGGAGACCCTGGCATCGGTTGGCCCCATCATTTTTATGGGGGGTGAGGAATATGCAAAGATCGGAAAGGGAAAGAGCACAGGCACAAAACTGATCTCCGCCTGCGGTCACATCAACAAACCCGGGGTTTATGAAATTGAGATGGGACTGCCTGTTGAGGAGTTCATTTATGGTGATGAATACTGCGGAGGCATGAGAGGGAATAAGCGACTGAAGGCCGTAATCCCCGGTGGTTCTTCCGTCCCAATACTTCCCGCAGAGCTGATCCTGCAAACCCCCGACGGGGCACCAAGATTATTATCATTTGAATCCCTTGCAGATGGAGGGTTTGAAACCGGCTCCATGCTTGGCTCAGGCGGGTTCATCGTTTTTGACGAAGATGCCTGCATTGTGAGAAATACCCTGAACCTCACCCATTTTTACTGGCATGAGTCGTGCGGACAATGTTCACCGTGCAGGGAAGGCACCGGGTGGATGGAAAAAGTTTTGCACCGGATCGAATACGGAAAAGGAAAAATGTCCGACATCGACCTGCTGGTCAGTGTTGCAAAGAATATTGAAGGAAATACTATCTGCCCGCTCGGGGATGCTGCGGCATGGCCTGTTGCCAGCGCCATCAGGCATTTCAGGGAGGAGTTTGAATATCATGTGTTGAATCCGGAGATTGTAAAAAACATAAACCATGGGGTGCTTATCAGGCAGGGCGCCCCGGCTGGTCAGAATCGCTGATATGATGAAAGTCACCATCGATAATATCATGGTTGAAGTGGAAGATGGAACCACCATCCTCCAGGCGGCACGCAAGATCGGCGGAAACGTCGCTCCTCCTGCCATGTGTTATTACTCGAAGCTCCGGGGGACCGGTGGGAAATGCAGGAGCTGCCTTGTCAAGGTGGTGCAGTCATCTGCCAAGGATCCACGCCCGATGCCCAAGCTGGTAGCATCCTGCAGCACACCTGTCCAGGATGGCATGGTCGTTGAAAACAATCTTTCTCAGGAGGTTAAGGAGGCACGCAGGGGTGTTGTTGAATTCCTTCTGATCAACCACCCGCTCGACTGTCCCGTATGTGACCAGGCCGGTGAGTGTGATCTCCAGGATCTCAGTTATGGTTTTGGCCTTGAAGGGACGCGGTTTGAAGAGGCAAAGCGGGAATTTCCCGTGATCGATATCGGTCCCTTTATCAAACTGCATATGAACCGGTGCATCCTTTGTTACCGGTGTGTCTACACGGCAGACCAGCTGACTGATAACCGGCTGCACGGAGTACTTTACCGCGGGGATGTTTCTGAAATAAGTACCTTCATTACCAATTCAATTGAGAATGATTTTTCAGGGAATGTGATCGATGTTTGCCCGGTAGGAGCGCTTACCGACCGGACTTTCCGGTTCAAAAGCCGGGTGTGGTACCTGAACCCGATGGATGCCCACCGCGATTGTCCGAAATGCTCAGGCAAAGTGACTGCCTGGATGTTCGGGAATGAGATCTACCGCATTACCGGGAGAAAGGACCGTTACGGAGAGGTGGAGTCGTTCATCTGCAATGAGTGCCGGTTTGAAAAAAAAGATATAAATGACTGGGTGATCGAAGGGCCAAGGAAGATCAAACGACAATCGGTTATCTCAACCAATCATTATGAGAAGCTTGTACATCCATCGGTGATTAAACCGATCGAAGGAGAGATGATTTCACCGGAAGAGGAACTAAAGAGGGAAAGGAATAATGAATATTGATCAACGAATTTTGAACGATAGGCTTGACGACAATAATCATATATAAAACCATCCTGGCAAGTGTGATCCTTGTCATGAGCCTTCTGGTCGCCATGTATTCGACCCTTATTGAACGGAAGGTGGCAGGCTGGTTCCAGGACCGCCTCGGTCCCGACCGTGCCGGCCCCTGGGGATTACTTCAGCCGCTTGCCGATGGGATCAAGCTCTTCTTCAAGGAGGAGTTCATGCCCAACACCGCCGACAAATTCCTGTACATTCTTGGTCCCTCCCTCACAATGTTCGTCGCCTGCCTAACCAGCGCTGTCATTCCCTGGGGCCCCGACCTGGTTATCAACGGCAAGACTTACGCCCTGCAGGTTGCGGATGTGAACATAGGTATCCTTTACATATTCGCCATTGTATCCGTAGGGGTCTATGGCATCATGATCGGGGGGTGGGCCTCCAACAACAAGTACTCCCTGTTAGGCGCCGTCAGGGCATCATCGCAGATGATCAGCTATGAGCTGGCAATGAGCCTGTCGATCATCTCTATCGTAATGATGACCGGCTCCCTTAGCATGCGTGAGATCGTGAACCAGCAGCAGGGACTCTGGAATATCTGGGTGCAGCCGCTTGGCTTCCTGATATTCCTGGTGTGCGCATTTGCTGAAACAAACCGCGCACCCTTCGATCTGCCGGAATGCGAGACCGAACTGGTTGGAGGATACCACACTGAGTACAGCAGCATGAAACTCGGGTTCTACCTGTTTTCGGAATACATCAACATGTTCATTTCCGGTGCCGTAATGGCCACGCTTTTCCTGGGGGGTTACCATTTTCCGTTCATAGATAAACTGGGGCTGTCCCCGAACCTGTTCGCCCTTGTAAGCTTCCTTATCTTCTTCCTGAAGATCACATTTTTCGGGTTCATTTTTATGTGGATCCGCTGGACGCTGCCCAGGTTCCGTTACGACCAGCTGATGCGGCTGGGGTGGAAAGTCCTGATACCACTTGCGATTTTGAATGTAGTAATTACAGGATTGGTAATATTGATCAGAGGATAATCGAAATGCAGAACCTGACAAACAGATCAAAAACCGTTTCCCGGAAGCAGATGTCCTTCTGGGAGAAGATCTATTTGCCGGCTATTCTGAACGGAATGGGGATCACCTTTAGTCACCTGTTTCGAAAGAAGACCACCATAAGGTACCCGGAGGTCAGAAGGGAGTTCTCGGAGATCTACCGTGGTCAGCACGTACTGAAAAGGGATGACGAGGGAAGGGAGAGATGCACGGCATGCGGACTGTGCGCAGTGGCCTGTCCGGCAGAAGCTATCACCATGGTAGCGGCAGAAAGGAAACAGGGAGAGGAGAATCTCTACCGCGAGGAAAAATATGCAGCGGTTTATGAGATCAATATGCTCCGGTGTATCTTCTGCGGACTCTGCGAAGAGGCTTGTCCGAAAGAGGCGATCTTCCTGACCAAACGCACTGTCGAGTCGGAATATACCAGGGATAAATTCATCTACGGGAAAGAGATTCTGCTGGAACCGCCCGATCCGGACAAAAGAATTGATGTTTCAAAAAGACAAACGCCGGCGGTGCTTTCCTTTAAAAAAGAGAAGAAGTACAGTCACAACAGGTAAACATGTTCACGCAGTATATATTTTATTTTTTATCAGCATTGGCGCTCTATGCCGGGGTGATGGTCCTGCTGTCGAAAAAACCGATCCACAGCGTTCTTTACCTGACCCTGGCTTTCTTCGCAATTGCCGGTCACTATATCCTGCTGAATGCCCAGTTCCTTGCAGTGGTTCATGTGATCGTGTATGCCGGGGCCATCATGGTGCTCTTCCTTTTTACTGTGATGCTGCTGAACCTTAACAAGGATGAGCGCTCCCAAAAACCTGTTTGGGTAAAGATCCTGGCGATCATTACAAGTTGTTTGCTTGGGATCGTCCTGATCGGTATTTTCAGGGGATATGAGATTGAAAAGATATCGGATCCGATGCTCTCGCAACTGGGCCTTGTAAAAAATTTGGGCAGGGTGCTTTACAGGGATTATCTGTTGCCGTTCGAAGTCTCTTCGATTTTGTTCTTAACGGCAATGGTGGGAGCGGTTCTGCTTAGTAAAAAGGAGCAGATATAATAATGAAATGACGAATGACTAATGACTAGTGACGAGTTTCCAGGAGAATAAAAGTAAAAAATGGAACCTGCTTTAAACACGATCCCGATCACCTATTACCTGTTTTTCTGTTCGATGCTCTTCTGTATCGGAGTGGTCGGGGTTTTGATCAAACGCAATGCCCTTGTGATCCTGATGTCGATCGAGCTGATGATCAATTCCATCAACCTCCTGCTGGCAGCTTTTTCAGCCTACATGAACGACCCCGCCGGACAGATCTTCGTCTTCTTTATCATGGTAGTGGCGGCAGCCGAGGTTGCCATCGGGCTGGCGATCGTCGTACTGATTTACAGGACAACACATTCGATAGATATCAATGTGCTCAATAAACTTAAATGGTAAGCAAAAATGGTGAAATGGCCAGGCCGACCTGCTTAATAATATAATGATGGATCTGATAGTATTTTTAATTCCATTATTTCCGTTGATCGGATTTCTGATCCTGGGACTGGGCTTTCGTTCAGTCCCAAAGAGATGGACCACCATCCTCGGCCCCGGAACAATCTTAATCTCTTTTATCTTATCGCTGATCGTTTTAATTAATTTTCACTACTTCACCACTTCACCACTTCACAACCTGTTTTCCTGGATTGCTTTCAGCGGCTTTAATATATCATTTGAATTCCTGATCGACCCTCTCTCCATACTAATGATGCTGACCATTACCGGGGTTGGTTTTATCATCCATGTTTATTCCGTCGGTTATATGAAAGGAGACGAAGGTTATAGCCGCTTCTTCTCATACATGAACCTATTCGTTTTCTTTATGCTGCTCCTGGTGATGGGGGCGAATTACCTGATCCTGTTCATCGGCTGGGAAGGGGTTGGGCTTTGTTCCTACCTGCTTATCGGATTCTGGTTTAAAAACCAGGAGTTCAACAATGCAGCGAAAAAGGCCTTTATCATGAACCGCATAGGCGACCTGGGATTCCTGCTGGGGATGTTCCTGATCTTTACTACCTTCCAATCCCTGAGTTTCTCAGAGGTCTTTGCACGTGCCGGAGCATTTCCGGCAGGGGAGGGCACGATCGTTC
>JBAXRT010000137.1:0-7526 GCA_037131065.1 bacterium | reverse complement strand
GGCTGATCGACCAGGGAATGGTCAAAAAGATCTTTCCGGTGGCAGAATACGATCCGCATACCGGTTATTACAATCTTAACCTTGACGTCCAGAAGGCCGACAACTTCGGTGTCCAGTTTGGTGGTAACTTTTCGCTTGGCGCTTCCAGCATGGCCTTTCTAGAACTGAATTACAAATACCTCTGGACCAAGGCCCTTCATTTTATGGCCAATGGCTATTTCGGTCGATTCTATACGGGTGCGAAACTCGGGGCCAGGATCGACTTCAACTCCCGGGTCCCCTGGTTCCTGGAAGCCTCCTATGCTTACAACCATTTCAACTACTTCAAAAATGTGATCTTCTTTTTTGATGATAAAAATCCAAGCTATATCATCGAACGCGAATATTACGGGGACCTGCGCGGAGGATTCCCAGTGACCAACAAGGGTGCCATCATCCTGGGTGCAACCTATGCCTTTACAGCATCAAAATATTATGCCTCCAATACCTTCAGCAGGACGAATACAGCCGACCAGACCAGTTTTAATTTCTTCGCTCCCTCCGTGGCCTTTGAACTGAACGGACTGAACCGCAAACAGTTTGCCAGTGCAGGGGCTAAACTCAAGGTGAGCTTTTCATATGTAAACGGGGTGGAGGACCTGATCCCCGGATCCACCAATGAGAGTAAGAAACTGGTGACCGAATACCACGACTGGTTCCGTCTGAAGCTTATCTACGACAACTATTTCCAAAGCCTCGGCCCAATCAAAATCGGTTTCTACGCTGAAGGTTCAATCTCGAACCAGCCACTGTTTGCAAACTATACCTCCAGTGTGCTTTATGCACCTGCTTTCCAGCCAATCCCTGAAAGCCAGACCATGTTTCTTCCTGCGTACAGAGCCTTAAACTACGCCGGCTTCGGCCTTAAAATGGTTTTAAGGATCTATAAAAAGATCGAGTACCGGCTCGAGGGATATGTCTACCAGCCCTACCAGCAGATCAAATCCAATGACCTTGACCATACTGCTTACCTTGGGCCCCCATTCAGTTATCGCTCCTACATCGCCTCAACTTCATTGGTATACAACAGTCCCCTCGGCCCGGTAAGCTTCAGCGTCAATTACTTCGACAAAGCCCCGGAACCCTTTATGCTCAATTTTAACTTCGGATATATCATCTTCAACCGCAGAGCCATGCCCTGATGATTGACGAATTACGAGTAACGAGTGACGAATTAAAATTCGAATAATTCAATGGTTAATCTCTGACTGACAGATTATTTGTCACTCGTCATTCGTCACTCGTTATTTGAAAACCAGTTCTTATTGAGATGTAAGAAAATATTAGTAATTTTGCCTCCCTTTTTGAACCATCATACCGGCATTAGTCGGACACTTGAACATTTATTGAATAGATGATTTTACAAATCAATGGAAACCAACGAAAACACCCCTCAGAATCCTGAAAAGGAGAATATCCCTTTGCAGGAGGAGAATGCTCAGCCTGTAACAGTAGCAGATGAAACCAATCAAACGGAGCTCCCTACTGACCCCGGTCAGAACGAAAAAGAAGAGTCAATCATTACCGAAAAGAGCGATCATGACCTGGCCGATCTGAAGATTGAACATCCGGAGGAACACCCGGATGAGATCACCGAAGAGACCGTCATACACCTTGCCGGCGAAAACGCCGATGATTACGGGAAGAACACACGTGCCGAGCTGGTCGATCTCCTTGCAAAGGCTATACAGGAGTCCGACATCAATGCCGTAAAAACACGGATCGCCCTGATCAAGGTCGCCTATCTGAAAAAGAAGAAAGAGGAGAACCTCCAGAAATATGAACATGTGATGGAGGAGGGAGGCACCAAAGAGGAGCTGGAGGCAGTACAGGAAGATGAGCTGGACGTCCGGTTTAACGAAATTTTCAGCATTTATAAGGCCAACAAGGCCCGTCATACCGAAGAGCAGGAAAAGGTAAAACAGGCGAACCTGAAGAAAAAGCAGCAGATCCTTGAAGACCTGAAGAACCTGATCAGTTCTGAGGAGACCCTGAAGAAGACCTACGATGAATTCAAAACCCTGCAGGATAGATGGAAGGAGATCGGGATGGTTCCCCGTACCGAGATCAACAACCTGTGGCAGAACTACCATTTCCTGGTCGAAAAGTTCTTTGAAAAGGTCAAGCTCAACAAAGAGCTGAAGGATCTCGACCTGAAGAAAAACTTCGAGGCCAAGATGGCGCTTTGTGAAAAGACCGAGGAGCTGCTCCTGGAAACCTCCATCATCAAATCATTCAAGAAACTTCAGAAATACCACGAAGAGTGGAAGGAGACAGGCCCCGCACCTGCCGACAAAAAAGATGAGATCTGGGAACGCTTTAAAAATGCGACCGAGAAGATCAATGAACGCCGCCGTGAACACTATTCCCTGATCGAAAAGGAACAGGAGAAGAACCTGGAGACCAAGGTAGCCCTCTGCGAGCAGTCCGAAGAGGTGCTCACACTGAAAAATGAGACCATCCGCGAATGGCAGGACAACACCAACAAAGTGAACGAACTGCTAAAAATATGGAAAAGCATCGGACCGGTGCCCCAAAAGCATAACAACGAGATCTGGACCAAGTTCAAGACCAGTCTGGATAATTTTTTTACAACCAAAAAGGAGTTCTTCGACAAACTCAAGGAGCAGCAGTTCAATAATTACAATCTGAAAGTTGAACTGTGCCTCCAGGCCGAATCGATGAAGAACAGCACCGACTGGAAAAAGACCACCAACGACCTTATCCATATCCAGGGAGAATGGAAGAAGATCGGTCCTGTTCCGAAGAAACACTCCGACAAGGTCTGGAAAAGATTCCGCGCCGCCTGCGATGAGTTTTTCAATGCAAAATCATCCTACTTTTCCAATATCCAGTCGCATGAAGAGGAGAACCTGAACAAGAAGCTCGACCTGCTGAAAAGGATGAAAGAGTATATATACGGCGACGATAAAAATGCCAACCTTGATGTGCTGAAGAACTTTCAGCGCGAATGGACCGAGATAGGGCATATCCCGATGAAGGAGAAGGACCGGCTTTACAATGAATTCCGCACAATTGTCAACGAACATCTCGACAAGCTGAAGATCAGTGAAATCGAGATCAGTACGATGACGTATAAGAGCAAGATCGAGAACATCAAGAATGATCCCCAGGCTCGCCGGGTCATAACCCGCGAGAAGGAGTTCCTCAGCGGAAAGATCACTAAGATGCGTGATGACATCAACCTGTGGGAAAACAATATCGGGTTTCTTGCCAAATCAAAGAACGCTGCCATCCTTAAAGAAGAGTTCGAGAAGAAGATCGATAAAGCCAAGAATGACCTAAAGGTGATGGAAGCGAAGATGAAGATTCTTAAGCAGCAGCTAACCTGATGGCTGGAAATTCTTTCGGAAAACAACTGGTACTGACAACCTTCGGAGAATCACACGGAGTGGCTGTCGGAGGCGTTCTCGACGGGTTTCCTTCAGGGATTTCCATCGACACCGATTTCATTCAATCCGAGATCAACCGGCGAAATCCTGCCAAATATCCGTTTGCTTCCAGCCGCAAGGAGGATGACAAACTCGAGATCCTTTCCGGAATTTATGAAGGACTGTCAACCGGCACACCCATTGCCTTCCTCGTCTACAACAAAGACCATCGTCCCGAAGATTATGACCACCTCAAAGAGCTTTACAGGCCGTCGCATGCCGACTTTACCTATGAGGCCCGGTATGGGATCAGGGATTACCGTGGAGGGGGACGCTCCTCGGCCCGAACCACCCTTTCCATCGTTGCAGGTGGCGCCTTTGCAAAGCAATTTTTGTCGCCTGAGAAGGTCTCGGTCACCGGGTATGTAAAACAGATCGGTCCCCATGCCCTTCCGGATGACTTTTCCCTGGCCGATCCCGCACTGGTCCTGCTCTCTCCGCTCTCCTGTCCCCATGAAAAGACCACCCAGAAGATGCTCGATCACCTGCATGCCCTGAAAGAGCAAGGCGATACCGCCGGAGGAGTGATCTCGTGTATCATCAGAGGTGTTCCTGCCGGGATCGGTGATCCGCTCTTTGAAAAACTGCAGTCCGACCTGGCCAGGGCGATGCTTTCGATCAACGCGGTAAAGGGCTTCGAGTATGGCGCTGGTTTCCGGGCCGTAACCATGACAGGATCACAGCATAACGATGAATTCATCCTTGATGATAACCTTATCAGGACCAGGACAAACCACTCCGGTGGTATCCAGGGGGGTATCAGCAACGGGATGAATATCACCTTCAACGTGGCATTCAAACCCATCTCCACCCTTGGCATGGAGCAGACTACGGTGAACCGTAACGGTGACCAGATCACCTTTACTGCCGAAGGCCGGCATGATGTCTGTGTTGTTCCCCGTGCCGTTCCGATCGTTGAGGCAATGGCAGCGCTTGTTATTGCTGACCATATGCTTCGTAGCCAGGGTTGAGTCTTCCGTCCTCAGTCCACAGTCGGCAGTCGGCAAACTTCAATCATTCGTCACTCGTCACTCGTAATTCGTCACTCAAATGGGTTCCTGCTGCGACAGGCAGTGGAACGAACCAAGTCCCCAAATAATTTCAACGGAATCGATGCCGATGATGCTGCGGTCGCGGAAGCACTCCTCAAGGATACGCATGGCGCGGTCATCCTCCTTGCAGCGGAAGTTTGGAACGATTACGGCATTGTTGGAAACATAAAAATTGGCATAAGATGCCGGCAGGCGCTGGCCTTCATAGGTTACGGATTTTGGCATCGGCATCTCGGCAATATCGAGCTGTTTGCCATCCGACAAACGGAAGGTTTTCAATCTCTTCAGGTTTGCCTCCAGGATCGCTGAATTGGGATCCGACCGGTTAGGTTCTACCATGGTCACAATCCCGTCAGGTTTGAAGAAGCGTGCAATGTCGTCGATGTGTCCGTTGGTGTCGTCACCCTCGATCCCTTCATCGAGCCACAGAATCTGGTCCACTCCGTAGAAATTTCTCAGGAAATCCTCGATCTCATGCTGGAGAAGGTCCGGGTTCCTGTTTTCGTGAAGCAGGCATTGCGTGGTTGTCAGCAAAGTTCCCTTGCCGTTGAACTCCACTGCCCCCCCTTCCATTACGATCCCGGGATAGAAAACCGGAATGTCCAGGTATTTCCCGACGAGTCCGGGGATCTGTTCATCCAGGTCATGATCATACTTCTCCCCCCAGGCATTGTATCTCCAGCTGACGATCACTTTCGGATCTTTAGCTGCCGGGTTCACCAGGAATGCCGGCCCGTGATCTCTGCACCAGGCGTCGTTGGTCGGATGGACCAGCAGAGTGATCTTCGCCGGATCGACCCCGATGGCCGCCAGATCAAGGGCGACCTTTTGCTTTAACCCTTCACTCCTCACATTGATGCAAACCTGTTCCCCCTTTGAGATCTCTTTAATAAAACTGTTATAAAATGGAAAGATCCTCGATAACGTACCCGGCCATGAGTAAGAGTCGTCATGAGGATAACTGAGCCAGGTTGCCCTGTGACGCTCCCATTCGGCAGGGAAACGGTAGCCAAGATCCCTGGGAAAAGATCTATCTGATTGAATAGTCATTAGTCAATCGTCATTAGTCACTTCTTCTTCATCAATATACCTGTTCAATATCGGTCCGTAGCTGTCGATGCGGCGGTCGCGGAGGAATGGCCAGTGAACACGGATCTCGTCGATCTGACTGAGGTCAAGTTCCTCAACATGGATCTCCTCCTTATCGTGCGAAGCCTGAAAGAGCATTTCACCGAAGGGACCTGCAATAAAGGAACCTCCCCAGAAGTTCATATTTCCCTCCTGCCCGGTACGGTTCACTGCAACCACGAATAATCCGTTGGCAATGGCATGTGAACGCTGGATCGTCTGCCAGGCCTCAAACTGAATCTTGTTCAAACCCTCCGTTTGTGAAGCAGCCCACCCGATGGCGGTCGGATAGAACAGGATCTCTGCACCCAGGAGGCTGGTGATCCGTGCTGCTTCAGGATACCACTGGTCCCAGCAGATGAGAACGCCGATCCTGGCGTACTTCGTCTCAAAAATCCGGTAACCGGGTTCACCCGGTGTAAAATAGAACTTCTCATAATACCCGGGATCATCGGGAATATGATGCTTGCGGTACTTCCCGAGATAATTTCCGCCGGCATCGATCACAGCAGTAGTGTTATGATAAACGCCTCCGGCCCGTTTCTCGAAGAGTGAGGCAATGATCACCACATCAAGTTCACTTGCAAGAGCGCAATACTGATCGGTGGTGGGGCCGGGAACAGGCTCTGCGAGGTTATAGTAATCATAGTTTTCCTCCCAGCAGAAATAGGTCGATGCAAACAACTCCTGAAGGCAGACGACCTGCGCCCCCTGCCCGGCAACCTCCCGGATTTTTTCAATGGCATGCTCAATATTCCGGCCCTTCTCCGGAACGCATCGCATCTGGACGATGGCGGTCTTCACTTTACGCGTATCCATCTTTCAGGAATTTAAAATATACTTGCGGTAAAATTTCCTGCCGGAATGGATCACTTCAAGGATGTACAGTCCACCCCTGGCATTCATGTAGGGAATAATGGTCTTCCCGGTCATGATATTCCTTTCAGATGAGGAATATATTTTTTGCCCTATACTGTTATACAAAAGCACCATGATATTTTCAGGTTCGGGAAAATCGCAGTAAATGATCAGACGCTTTGTTTCACGGTCATTGTATACATTAATGCCCCCGGGAGGTTCGTTGCCGTTCACCCAGGTAGTATAATCGAGAGAGAGCTCATCGAGGTACAGCAGGGTGCCAGGGGTAGAAAATGAGGCCTGGGCTGTAGACAAGGCAATGATGTTCATGGTATCCGGCTGGGTATCTTTCTCATAATTAATCCATATATAGAATGGTGTCCAGTCGGGAGCCGCAATTTTTGTGGTAAAAATTCCAAAGGCAACCGTATCGGGAAATCCACCGTTGGTCTTGAAAAGGCCGATCCCGACCAGGGTCGAATCGCCACCCCTGGGAATGAACTTATAGTATCCCTTCAGATGGGTTGGTTTATCGTTTATTGGAATACCTCCGGTAACGCTGTAGTTTCCGGAAACCATATCAATATTGAGCTTTCCAAGTGTAATAAAACCGGGTACGTCGATAGGCGGAATAGTGATATGCTTGGATTCAAGCTTTACTGAATAACTGCCTGCCCCGTAATGGTCGGTAGTTCTGTTTACTACCGTTGATCCAAAGTAGGGAATCTGCATAAGTTCATAATTCGGTGTATCCCAGTATTGCGGATCGGATGAGTTTCCATTGTTTATCCAATCCTCAAAACTTCCGTTGGGGACCGGCGTCTGTGCCGGAAGGATTTCGGCAATCATCATTAATCCCAGGATAAGAGGCAGAAAAAGTTTTTCAGCAATCTTCATGGTCAGGCTACGTTTAAATGTCAGATACAAAAGGTCTCAAGGATGCGTAAAGATAAGACAAAAGGGCATATCTTTGAAAAAAAAAGCGTTGTGCAGGACT
>JBAXRT010000136.1:0-7531 GCA_037131065.1 bacterium | reverse complement strand
GTCACTCGTCACTAGACACCAGTCACTCGTCACTAGACACCAGTCACTCGTCACTAGACACCAGTCACTCGTCACTCGTCACTCGTCACTCGTCACTCGTCACTCCTAACGATCTGCTTTCCACCTTGACCTTTTCCCTCCATGAGGGTTTCATCGACAGGGACCTGAAGCTGGTGTGTTACACCGATCACCAGATCTTTGAGCGGTATCACCGGTTCCATCTGCGCGATGGTTATGCCGAAAAGGAGGCATTGACGTTGAAGGAGCTTTACAACCTGAAGCCGGGCGACTGGGTCACGCACATCGATCATGGCGTGGGGCGGTTCGACGGGCTGGAGAAGATCGTGAACAACGGCCGGGAGCAGGAGGCGATGCGACTGATCTACAAGAATGACGACCTGCTCTATGTGAGCATCCATTCGCTTCACAGGATATCGAAATACATTGCCAGGGAGGGTTCGGCGCCCACGCTGAACAGGCTGGGTTCGGATGCCTGGAACAAGCTGAAGAACAAGACCAAGAGCCGGGTCAAGGACATTGCAAAGGACCTGATCCGTCTCTATGCCAGGCGGCGTGCGGTGGACGGTTTTGCCTGTGCTCCCGACACCTACCTGCAGGCTGAGCTGGAGGCCTCCTTTATCTATGAGGATACTCCTGATCAGATCAAGTCGACGGTGGATGTTAAAAAAGACCTCGAGGCTCCCTATCCGATGGACAGGCTGATCTGCGGGGATGTCGGCTTTGGCAAAACGGAGATCGCCGTCAGGGCAGCGTTCAAGGTGGTCTCGGAAAGCAGGCAGGTGGCTGTGCTGGTCCCTACGACCATTCTCGCCCTTCAGCATTTCAAGACCTTTTCGGACCGGCTCCGTGATTTTCCCTGTACGGTCAATTACATCAGCCGTTTCAAATCAGCCAAGGCACAAACGAAGATCAGGAAAGAGCTGGAGGAGGGAAAGATCGACATCCTGATCGGCACCCACCGGATGCTTAGCAAGGATATTAAATTCAGGGATCTTGGTCTTCTGATCATCGATGAAGAGCAGAAGTTCGGGGTTTCGGCCAAGGAGAAGATCAAGCAGCTCCGGGTGGATGTCGATACGCTCACGCTTACGGCGACGCCGATCCCCCGTACGCTGCAGTTCTCCATGATGGGAGCCCGCGACCTCTCGATCATCAATACACCCCCGCCAAACCGTTACCCGGTCCAGACCGAGATCCACCCGTTCGGCGAAGAGATCATCCGGGATGCCATCCATTTTGAGATCTCCAGGGGAGGACAGGTCTTTTTCGTTAATACCCGGGTGAAGAATATCATGGATGTTGCGGGGATGATCCAGCGGGCGGTACCGAAGGCAAAAACCGCCATTGCCCATGGCCAGATGGAGGGGGCAAAGCTGGAGCGGATCATGGTCGATTTCATCGAGGGGGAGTACGATGTCCTGGTGGCCACCACCATCATCGAATCGGGCCTCGACATCCCGAATGTCAACACCATTATTATCAATGATGCCCACCACTACGGGCTCAGCGACCTTCACCAGCTCAGGGGGAGGGTAGGCCGGTCGAACAAAAAAGCCTTCTGTTACCTGCTTGCGCCACCCATGTCGTCGCTTTCGGATGAAGCCAGGAAGAGGCTGAGGGCAATCGAGGAGTTTGCCGACCTGGGCAGCGGGTTCAGCATTGCCATGCGCGATCTTGATATCCGGGGAGCCGGGAATATTCTGGGGGCGGAACAGAGCGGTTTCATCTCCGAGATCGGGTTCGAGATGTACCAGAAGATCCTTGATGAAGCATTGCTTGAACTGAAAGAGACCGAGTTCAGGGATCTCTTCAGAGAGGAGGTGGCGAAAGAGTTTGTCAGGGATTGCGTGATCGAGACCGATTTGGAGATCCTTATCCCCGACCATTATGTTACCAATATCACCGAACGGCTGAATCTATACAAGGAGCTGGATTCCGTTGAAACGGAAGAGAACCTGCTGAAATTCACAGCGCAGCTTACCGACCGTTTCGGACCCATTCCGCCGCAGACAGAATCACTGCTCCATACCATCCGTCTCAGATGGCTCTCGAGGGCCGCCGGGTTTGAGAAACTGGCACTCAGGAACGGGAGGCTCACGGCCTATTTTGTCAGCAACCCTGACTCTCCCTATTTCCAGTCGGTCGGATTTACCCACATCCTCGAATACATGAAGAACCATCCTGCCTACTGTACCATGAAGGAGGAAAAGGAGAAACTCTTCATCGCTTTCCGTGATGTGACCTCCATTGAGAAGGCCATTGAAAAAATTGAACCGCTCCTGGGTAACCAAAATCATTTTAAAAGTTACTAACATTTATCAAATAACCCGTGATCCGCCATCATTCTTTTTTTATTTTTGTTAGATTGATAACAACCCTATAAACCTTAAAAATAGATCACATGAAAAAACTTTTACTTCTTTTAACGCTTTTGTTTCCGGCCGGATTCCTTTTTGCACAAACCAACTGTGCTGACATTTTTATGTCGGAACATATCGAAGGCTGGAATAACAACAAGGGTGTGGAATTATACAATCCCACCAGCAGCCCGATAACACTGGACAATGTATACCGCATCGTCCGTTTTTCCAACGGGAGCTCGACCTCCGACCAGGATATCCAGTATGTGGTTTATCCGATGGGGACGATCGATCCGTATAAAACATTCGTAATTATCCAGGATACTATTCCTGCAGGACAGGACACCATGGTATGGCCGGGACTGAGGAAGAAGGCCAACTGGCTGGCTCCCTATGCCTACGGCACCACCCCCCCGACACCAGGCGGAAACTGCGTTTTCTGGAACGGGGATGACGCTGTTTCACTCCAGAAGAAACAGAACGATGGCACGTGGAAAGACATCGACATCTTCGGTGAGATCGGCGTAAGGCCAAAGAACTGGCAGGGAACTTATACCCCGTCAGGAGCATGGACCGATACCAAGCCCTATATCCTTGGAACCGGTGAATACCTTACAAAAAGTAAGAGCCTCGTGCGTAAGCATACCGTGAAGTTCGGGATCGACCGGATCGCCATGAACCATTATGGTGATTCAGTTACAGGAGGCATCCCAAATAGTTTCTATGCACTCAGGGAATATGATACCCTGCCAGCCAATTTCTTCGACAGCCTCGGTTCCCACTGGTGCGATTGTAAAACCTCACAGGCCGTTAATGAGATCCAGCGCTCTGAAAAGATCACTATTCAGCCAAATCCTGTTCTTAACGGGCAGTTTACCGTGATCTCCACTTCAACTGTGGCATCGGTTGAGGTTATTTCACCTGCCGGGCAGTCGATTTTCTTCAGGAAATACGACTCGAGGCAAAGTGAAGTGATGGTTAAAGTTAATGATCTTTCTCCGGGTATTTTCCTGGTAAGGGTAACCAGCAGTTCAAACCAGCAGGTGATACAAAAGATCATCGTCAACTAGGATCTTATACACCATCCTTTGAATTTAGGGGCAAATAGCAATGTTTGCCCCTATCTTATCTCAAACAAATAAATTTATGAAGATATGATCAGACGTATTACCCTTTTACTTGTCACTGCTCTGTTGCCTTTCCTGCTTGCTGCCCAGAAATGTATGATCCGGGGCGTGGTTTCCGATGCCGGTTCCAATGAAACGCTCATCGGCGCCACCATTCTCTTCGGGCCCGGTAAGGGTGTTGTGACCGACATGGATGGAAGATATTATATCAAGGTCGACCCGGGAACCTACCACCTGAAGGTTTCTTACGTAGGTTATATCCAGCAGGAGGTGGATGTCACCGTGGAGAAAGGGGAATTCTCCCAGGATTTTAATCTCAAAACCCCGACCCTGACTGAGGTGGAGGTTGTCGGTGACGTTGCGAAGACCAGGGAGACCCCGGTGGCCTTCTCCAACGTAAAGCCGCTGCAGATACAGGAGGAGCTTGCCAGTCGTGATCTTCCGATGATCCTGAACAAAACCCCCGGTGTTTATGCCACCAGGCAGGGGGGGGGCGACGGCGATGCGCGTATCAATATCCGCGGGTTCAGCCAGAGGAACCTCGCCGTGATGATCGATGGGATCCCTGTCAATGACATGGAAAACGGATGGGTTTACTGGTCCAATTGGTTCGGTCTCGATGCGGTAACACGGAGTATCCAGGTCCAGCGTGGCCTTGGCGCATCCAAACTGGCGCTCCCGTCGGTCGGGGGTACCATGAACATCATCACCAAAGGGATCGATGCGAACCTGGGCGGGATCATCAAGCAGGAATTCGGAAGCGACGGGTATCTCAGAACCTCCATCGGGGTCACCACCGGCCAGCTGAAACACGGCTGGGGGATCACGGTTGCAGGCTCCTACAAGCAGGGCAGCGGATGGGTTGACAATACCTGGACAAAAGGATGGTTCGCCTACCTGAGGATCGATAAAAAGATCGGCCGTCATATCATTACCTTTTCAGCCATGGGAGCGCCGCAGCAGCACGCCCAGCGGTCGTACATGAAATCAATTGCCACCTTCGATAAGGATTATGCCATCAAACAGGGCGTCCGCCCGGGACTGGCCGATTCGTCGGGGAACTACGGTCTGCGGTACAACTCCAACTGGGGATATGTGAACCGCTGGAACTGGGGTCCCAACAGCGAACAGGTCTACCAGGATAACCCGGAAGCCCTCGCCCAATCCAAAAACTACTACTTCAAACCGCAGATCAGCCTCCGTGATTTCTGGCGGGTGAACGACAAGTTCTACTGGTCCAATATTCTCTATACCTCAATCGGCCACGGGGGCGGGACAACCAACTTTTCCAGCACCAAAAGCGGGGCCTATATCACCTCCACCTTCACCACCGATCCCACCAACGGCCTGATCTATTACCAGGGTTATTACGACAGGAACATGACCGACATCACCCGCCGCTCCGAGGGGATCATCCGGGCCAGCGTGAACAACCACTACTGGTTCGGACTGCTCTCAACCTTCAGCTGGGAGATCAGCCCGGCCTTCACCTTTTCCGGCGGCCTGGACCTGAGAACTTACAAGGGCCAGCACTACGGAGAGGTCTATGACCTTCTCGGGGGCGACTTCGTACGCGACGACGCCAACCGCAACAAAAACCAGTACGACAACATGGTGGTCGGCGACAAGATCTATTACAACAACGACGGGCTCGTCCGCTGGGGCGGGATCTTTGCACAGCTCGAATTCAAAAAAGAGCGCTGGACCGCCTTCCTGAACCTCACTACTGCCCTCTCGGCCTACAAAAGAGTGGATTATTTCAAGAAGAAGGACATTGTCCTCGACGGAAATACCTACACCCAGGCCGTTGGCTACGGAGATGTTTTCTATTACAACGGCGCACAGAACATCACCTACTCGATGCTGAACGGCGACCAGCAATATACAAAAGGAGATACGGTGTTCGTCATCAAGCATTACGGCAGTCTGACCGACACCCTGTCGATCATCGGCTCTACTCCGTATGATAATAACTCCTCTGCTTCGCAGTACACCTCAACCCGCTGGAAATATTTTCCCGGATTTACGGTCAAAGGGGGGGTGAACTATAATATCAATAAAAACAACAACGTCTTCCTGAACCTTGGTTATCTTTCAAAAGCCCCGCGCTTTAACAATGTTTTTGACAATGCCAACAAGGAGTACCTGGATGTGAAGAATGAAATTGTCGAAGCGCTTGAACTTGGCTACAGCCTTAATACCAAGAAGGTTGCACTTAATGTCAATGGGTACCTCACCTACTGGAAAAACAGACCCCTCGAATCTCCCCTCTATGTCATGATCGACGGAGACCAGTACCCGGCCAACATCAATGGGGTGGATGCATTCCATAAAGGAATTGAAATCGAGTTTGGTTGGAAACCCATCCCGCAGCTTCAGTGGGACCAGGTAGTGTCGTGGGGCGACTGGAGGTGGACATCCGGCGGCACAGCCTATGTTTATGATCCAACGGGCATCCTCCTCGACAGCCTTACCTTCAATGCCAAGGGTGTTCACGTGGGAGATGCTGCACAATTCCAGCTAATGGAAAGCCTTCGCTGGGAGATCATCAAATATCTCTATGTCTCCGGAAGTTTCACACTCTTTGCAAAGAACTACTCTCAGATGGACCCGACCTCGCTGACTCCGAATTTTATGGATTCAAATGGAAATCCGCCAGATTCCTGGCAGCTTCCGGTCTATTACCTTGTCGATCTCAATGCAGGATACCGGTTTACTTTCAAAAACTTCAAGCTTGATTTACGTGCCAGTGTCCTGAACCTGTTCAACCTGAAGTATATCGCTGATGCCAAAAACAATGACTCTTACTCCACATCAACGACGAATTTTGATGCGGCCTCGGCAGGGGTCTTTTTCGGGACAGGGAGGACGTTTAATGCGTCGATTGCGATTAGTTATTAAGAGATAGGGGATGGGAGATGGGGGATAAAGTGATACAGTTAGTGAAAAATGATATAAAAAATATGAAATTATGAAGAAGATTGGTTTTATTTTAATGGGTTTGATTCTCCTTGGTTTCCAGGGTTATGCGCAGAATACAATAGCCGAAGCGAGGGCCATGGGCGTGGGTGCGACAGTGACCGTAAGGGGCATCGTCACAAATGGATCGGAACTGGGTAATGATATCCGTTATTTACAGGATGCATCAGCTGGCATTGCAGCTTATAAATATAATGCTTTCTCAGACATTTTTAGAGGCGATTCAATTGTTGTCACAGGAACCTTAAAACTTTGGAACCAGCTTTTAGAAATAGATCCTGTGACTTCCTTTACCAAGCTGGGTTCAGGCAAACCACTGCCCGAACCCATCGTTATAACTCCAGGTGAGATGAGAGAAGAATTTGAAGGTGAGTTGTTAAAGATGGAGAAAGTGACCTTTGTCAATGGCGGCGGGGTATTTGCCGGGAATTCAAACTATAACATTACAGGAAGTGGTGAAACAGCTCAGATCAGGATAAACACCTTATCGAACCTTGTAGGCCAGATCATTCCGACGGATGAAGTTACCCTTATCGGGATCTGTTCCCAGTATCATTATACCGACCCTGCTGCGGGATATCAACTGCTGCTGAGAGACAAAAATGATATTATTTCCGGAAGTTCCATCCTTTTCACACAACCACTGTCTGTGAGCAACATTACTACAACCGGTTTTACGCTGAGCTGGGCCACAAACATTGAAGGAACGACTGAACTTTTCTGGGGGCGCACACCACAACTCGAGCAGGGACATATTCCATCTTCGGGAACCGGCCTCACCCATTCCATGTCATTGACCGGTCTCAACCCCTCCGACCTGATCTATGTGCAGGCCTTTTCGGTGGCCGCTCCCGATACCGGCTTTTCCGGCCTCAAGAATTTCATCACTGAGTCGGTCTCCTCCGGCACGATGAAGATCTACTTCACCCGCCCGGTCGACACCACGGTTGCCACAGGTCCCAAAGCCATCTGGATATACAGGGCGGTTGACGACACCTGCATCGCATACATCAACCGCGCCAAGCAATCGATCGATGTGTCGAT
>JBAXRT010000135.1:0-7544 GCA_037131065.1 bacterium | reverse complement strand
GAAGTATGGCTGAATTAAAATCAATCTCTTTCATATTGGAATATTTTCGTTTTTTCCCTCCGGGATTTTATGAAACCGGTCAGATCTTCTCCTGCGAATTCCGGAGGATCTGGTAGAGAAATTCGCGGGCCCGGAAAAGCTGGGCCTTCACGGTCCCGATCGGAAGATCAAGTTCGGTGGCGATCTCTTCATAGGACCACTCCTTGAAATAGCGGAGTTCGATAAGGTTCCGGTAATGGGGCTTCAATTTCTCAACCACCTCGTGCATGAGGGCAATTTTCTGCTTCTCGATGACCTTCTCCTCCGGGTCAAGTGTATTGGAAGGAACAGTCGACGGGTAATCGACCGGAGCTTCTCCATCATCGGCAAAACCGTCGGCAAACTGGATCCTGCGGTTCTTCCGAAGAAAATCGATACAGTTGTTTGCAGCGATCCGGAAGAGCCAGGTACTGAAAGCAAAATCTGATGAATACTGGCCCAGGTTCCTGAAGGCCTTTCCGAATGCTTCAATCGTGAGGTCTTCGGCGTCGGTCGGGTTATTGGTCATCTTCAGCATCATGAAATAGAGCGAATCGCGGTAGTTGTTGAGCAGAGTAGCATATGCGCTCTGATCACCATTGCTGATCGCCTTCTGAACAAGGAGGTAATCGCGTCGTGCTTTCTCGGTGAGATGGCCGGTTACTTCCATTTGGTCGGTTTACGGAACATGTTGGCGATCATGATGCCGGAGTTCAGCAGCAGGAGCATGATCTCGTAAAAGAGCACGAAAGGTAACAAATCTTTTTCACCCAGGCGGCGCAGGCAGCGGCTCCAGATGATGTACTGCGTGGTGAGTCTCAAAAGGAAAACAGCCAGTACCGGGAAAATTGAAATTTTAAGTGCCAGCAGCAGGATAAAGAGAATGTAGAACATCCAGAGGCTGAAAGAGTATGCGGCAAGCATGAATTTGTTCCCTAATCTGTAGTGGTTACTGGTGGAGAGATGGCGCTTTTTTTGTGTGACCCATTTCTCAAAGGACTTTTTGGGGTCGGAGTAGGTATAGCTTCCCGGCTCGACCATGATGGCGGTATTCTCTCTCCCTGCCACCCGGTTTATAAAGAGATCATCATCCCCTGAGCGGATCCTGTAATGGGAGATGAATCCATTGTTCCTGTAGAAAAGTTCCTTGTTATAAGAGAGGTTCCTCCCCACCCCCATGTATGGCATCCCCGAAAGTGCATAAGAGAGGTACTGGATTGCGATATGGGCGGTATCGAAACGGATGAGCCTGTTCAGCAAGCCCCTGGCCCTGTTGTAAGGGCCATAGCCAAGAACGATCTCGGTTTTTCCGGAATAGCATGACTGGGTCTGCCGGATCCATTCGCGGGAAGCAGGTTTACAGTCGGCATCGGTAAGCAGGACAATATCGTAGCTGGCCGACTTGATGCCGATGGAGAGAGGAAATTTTTTGCCTGTAAAAAAATTCAGATCCTGCCTGATCTCAATGGTCTTCAGGTTTGGATAACGTTTTCCAAGGTCGCTCAGGAGGTAGGTAGTCTCGTCGTCGGAGGCATGGTCAACGACCAGCACCTCAAATTCAGGATGGTCCTGTTCAAGGATCAGGGGAAGATTTTCTTTGAGGTTGTTATGCTCGTTGTGGGCGCAGATGACAACGGAGATACCTGCCGGTTTTGCAGGTTCGGATTTACGCCGGTACCATCCAAGCCGGCGGAAAACAATCAGGTAGTAGAGGATCTGGATAAGGAAAACGAAAGTCAGGGCAATGAAAAGGGTTAGGGGCAGCAGACTCAGATCTAATAAACCTTCAGGCATTTAACATCATTTAACAGGGTGATGGGGCAAAGTTATTTATTATCCCCGAATAAAATTTACCTTTGTCAAAAAAACGGGATTTTCGTTAAAAACCAAGCCGGTCACGAGCCAGGCATAAGGTTTATCATGGAATTCACCATCACCAGCAAAGATAGCAAATCATCTGCAAGGACCGGGATCCTGACCACGGATCATGGCCAGGTGGAGTCGCCCTTTTTCATGCCCGTGGGAACATGCGGCGCCGTGAAGGCTCTTCACATCAAAGAGTTGCACGATGATGTGGGAGCACAGATCATGCTCTCGAACACTTACCATCTCTTTCTTCGCCCCGGATCCGGAACCATCGCAAAAGCCGGGGGTTTGCACCGGTTCAACGGGTGGGACAGGCCTATCCTTACCGACAGCGGGGGGTACCAGATCTATTCACTCGCCGACATCAGAAAATTCACCGAGAACGGGGTTGTTTTCCAATCGCACATCGACGGCTCGAAGCATACCTTTACCCCTGAGCATGCCGTGGATGTTCAGCGGCAATTAGGAGCCGACATCATTATGGCTTTTGATGAATGTACGCCCTATCCATGCGAAGAGGATTACGCCAGGAAATCGATGAAAAGGACCCATCGCTGGCTGAAGCGGTGCCTGGAGCATTTCGGCCATACCGAATGCAGCCACGGTTACACACAGGCCCTCTTCCCCATCGTCCAGGGCAGTGTTTATCCTGACCTGAGGAAAGAGTCGGCCGAGACCATCGCCTCGTCCGATGCCCCGGGAAATGCAATCGGCGGACTTTCCGTAGGGGAACCGGCAAAGATGATGTATGAGATGACCGACCTGGTATGCAGCATCCTCCCGGCTGATAAGCCGCGATACCTGATGGGAGTAGGAACACCTGCCAATATCCTCGAAAGCATCGCTCTCGGTATCGACATGTTCGATTGCGTGATACCAACCCGCAACGGCAGGAATGGGATGCTTTTCACACGCGACGGCATCATCAACATCAAGAATGAGAAATGGAACGAGGATTTCGCCCCGCTCGAGCCGGGAGGGGATCTCTTCTGCGATACCGGTTACAGCAAGGCATTCCTGCGGCATATGTTCATTGCCGGGGAGATGCTGGCGCCGATGATCGCCACGATGCATAACCTGGGATTTTACATGTGGCTCATGAAGGAGGCAAGGAAGCAGATAATCGCCGGTAACTTCAGTGCCTGGAAGAATAAAATGGTCGTTAAACTGATGCAACGCCTGTAATGCAGAACACCCAACCCGGCAATCCGGTGAAAGATAAATGGAGAGGAAAATTCCTCCCAATTCTGCTGATCCTTTCTGCTTGGTTCCTCGTCAACCTGCTCCAGGGGGCCTTCACCGGGCTTTTTGATGACGAAGCATTGTTCTGGATGTACGGACAACGGCTGAGCTGGGGATATTATGAACACCCGCCTATGGTAGGGCTTATGATCCGGACCGGTTACGAAATTTTTCATAATGAACTCGGACTTCGTCTCTTTTTCGTGATCGGATCTACCCTCTCCATTTACCTTATGATGCGTTTGGCCGAAGTAAAAGATTACCTTCTTTTCGCCGCGCTCTGCTTTTCAGTCCTGATCATGCATATTGGCGGTTTCATTGCCGCCCCGGATGGCTCCCTTTTTCTCTTCATTCTTTTCTATTTCCTTCTTTATAAAAAATACCTGGAAAACGATAGTCCCTGGCTGGCTATCCTGTGGGGATTTGTCATGGCTGCCATGATATACAGCAAGTACAACGGCATCCTTGTCATCATTCTTACGCTCCTGTCGAATCCCTCTCTGCTAAAGAGACGAACCTTCTACCTGGCAGCCGCATCAGCCGTGTTATTTTTCATCCCCCACATCATCTGGTCTTTCCGGCTTAGCTTCCCCACGGTTTATTACCATCTCGTGGAGCGGACCTTCATTTCCTATGATATGCTGAAGGGTTTCCTCGAATTCATTCCCGGACAGATCCTTCTTTACGGGCCGCTGGTCTCTCTCTTTTTTTTCTGGTACACACTCCGGTTCAAGCCGAAGGATCTCTTCGAAAGGTCGCTAAAATTCACCGCGATCGGTGTCATGGTCTTTTTCCTCCTTTATACCTTCCGCGCAAACGTGGAGGCAAACTGGACACTTCCTGCCCTGGCGCCAATGATCCTGCTCACTTATAAGTCGGTTGAGCAAAACCTCCGTGTCCGCCGCATTATCCTGCCGCTGGCATTGGTCAGTATGGCTATATTTCTGTTTTTCAGGATCTATCTCATTCATGATTTTCTCGGATTGCCCCGCAAGACCGTCAATCTGAGTGAACTTTATGGCTGGGATGAATGGACCCGCGAGATGAAGAAAAGAGCGGAAGGCAAGCCGGTAGTGATCCTTGATTCGTACCAGCGTGCCTCAAAATATTCGTTCTATTCAGGAGAGACGGCCAACAGCCTGGACGAGTGCGATGTACACCGCACCCAGTTCTGGTATTGGATGGACCTTGAACAGAGGCACCAGGGCAGGCCCGTCTTTATTGCCCATTTCATGCCATGGATCAAGATCCCGGGCGGCTCTTCCTTCACAGGAAAGAACGGGATCACTACATACTACGGAACGAGGGATAACTTCCGGTCGTTTTACCGGGTCCCGCTCAGGGTAATGAACAGGGAGCTGGATTTTCCGGCCGGCCGGGAGGTGGAGATCCTTGTCAGGATCATAAATCCGGATAAGGGTGTCCTCAGGTTTGACCAGGATCCCACCCAGCAATCATTCCTTACATATCATATTTTCAGGGACGGAGCGTTTATTGATCAATTCCACGAGACCATGGAGATCTCGAAAATGGTTATTCCGGGTGAATCTGCCGATACGGTAATCCGGCTGAAAACCCCAGATAAGCCCGGGGACTATTATTTCTGGGTCTCGATCCAGACCGGATGGCTGCCGCCGGCAAAAAATGATTATATCCATATTATGAAGATCCGATGAGGACGATCGATCTCTACATCATAAAAAAATTCCTGGGAACATTCTTCTTCACCCTGCTCCTCCTCATTTTCATTGTGATCATCTTCGATATCTCCGAAAAAATCGATGACTTCCTGAAACGGGATGCCCCGCTCCACGCCATCATCTTTGATTACTATTTCAACTTTATCCCTTACTTCATCAACCTCTTCAGTTACCTGCTGACCTTTATTGCCGTCATCTTTTTCACCTCCCGGATGGCCTCCAACACCGAGATCATTGCCATTCTCAGCAGCGGGATAAGCTTTCGGAGGTTGTTGCTGCCCTATATCATCTCGGCCTCCATCCTGGGTCTGCTCTCCTTCATCCTTGCCAATTTTGTTATCCCCTATACAAACCGCGGCATGTTTGCTTTCGAGAAACAGTATATTTATGATCGTACATCATTTACCGACCAGAATGTTCACCGGCAAATCAACCCGGGAACCTATATTTTCCTGGAGAACTTCAACGACCGTACCAATGCCGGATGGAAATTTTCCCTTGAGCGGTTTGAGAACCGGGAGCTTGTATATAAGCTGAAGGCAGAGCGGATCGAGTGGGACAGCGTCCGGTCGCACTGGAAGATCTACAACTATTTTATCAGGGAGATCCGTGGTGAGGAGGAGACCTTTCAGAAGGGACAACTGCTCGATACGGTGATCCCCCTCCAGCCCTCCGATTTCCTGGAGAATATTGAGGAGGTGAAGATCATGGACTACTTTACGCTTCGCCAGCATATAAAGAAGAAAGAGCTTCGTGGTGATCCCGATGTGGTAAAATACCAGGTAAAAAAATATGAAAGGATCGCATCCCCCTTTGCCACCCTCATCCTCACACTGATCGGCGTGGCAGTCTCCAGCAGGAAAGTACGGGGAGGTATCGGCTTCCATCTTGGCTTCGGTCTCGCCCTGACTTTCGTTTATATCCTCTTCATGCAGATCTTTACTGTGTTTGCCACCTTCGGAGACCTTCCCCCAATCATTGCGGTATGGGTCCCCAACATCATCTTCGGTATCATCGCCTTTGTGATGATATGGAAAGCACCGAAGTAGTGACGAGTGACGAGTGACGAGTGGTCACGCGTCACGTGTTACGAAGGTAAAGCAGCCCGGGAAGCGCTCTTTAAGTTCCGGGATCTCTTTGAATAGTCCATATACGGCCGAGCCGCTGCCGCTCATGCTTGCGTAAAGGGCACCGGATCGGTATAACCGGTTTTTGATCTCCCCGATGATGGGGTGCTTTTGAATAACGGAGGATTCAAAATCGTTGACCAGGTTCTCTTTCCAGGTTGACATAGCCTGATCAAGGACCACTCTGAGCGAGACCGCAGATTTATGGGGAGTAACACCGGCATAGGCTTCGGCAGTCGGAACATGGACGCCGGGGACTACAACCATGATGAAATATCCTGAAAGGTCGACCGGCGCAGGTTCGAACCTGTCGCCACGCCCGGAGCCAAAAAGAGGTTTATTCTCAATAAAGAACGGACAATCACTGCCAAGATTCAGGGTGTATTCTTTCATCGTTTCAGCTGAAAGGCCGAGAGTAAACAGGTTATTCAGCAGCCCGACCGCAAATGCGCCGTCGGAAGAGCCTCCGCCAAGCCCGGCTCCTATTGGGATCACCTTGTGGAGGTATATGTGCACCGGTGGCAGGTCAAAATCACCTGACAAAATTTCAAAAGCCCTTATGCAGAGGTTGCTGCCAGGGTGACCCGGGATCTCCAGCCCGGTGGATGAAAATTGAAAACGACCATCAGGGGCCGGGATTATTTCCAGGGCGTCGCGGAGGGAAATGGGATAATAAAGTGTTTCAATATCGTGATAACCATCAGCCCGTTTGGCGGTGATGTGAAGTCCGAGGTTTATTTTTGCATTTGGAAAAACAACCATTTTGAGTGACGAGTGACTAATGACGAATGACGAGTTAAAGATAAAAAGATTTGGCAAATGTCGTTTATTCGCCGGGGAGTGTGGCGGGGCGGGAGAAATTAGGATTCGACACGAAAGTGGTGTCGGTCAGTGTTAGCAAAAATGATTGCAGATCGGCCAGTTCCCAGGAGGTCAGGCGGATCCCGTGGTTTCCGATGTGGTGCATCAGCGGGCTGACGGAGGGGGACCACACCAGTTTCGTGTTATAAAAATCGAGCACTTCACCGAGCGTTTTGAACCTGCCGTCGTGCATGTAGGGCGCTCTGAAAATCAGGTTCCGCAGGGTCGGAGCTTTGTAGGCGCCCACATCTGCAGAACTTCCTGTTACCGAAGCGCGGTCGCGGGGATCGGTAAAAACAGAATCCTTTGCGTTATTGAAGAAGAGATTGGAAGTAAAGAGCGGATTCCCGTCACCACCGTGGCAGTGGAAGCAGTCGGCCCCCTGTTCGGTCATAAAAAGGACATAACCGTTCAGTTCTCCGGGCGAAAGCTGGGCTGTTCCCCGGAGATAACGGTCGAATTTTGAATCGGCTGAAACCAGGGTTCTGACAAACTGAGCTATGGCCCTTCCCATATTCTTCATTGTCACCGTTTCGCTTCCGAAGGCCTTTCCGAAAAGCTCAGGGTACCCCTGGATGGACTGAATCAGCGCTTTTGAACGGTTGGTATCGCTTTTCATCTCATGGGGCGCAACAATGGCCATCCAGGTAACATCTTCGAGCGTTCTCCTGCCCGCGGATGGGCTTTCCGGTGAAACCTTTCCGTTCCAGAGAAAGCCTTGATTGGTCCA
>JBAXRT010000134.1:0-7550 GCA_037131065.1 bacterium | reverse complement strand
GTACCCGGAGCCGGAATCGAACCGGCACGGACTTGCGTCCATTGGTTTTTGAGACCAACGCGTCTACCTATTCCGCCATCCGGGCGAAGTGGGTGTGAGTGTGTGAGTGGAGGTAGTGTGGGTGTGGGGTAGAGGGCTGCAAAGGTAAAACATTTTGAGAAAAGTATTTGCGCAGGATTTTCCTATCTTTACTTGGAGTTTAACTTTTCATCCCAAAATATTAAAATCCCGGTATATGTCACAGAGAAAAAAACTCATCGCTTCGGCCTTTAGTCTGACTGCCGCTTTCTTTGCCTCTCTCCTCTTCATGATCTCCTGTAGCCGTTCCGACAAGGGCTCCCTGATCCTGGCAAATCCTGCATTCAAAGAGTATGTCCAGGCATTCACTTCCGGTCTGGTTTCCACGCAGTCCGCCATTAAGATCAGGCTGAATGAGGATTTTGTGGATTCTTCCTCAGTGAACATCCCTTTAAACACAGAGCTCATCGACATCAATCCTTCAGTCAAAGGATCCCTTTCCTGGACTGATGGCCGAACCCTGGAATTCAGGCCGGATGAACCTCTTCCGCAGGATAAGGTGTTTACGGTCCGGTTTTTCCTTTCGAAACTGATCACTGTTCCGGATTCCCTCGCGACCATGACCTTCCAGTTCCGGACCATGCGCCAGGATTTTGATGTAAGTATTGACCACCACAACGCTGAATCGGAATCCGATCTTACCCGGGAGACCATCACCGGGACCCTTTTCACCGCGGATGCCTCCGCCGACAGTGCGGTCGAACTTATGCTCAGCGCAAACCAGGACGGCAAAACCCTTGCCGTGGCCTGGCAACATGATTCAAAAAACAACAAACATATCTTCCAGCTTCAGGGCATTTCCCGTGGAAACCAGGTCTCATCCGTAAGACTCAGCTTTAACGGCGACCCCATCGGATCGGTCACCGACAGGGAACTTAGTGAGGAGGTGTATCCGCTCGGCGACTTCAAATTTTCCGGCGTTAAAAACGTCGCCGCAGGAGATCCATACTTCGTGCTGAGCTTTACCGATCCGTTAAAAAAAGACCAGAACCTGGAAGGGATCGTCCGCATCGGAAAGATCCAGGGACTCCGCCTGTCATGCCAGGATAATGAACTATTCATCTTTCCACCGGCCGACAAGGAGGATCTCACCCTTACCGTTGAACCCAACCTGAGAAACAGCCAGGGAAAAGAACTTGGGCAAAAACTGGTTCTGAAGCTCACCCCCGATGAGAATAAGCCCAATGTCAGGTTTGTAGGCTCGGGGAGTATTATGCCCTCATCAGCCGGCATGCTGCTTCCTTTTGAAGCGGTCAATCTGAGAGCCGTCGATGTAAAAGTCACCCGCATATACCAGAACAATATTCTCCATTTTCTGCAGTCAAACGAGATGGGAAGTGCCTATGACCTTGCCAGTGTGGGGAAATTGATCCTCAAAAAGACCATCCCCCTGAATGGAGCCTCAGACTACGGACGGTGGAATCGATATTCCATCGACCTTTCCACTGTCATGAAAGCCGAACCCGGCGCCATTTATTCGGTAAGCCTGGGTTTTAACAAGCAGTACTCGACCTACCCGTGCGATTCGGGGGGTGCGGCAGAAAGACAGGAGATGATCGTGATTAAAAACACCGGGCCGGATGAAAGCAGGCCTGATTGGAGCTATTCCAGCGATTACGGCAATGATGAAGATGAGAACGGGGGATGGAACAACTACCGGTGGAATGAACGGGACGACCCCTCCAAGGTTTCCTACTATTTCAATAAAACCGTTACCAGGAATGTTTTTGCCTCCAACTTCGGGATGATCGCAAAGGGTGGCGCTGAGAATGAATTAACTGTTTTCGTCACCGACCTGCTGACAGCAAAACCCCTGAAAGAGGTCAAGGTTGTCTTCTACAGTTACCAGCAGCAACCTCTGGCAACCGCCACTACGGATGCCGATGGCATGGCCAGGGTCAAAGCGCAGTCAAGACCGTTTTTCGTGGTTGCGGAGAAGGGAAGCGAAAGAGGCTATCTCAAGCTCAGCGATGGAAGCTCTCTCTCACTTTCCATGTTCGATGTGAGCGGGGAGCCTGTTCAGAAGGGAATTAAAGGTTTTATCTACGGCGAAAGAGGGGTATGGCGGCCGGGAGATTCGATCTATCTGACTTTCGTGCTGGAGGATAAGTTGGCAAAGTTTCCTCCTAACCATCCTGTCAGCCTCTCCTTACTGAATCCATCCGGCCAGATGGTCTGCCGTCTTGTCCGGAACTTTTCTGCAGGAGGATTTTATACATTCCGGACCGCTACACCGTCCTCCGCGCCCACAGGCAACTGGCTGGCAAAGGTGAGGGCGGGAGGATCGGAATTCCAGAAGACCCTCAAGATAGAGACTGTCAAACCCAACCGCCTGAAGATAAAAATGGATTTCGGCAAAGCTTATCTGCAAAAGAACCGGATCCCGCCGGTGACCCTTGAAGCCACATGGCTTACCGGGGCCAATGCGGGAGGGCTGAAAGCCGGGGTGAGTCTCACACTTACAAAGTCGGTGACTGTATTCAAACAGTTTCCCGGGTACGTCTTCGATAATCCTACCGCAGGATTTGCTGCAGAGAACATCAGCATTTTCGAAGGAAAGCTGAACAGCGAAGGGAAAGTTACCTTTAACCCGGTGATCCATGTGACCAACGTGGCCCCGGGAGCGCTGAATGCCAGCTTCGAAACCAAAGTGTTCGAGGATGGGGGCGATTTCTCCATCGACCGCTTTACCATTCCTTTCTTCCCTTACACTTCGTTTGCCGGACTGCGGGTGCCCCAGCCGTCGGCCCAGGAACGGGTGTTGTATACCGGAAAATCCTACGACATTGATCTTGTCAGCGTCGATCCCGATGGCAATGCAATTCCTTCAAACCGTCTTAAGGTCGAACTCTTCAAGCTCGAGTGGAGATGGTGGTGGGATGACTCCGAGAACAACTCCGCGGATTTTGTTTCCACTTCCCACCTGAGGCCTGTGGATTCGGCAACTGTCAGGACCAGTTCAGGAAAAGGCACATACATTCTGAAGGTCCCGAGTGAGGAGTGGGGCCGGTACCTGATCAAGGTGACCGACCGTTCTTCTGGTCATATAGCGGGTAAGGTGGTTTATGTCGACTGGCCGGGCTATTACCGCATGCCCGGAGGAGAAAAGCAGGCCGCTTCGATGCTTACTCTTACAACCGACAAATCCAGGTACAAGGTCGGAGAAACGGTTAAGATCACTCTTCCTGCTTCGCCTGACGGCCGGGCTTTGGTGACTGTTGAAAACGGATCAAGGGTCCTGAAATCGTTCTGGACCCCTACCAGCAAAGGCAGTACAGGGATCAGTTTTACCGTCACAGAGGAGATGACCCCGAACTGCTATGCGTTCGTCACCCTCATCCAGCCTCATGCCCAGGGAATCAACGACCTTCCGATCAGGCTGTACGGGGTGCTCCCGGTATTTGTGGAAGATCCTGCGACCCACCTCAAACCCGTCATTAGTCTGAAGGGTAAACTCTCCCCCATGGAGACTGCCTCCGTCAGTGTGAAAGAAGCCGGCGGCAAGCCGATGTACTATACCCTGGCGGTTGTTGATGAAGGGTTGCTAGATCTCACCCGGTTTAAAACCCCTGACCCATGGAGTGTTTTCTTTGCAAGGGAAGCCCTCGGTGTCAGAACCTGGGATCTTTTTGACCAGGTGATGGGGGCCTTTAGCGGGGATCTCCAAAGAATTCTCAGCATCGGAGGGGACCAGGATATCCTGCACCGGGGGAGCCTCAAGGCAAACCGTTTCAAGCCGATGGTTCGTTTCTTCGGTCCTTTCGAACTGAAAAAAGGTGAGATCAGGACTACCACATTCAAAATGCCGGAATACATCGGATCGGTGAGGATCATGGTCGTTGCAGGTTACAAGGGGGCTTACGGTTCCGACGAACTGACTGCCCCGGTAAAGAAAGCCCTGATGGTCCAGGGAACCCTTCCCAGGGTACTTTGCCCTGGAGAATCCCTGAAACTTCCGGTCAGCGTTTTTGCCATGGAAAAGTCGATAAGGAATGTGAAAGTAACCATCGAGCCCAATGAACTGTTTAGTGTCAGTGGGGGCGACACCAGGGATATTCCCTTTAACAGCACCGGTGACCAGATGGTGACTTTTGACCTGAAGACCCTTGAAATGATAGGAACAGGAAAGATCAGGATCGTGGCTGTGAGCGGAAAGGAAAGGGCTGAAAACAATATGGAGATCGACATCAGGAATCCGAATTTGCCGGTGACCGATGTGTATGATAAGGCCATTCCTGCCGGCGACAGTTGGAATACCACATTTCCTGTGAGGGGCATGAAGGGCACCAATTCGGGTTCTCTCGAACTTTCCACGCTGCCTCCTCTGGATCTGAAAAAATGGCTTACCTATCTTATCCGTTATCCTTACGGATGCGTTGAGCAGATTACCTCTTCGGCCTTCCCACAGCTTTACCTGAAAGATATGGTGGATATGGGAAGCGGCGCCTCTGCCGCCACCGAACAGAACATCAAGGAGGCCATTCAGTCGCTCAGGTCATTCCAGATTACGGGGGGAGGCCTTGGCTACTGGCCGGGTTCACAATATGCCGACGACTGGGGGACAAGCTATGCAGGGCATTTCATGCTTGAGGCTGAGAAAAAAGGATTTGCCATTCCTCCGGGTTTTATTTCAGCATGGAAATCATTCCAGAGGGAGAAATCCATCTCATGGCCGGCCAATGAATCCTGGTATAACAACGATCTTTCCCAGGCCTACCGCCTTTATACGCTGGCACTTGCCCGATCCCCGGAACTTGGATCAATGAACAAACTTCTGGAAAAGAAGAATCTTTCAATAACCGCTAAATGGCGGCTTGCCGGGGCTTACCTGCTTGCAGGGAAACCCGAGGTAGCCCGGCAACTGGTCAATGGTATTGGAATAACCGTCCCCGCATACAGCGAAATGTCGGAAACTTACGGAAGCAGCCTTCGTGATAAAGCTATGATCCTTGAGGTGCTGAACCTGATGAACATGAAGACAAAAGCGGCGCCCCTGGCACGCGACATAGCGGCCGAACTATGCAATTCGGGTTGGCTCAGCACCCAGACCGGTGCATATTGTCTGATTGCCCTTAGCGCATATTACGGGGCTGGTTCCACCACAGGGATAAATGCCGCCTTCTCCCTTGACCAGGGAGAGAAGACCCAGATAAATACCGGTAAAGGGATCTACGTCACAACCATTGATCCCAGGCCAGGGGCAAAACAAGTGCTGAAAGTGTTCAACAATGGGAAAAGCCAGCTCTTTGCAAGGCTCATCATCCGGGGCATTCCGTCAAATGTTGATTCCTCGTCGGCTGAGAACAATCTTAAGATCTCCGTATCTTATACCGGGATCAGGGGAGAGGCTCTTCGTCCGGAAAACCTTTTGCAGGGGACTTCTTTCATGGCCGAGGTAAAGGTCACGAACCCCGGACTAAGGGGGGCTTACAAAAACCTGGCCCTCACACAGGTCTTCCCTTCGGGATGGGAGATCACCAATGCCAGGATGAGCGAGGCGGCCGCAGCACTTACAAAGGCTTCGGCATACAATTACCAGGATGTGCGCGACGACCGGGTGCTGACCTATTTCGACCTTGCCGCTGGAGAGACGAAGGTTTTCAAAATCCTGCTGACGGCAGCATACCAGGGCCGGTTCCTCCTCCCGTCAGTGCAATGCGAAGCCATGTACGATAACTCGATCAACGCCCGTGTTCCGGGCCGCTGGGTGGTGGTAGCCAAATGAGATTGGGATCCTGGAAAAAACCCTCTCTGCGCAACCGGCGAAGGCTGTACTACCTGGCGGCTGTACTGATCATGGCTTATCTGCTGCTTCTTATTGCCTGGCCGCGTCAAATGTTCCATGATCCGACTTCCACAGTCGCATACGATCGCGGCAACAAGTTGCTGGGGGCCAGGATCTCGGCGGACCAGCAATGGCGGTTTCCAGAAAGCGAAGAGGTTCCGGAAAAATTCAGGAAGGCAATCCTCTGCTACGAGGACCGCTGGTTCCGTTTTCATCCGGGTTTCAATCCTTACGCCATGGCCAGGGCGGCCGTCATCAATGCACACTCGGGGAAAATAGTCAGCGGAGGAAGCACGATCACCATGCAGGTTATACGGCTTGCAAGAAAAAACCGTGATCGGACCTATTTCGAAAAGTTAATAGAGACTGGCCTGGCCTTTCTTATGGAACTAACCCATTCGAAAAATGAGATTCTGCGATTATACGCCTCCCATGCACCATTCGGAGGCAATGTGGTGGGCCTTGAAGCTGCAGCCTGGAGATACTTTGGTCAGGGTGCCGGCCAACTCTCCTGGGCAGAAGCAGCAACCCTTGCAGTGCTTCCGAACAGCCCAGGCCTCATCTATCCCGGCAGGAACCAGAAGGATCTTTTAAACAAGCGTAACCGGCTTCTCGACCGTCTCTGGTACCAGGGAGCCATCGACCTGGGTACCTGCGAGCTGGCAAAGAGCGAACCTTTGCCTCAAAAGCCATTCCCCCTCCCAAGGGTTGCTCCACATCTGATTGACAGGCTGGGCAGGGAGGGACATAGGGGTGAACGCATTGTTACAACCCTGGATGGGAACCTGCAGGAAAGGGTAAACAACATCCTGGAACTTCATGGCGAAAGACTTGCGGCAAACGGCATTTTCAGCGCTGCGGCCGTTGTGGTCGAGGTGAATACCGGGAATGTCCTTGCCTATGCAGGAAACCTCAGGCGCACCGGGGTTGAAAAGAGGGGTAATGATGTCGATCTTATAACCTCCCCGCGCAGTACGGGCAGTATCCTGAAACCTTTCCTGTACGCGGCCATGCTCAGCGATGCACTCATCCTGCCAAACACCCTGGTCCCAGATATTCCGGTTCAGATCGGCGGCTTCATCCCCGAGAACTACAACCTTACCTACGACGGGGCTGTTCCTGCCAGCAGGGCGCTTTCACGATCACTGAATATCCCAGCAGTAAAGATGCTGCAGGCGTATGGGTACACCCCTTTTTACAATCTGTTGAGGAACCTGGGGATTACAACGCTTACCAAACCAGCCGACCATTACGGATTAGCCCTGATCCTTGGCGGGGCTGAGGCAAAACTCTGGGACCTGGCCGGGATCTATGCCTCCATGGCCCGGGTCCTGAACCATTTCACGATGGAAAATCCCGGTTACAGAAAGGCCGATTACCATCCCCCCTTGCTAATCCCTTCGGAAAACCATACGAAACAATCCTTAAATGAGACCTCTTCCTGGTTTACCGTTGCATCTGTCTGGCTAACTTTCGAGGCGATGGTTGAGGTCGCCCGCCCCGGCGAGGAGGCCGAGTGGCAGCAGTTCTCCTCTTCCCGGAGGATTGCATGGAAAACCGGGACGAGTTTCGGGAACCGCGATGCATGGTCACTGGGCGTGACGCCTGAGTATGTTGTGGCGGTTTGGGTGGGCAATGCATCGGGTGAGGGAAGGCCGGGATTAACGGGGCTAGGTGTTGCGGCCCC
>JBAXRT010000133.1:0-7565 GCA_037131065.1 bacterium | reverse complement strand
CCGAGTATTGCTGCCAGGGTGGCTGACATTGCCCGGATATTACCGGCGATCTTCGGTGATTGCAGGACGACCGTTGAATCGATATTGCCGATCGAATAACCCCTCTCCCTGACAAGTTCAAAGGTATGTTTCAGCAGGTGTTTGCTGTCGATATTTTTATAGGCAGGGTCGGTATCTGGGAACTGGTTGCCGATGTCGGGCAGGCCGGCGGCGCCGAGCATGGCATCGATGATTGCGTGGATCAGGACGTCTGCGTCGGAATGGCCCATGGCGCCCTTGTGATGGTCGATCAGAACACCTCCCAGCCAGAAGGGTCTGCCCTCTTCCAGTTTGTGCGTATCAAAGCCGAAACCAACTTTAAATGAACCCACAGATGTTGTTTTGTTGGTAAGTCACTTGGTCATTAGGTCATTAGGTCATTAAGTCATTTGGGGATTTATCATTAAACCCAGTATTTCGTAATGACTTATTGACTTAATGGCAGAATGACTTTTAATTCGACGACGTTCCCTGCCCAGCCTTCTTCCCTGCGTTATCGAAGTTAAAGAGCAGCGTAAACTGCAGGGTGTTCTGCATCGGGTTGTTGTTCTTCACCGGGATCAGGTAGGAGAAGTCAAGTCCGAAAACGTTATAACGAAGGCCGGCACCGAGGGTAAAGAACTGGCGGTCGCCCTTGTATTTTGATTCGTAGAAATAACCGGCGCGTATCGAAAATAGTTTGTTGTACCAGTACTCGGCGGCGATAGCCACGTTGATCTCCTGAATCTCTTCCTTGAAACCGTAGGGAGCATCGTAGAACGACTGGATCATACCCTGAACGACAGATACATCAGGGTTCATACCCTTTTCAATGACCTTTTCACCGTCGGGACCCACGGAGTCGGGATAATAGATCGGCGGGGTCGGAACAAGAAGCTTGGTAAAATCAACAGAAAAAGAGAGCCTGTTGTAATCGTCGATATCCATGGTGAAAGAGGGGCCGAGGCGTAACATGGTGGGAATAAAATCTTTCAGGGTAGAGGTACTGCTGTAGGAGATTTTGTTCCCGATGTTGGAGATATCGAGTCCGAAATCGATCGAAGCGCCGGCCAGTCCTTTAATTTCCAATACATGATGATAGTAGATGGCGATGTCGGCCGCGCCGGCGATCCCCGGTTTGACCTCTTTCCCACCGGAATAGTCCACGGGAACCAGGTTCGAATAGATAAAACGGGCTGCAACGGCGCCGGAGAATTCCCTGGAGAATTTCCTTGCATAGGTCACATCGATGGCCCACTCGTTGGGTTTCACCTCCCCGAGTTCCGTTCCGACATCATTGGTGAACATCACCGCGCCCATGGAGAAAAAGCGCAGCGAGGCTGCAATCGCCTGCTTGTCGCCGAATTTACCGAACCCTGTGAGGGAGGCAAGCCCGATATCGTTTACCAATCCCCTGAGCCAGGGTACATAACCGATCCCGAAACCGAATGATTTATCAATAAAAGCATACTTTGCCGGATTCCAGAACATGGAATAAGCATCCGCACTCGTGGCTGCGCCCACATCTCCGTATCCCCCTCCACGCGCGTCGGGTGCAATAGTAAGAAACGGTACCGCGGTGGTAATCACATTAGGTTGCTCCTGTGCAAAGGCCGTGGTCAACACCAACGATAACGCCGATAAAAAGAAAATCCTGATCTTCATCTCTTAAAATCCCATGATTAATTTAATACCAATATAAATAGATAGAAATAACAAACGTTTTAACCTTCCACATATTGCCCTTTGTCGAAAAAAGAGCATTTTCAATGCCTTATCACCTGGAAATCAACAGTTTTTGTGAGGCTTCGGTATACATCCCGTTCACTCCCCTGAATTTCACCTTGTAGGGATAGATCCCATTGCTCAGTCTCTTGCCGTTGGCATCGGTCCCGTCCCAGGAATAACCCGGTCCGGAAAAATTTTCATTGAACGTATAGTTCAGTTTCATCACCTGCGACCCCATGATATTGTAAATATCGATCTCGACATCCAGTTTTCCGGAATCTTCCATGGGCACAAACCAGAAAGTGGTATAATCCGACATCGGGTTCGGGTAGTTTATGATATTCGTCACCGAGAGCTGGGATGAGACAACAAAATCGATCGCCTTTTCCGAGGAGTTGTTGAACATATCCCAGGCCTTGATGGTCAGTGTGTGCCTTCCTGCGGCGAGGTTGGAGAAACCGTAAACCAGGGAGCCTCCCGAAATGGTGTTTTGCGCCGGCACATAATAGTCGTTCAGGACAACCGGGTGTACCTGGTCGCCATCCAGCACGAGCGTGATCTCATGTCCGAGGCCCAGTCCCACGAAATTGATCCCATCGTTGTCGTACAGATCGGCAAGCAACACAGGATTCATGCTGGTTGTTCCTCCGGAAACAAAACCGGGGCGGTCCATGGCCAGGGTGATATCGGGTCCTTCATCCCCGGGTTCGGCCAGGGTGTCCCTTCCCCCCACCACGATGGCATCGGTATAGCCATTGGCATCCTCAATCCCGTTCCATGCATAATAGCTGATCTTGCCCCTTCCAAATTGCAGGGCGATCTCTTTGGGAACCACAAAATCGAAATTGAAAATACCTTTATCCACCTTGGAAACGACTTCGTAGAGCAGGCTGTTTTGCACCTTGAATGTTGTAGGATAGCTGTCGGTCGTATTGCCGAGGGTGTTGTTGGTCACTGGTTTGTCGAAGACTTTGGCATGCAGGACCCCGTTAAACCCGGAAAGCTTTTGTCCCAACTGGTTTTCAATGATCCCGGAGACCTGGACCCTGGAATACCCCCGGATAGTATCTTCCCCTGAAACAGGCCGGCCATTAATCCCTATTGTTTTAACCCGGTTTTCCGGAAATGCGATCCGCTGCGCGGGATCTCCAAGCAGGGCAAAGTTCCTGATGTTGTTGTTATTGCTGTTGTTGTTCTTGGATATCCGGATCAGGTCGCCCATCGTTACATACTCCCCGTCGCGTTTGTCCATCAGGTGGTGGAAAAAGCTGGTATCGAGCCGCTGGTTGGAGGTGGAGAGGGCAAGCCGGGTGGTTGAGTACATCGCGATTCCTCCGCCTTTGGGATGAAGGATCACCATTTCACCGCCGGTGAAACGTTCCGGGTTATCGAACCGGCTGAATTCGCAGGTTGCAGTTACAAAAACCGGAAGCTCATTCCAGTTGGTCCATGATTCAATATCCGCCAGGGTAAGTACCTGTTCATAGGCCCATCCGGATTCACCGCCGTGGCCGGTATAGTTGATCAGCAGGGTTCCTTTGGCAACTGCCTGGTTGATGGCCTTGTTGACTTCCGGGAAACGGCTTCCGGCCGGGATCTTCACCAGCGGATAGGCATCGAGGTAGATCTTGTTGACATTGAAGACCGGGTATTTCTTTGCCACGATCCCCGACGACTCTTGAGCCTGCTGGAGATGGAGGTTGTCATTCTCATCATCGGCGACAAAAGTGATGGTGTTACGCCAGTCGGTCATGACCGAATCGGCGTGGGAGGAGTAATGCTCTATTTTATCGATCATCAGCTGTGCCTGCTCCGTCGTCGAGACCGGGAAACGGCCGATGCCGATCTCGATGGAACCATTTGATTCCTGCCCCTCCTTGTCGCCCATGATCCCGAAATAATCCTCGCAAACGTAGGTTCCGAGGAACTTGAGCGACTCTGTCGACTGGAAGGTCGGAATCATGTTGTTGTTCCCCGGGATCCGGTCTTTCGGATCGTAAGACCCGTCGCCGAAAAGGAGCAGGTATTTAGGCTGCTTGCCCGCTCCCCGGTCGTAAAGCATTTTCATGAAATCGCGGATGGCCGTCGGATCCTTCTGACCACACCCGAACTCATTGTAAATCTCTTTTGTCGGGACGACTGTGACACTCATCCCGTTCTCCTGCTGGTGGAAACCGGCCAGCTGAGCGGCCTGGTCTTGAAACAGCGGGTTGGTAACGATCACGAGGGTCGTTGGTTCCAGGGCATGGAGGTTCTGATTTGCAACGATTCCGGAATAACGCGGAGTAAAATAAGATGTTCCGTCAAATGCGATGAACTCCCGGAGCTTCACGGTTGATAGCCGGAAGGTAAAGAGTCCGTTCTGAAGGGTACCTTCCACAAAACGGGCATCCCCGGGATCGGTAACATCGAGTATCTTCACTCCCTGGTTCATTCTTTTCACCCTGAATTCTGTCACCCAGTTTTTTCCAACCGAGTTCGCACTCCGGAACGACATCTGCGGACCGGTAAAGGCAAGCAGGCGCTGGCAGGAGATCTCAAGATAATTGAGCCATCCGACCGAATTCGATGTTGGCAGCTTGTAGGAAAGATTGATCGTAAGGGGGACTTTTGAAGTGGAAAAGGAGGAGGCTTTCGTCTTGTATTTGGCGAACTCTGCGATCGACTGGAGATCGGTGTATTCAACCTGGATCGAATCGAACAATACATCATTGACTTTCAGGAAATAGCGGCTTGTAACGGGACACCTTGCCGCCACGTAGGTTTTCATCTTCACGGCAACGGTGCTGTCGCGGTCGGGGAAATTAAATGCGTAATCGTAAGAAAAGAGCGAATTGTCAAACACCTCTCCATACCAAACCCTGCCTGAACGGATGAGGTTTCGCTGATCAAGCTCCTGGAACATATAATCATCGAACCGCACGGCAACATAGGTCTGGAGAGAATCGGTTGAAGGCTTCGTAAGGATCCGTTTCCCCAGGCCCTGGTTGAAGGTTAGGAAATAGTAGGTCGAATCGGAATAGAGGTTTTTCGTGTGGTAATAGGTTCGCGTGGTAGTATCAAAATACCATTTATCAGAAGATTCCCCGTAAAAAATGAGGTAATCACCCGGGTTGAACTGTCCGTCGCCTCCGTCGTTCACCACGATCGGATTCTCCCTCAGGTCATCGGTTCTCGTGCCTGCGTTCGATTCAGGCAGCATCCCTCCCCCGTTCCCGAAAAGGCGTATGTCGGATGGTACGATCTGGGTGGGATCGATCCCCATCGACTGGAAATCCTCGTAGGAGATCTTATGGATCCCGGTGTTCCATACCGACAGCTTATACCACTTCCCGGAAGAAAGTACGGAGGTTTTCTTATGTTCGTTCCCCGCCTTTACAAGGAAAGGCAGTGTCAGGACCAGCAGAAAGAACACCCTCTTGAAAGAGATCATATTTTTGTAAAAAGCGTGCAAAATTAAGCATTTAGCGGATGACTACCAACTTCGAGGCGTTTTGTAAAACCGATCCGTCGGGGAGGGTAAGCCGCAGTTTGTAACCGTAAACACCCGAGTTGATCCTGTAACCCTCCTCGCTGGTCCCGTCCCATCGGATCAGGTCATTCCTGTATCCGCCGAGAAATATCGTTTCCCTGATCGTTTTTACCAGGTTACCTGTCAGCGCGTAGATCCTGATCTCCGCATCGGCATACTGGTTCACCTGGTTTATCTCGAAAGAAAAGGTCGTGTGATCGGTCATCGGGTTCGGGTAGGTATAGAGGTGTTCGAGCACATTTTCGGCAGAGGAGACCACGATAAAATCGATCCCGGCCAGTGTGGAGTTGTTGAAAACATCCCAAACCTTCACATCGATATGGTGCGGTCCGTCGGCCAGGTTGGTGAAGGGAAAGGTGATGACCCCGCTTTTGAAAGTATTGAGGTCGGAAACATAATAATCGTTAAGGATGATGGGCTCACTTGTCCGGTTATCCAGGATTGCCGTAATGTCGTGGCCGATTCCGTTCCCGACCGTGTTGACCCCGGAGTCGTCGCTGATGTAAGCCAGCAGTTTCGGGTTCTGGTTCGTGATCCCCCCGGAAACAAAACTGGTATTGTTCATATACAGGGACACTTCGGGTCCATTGTCATCGGGGATGACAGAATTGTCATATCCTCCCACGATGATATTGTTATCGTAACCATTGGCGTCGGTATCGCTGCTCCTGGCATAGTAACTGATCTTTCCCTTTCCGAAGTTATAGGCAATGTCCTTGGGAACGATGAAGGTACAGGAGAATGAACCGTTCACCACTTCGGCCTTTCCCTTGTAAACGACGTTCTTGCGGAGGTAGAATTTAACAGGAGGCGCGATCTGGTCGTTGGCCCTTGTATAAATCTCGGAGGCTTTGTCGAAGACCGTTGTGAAGATGGTTCCGTTGAAAGAGGTCACCTTCATATCGGCTTCATCCCTGATCTCACCTGAGATTGTTACCGTGGCAAGGGCTTTCATTGTATCCGGAACAGAGGTGGGGACCTCTCCGTTGATCCCTGTTGTTACGACATTCAGGTGAGGATAGGCCATCTCCAGGGCGGGATCGCCGAGAAGGGCAAATTTCCTGGCATTGGAAGCTCCCGCATTGTATTTCGAAAGTACGATCAGGTCACCCATCCGGTGATATTCCCCGTCGACCTTTTTAAAGGCATTGTTATAAAAATTCACCGACAAGGTCTTGTTCTCCCCGGCATAGGTAAGCCTGGTCGTGGTGAAAAGGGCAACGCCGCCTCCCTTCGGATTAAGGAATACCAGCTCTCCTGCCGAGACCCTCTCGGGGTCATCAAACCGGCTGAACTCGCAGGTGGCGGTCATGAATACAGGCATGTTGTCGTAGTTAGTCCACGATTTGATATCGGGAACCTCCAGCACGCGTTCATGGGCCCAGCCAACTTCACCGCCGTGCCCGACATAGTTCATGATAAGTGCCCCTTTCTCAACGCGCTTGTTGATTGCCACGTTGACATCGGGATAACGGTTCCCTCCCGGTGTGGAAACCTGCTGGTAGGCATCGAGATAGATCTTGTCGGAATTGAAATCCTTGTAACCATTTTCTATAATCCCCGAAAGGGTTTCTGAATCGTTGACGAACTGGTTCCCCCCTTCATCCTGGTCATCGGCAACAAAGCAGACCACGTTCCTCCAGTCGTTCTTGACCACCTCTGAATCGGAGATGTAATGTACGATCTTATCCACTGCTGCTTTTGACTCTTCAGCCGAGGCCACCGGCAGGCGTCCCATGCCCAGATCGAGATCCCCGCTTGATCCCTGTCCTTCGTTGTCGTCCAGCAGGCCGAAGTAATCGTCGGTAACGAAAGAGGTGACAGGATCAAGCGATTCAATGGATTCGTATGAGGGGACGAAATTGGTATTGTTGGTGATTCTGTCCTTGAAATCATAGGAGGCATCTCCGAAGAGGAGCAGGTACTTAGGCTCCTTCCCCGGTTCTGACCGGTCATAGAGCATCTTCATGAAATCCCTGACGGCGCTCACGTCCTGAACACCGGAGGAGAATTCGTTGTAAACCTGTTCGGGGGTGACCACCACCACGGTGAGGTTGTTCTGATCGCGGTGGAACTGGGCCAGCCGTTCGGCATCTGCCATGAATACCGGGTGGGAAACGATGATGTAATCAACCTGCGAAATTCCATGCAGATCCTGGGTGGCGACCTTTCCAATGAATTCAGGTGAACTGAAGGAGCTGCCGTCGAAGGCGATGAACTGGCGTATGGTGTCGGTAGAGAGCCGGAAGATGAAATCATTGCCCGACTGGGAAGCCCCGATCCTGGT
>JBAXRT010000132.1:0-7699 GCA_037131065.1 bacterium | reverse complement strand
GAGAACGACTGGATGCACCTCTGCGAACAAAAGGATGTGGACCTCGTTTACAGCTGTACCCCCTGGATGCTCCATACACCTGCCTCGGTTTATGCCATGAAACAGGGAAAGCATACCGCCACGGAAGTGCCTGCGGCCACTACCCTGGAGGAGTGCTGGGAGTTGGTGAACACGGCGGAGGAGACACAGCGTCATTGCATGATGCTTGAGAACTGCTGTTATGACTTCTTTGAGCTGACCACCCTGAACATGGCCCGCCAGGGGGTTTTCGGTGAGATCATGCATGGTGAAGGTGCTTACATCCACGATCTCCGGTGGCTTAAGTTTGATGAAAAGAGCGGGTATGCCGGGATGTGGCGCCTGAAGTTCAGCAGGAACCACAACGGGAACCCATACCCCACCCACGGACTGGGACCGGTTGCGCAGATTATGAACATCAACCGCGGCGACCGCATGGATTACCTTACTTCAGTTTCCACAAATCAGGTTGGGATGAGCCTCTACGCAAAAGAGAAGTTCGGGTCCTCCAGCCCAATGGCTATGCAGGAATACCGGCTCGGAGATATGAATACTACCGTGATCCGTACTTTCAAAGGAAAAACGATCATGGTCCAGCACGACACGACAAGTCCCCGCCCCTACAGCAGGGTCCATCTCATCAGCGGAACAAAGGGTACGGCCTGCAAATGGCCTGAAGAGCAGATAGCCCTCGAACCGAAGGCCCACGAATGGCTGAACGAGGAAGATCTTAAAAAAGTGATGGCCCAATATGAGCACCCGCTAACAAAACAGATTGGTGAAAAGGCACGAAACGTGGGTGGTCACGGCGGTATGGATTTCATCATGGACTACCGCCTCAGTTATTGCCTGCGCAAAGGACTTCCCCTCGACCAGGATGTCTATGATGCCGCTACATGGTCATCCATAGTGGAACTGAGCAACCTTTCCGTTAACAACCGGGGAAATTCTGTCGAGGTTCCCGACTTCACAAGGGGTGCCTGGGAAAATGCAGCGCCGTGGGGAATAGTCAGTGTTGAATGACGAAGTACGAGTGACGAGTGACGAATGAAGTATTAAACTCGTCATTAGTCATTAGTCAATAGTCATTCTAAAACCAGCGTCTTCGTGGTTGGAAATTCATAATGAATGCCATGGCATTTCAGCTTGGCTGTCCCATCGCCGATCCTGAGATGGCATTTTTCACCTTCGTGTCTTGAAGTGATGACGTCGAGCAGAGTAACCGCTTTTTCGATGCCATCGCCCCGCAGGAAGTTGACAACCTCATCGGGTTGTGAGAGCCGGTTCCCGCTGTAGATCGATTCATCAGGCCATGATTTCAGTTCCAGGTAAACATCATCAAGACTTTTCTCTCTGAAATATTCAACGGCAACAGGGTTTCGCTCCAATGCTGCTTTCATAAAGGGTTCCCATTGGCATGAATCCATATTCCTTCCGGCGTAGAAGGCAAGATCCGCCACCTGGTTTGTGGTTCGTATTGATTGAAGTTTCGTAATTATTTCTTCCCGGGTATCGGATGAGGTAATGACATAATGACCTAATGACGAATAACTTTTGTTTTCGGATGGAGTCCTGGGAACCAGGTGAACAAATTTTTTAAGATCGGTCAGGAATTCCTGATTTTCCCCTAATGAGGGAAATTTTTCGCTGAGCTTTGCAATAAAATCCTTATAGGGCTGCAGTTTGAAAATCTCATCCTCTTCCCGGAGAACCAACCGGCCCGGAAAGGGATTAAGGTTCAGCTCCTCTTCATCAAATTCACAAAGGATCTTTCTCGCACTTTTATCGCCAAGACGGTTCTTGCTTCCATGTTCATATCCGAAGGCACGTTCCAGTTTGATGAATTTGCTGGCCCCCTGGCAAAGGAAGGTGATCTGGAAAAGTTTCTGAAAACGGCTGTAATCGCGGAGAAAATTGATGAAAATTTCAAAATCGACCTTCGTTTCTAGGTAATGGGAAAGCTTTTCGCGGAAATGGTGGTAGGCTGCCGGATCGATCGTTGCTTCGGGATAAAGGGAGTGAATCCAGCCGCTCTGGTGTGCCACAATGGTCACCTGTTCATTTTCAAGAGCACGCCGGGCGAGGGAGGAAAGTTCGGTGCCGTTGTACCACATCGATTTGGTGACAATGCGCCGGTTGTTGGTAAGCACCCCTTCATCAATGGCAATGAAATTTTGTGAATGAAGCGGGGTTCCCATCAGGTAGATCTTTTCGAGCGGGATCTCGGCCACGATGAAAAGGGCGGCTGCGTAAAGGCAGGCAAGTGAAACGCATTCCCCGGCCCCGGTCAGGTGATTCTCCTTGAAACGGAAAGCATCCATGGCCTCCACCGTTTCTGTCTTCCAGTATGGTATGATATCGGTATCATATTTTTCAAGACCGAAATGGCGGCGGATATCGATGTCGAAATAGTATTTATCTCCTTCGTAGCCGAAAAGGGCATTGGATTTCTCGAGTTGTTCGACCGAGATAAAATCACTGAATCGGTTGATCTCGGTCTGCTTGTCGGTGAGCCCCCAGGTCTCAAGATCAAGGTTGAAATCATAATGATCCATGATGTATTGTTTCACCCTGTGGATCTTCTTAAGAGGACCCATCTTTCTGATCCCTGAGAACCAGGGATCATCGCGCCATTTCCATATTTCGGGCGACATGATATTGGCAAGGACCAGGGCATATAAGAGATCCGGGAAGATGAAGATCTCCATGTCGGACAGCGTAAAGGCTGAACTGTATTTTTCGAGGGTTTTTTTATCCATGAAGAAGGTAAAAGGTAACAGCGTGCAAAGATAGTAATACCGTTGGAAATCATAATTTCGCGGGGAGGGAGCCGGGGTTGTAAAATATTTTATATATTTTTGCTAAGCTAAAATCTGATTATCATGTATTACTCAGGACTTGAAATTGTTGAGATCGCCGTTCGAATCGAGGAGAACGGTCATGCATTTTATACTGCTGCAGCTGAAATGTTCAAAGAAGACACCGATACCAAGGGTTTATTTTTGGACCTTGCAGGGAAAGAGCTGCTTCATATTGCTATCTTTCAGAAACTCGCCGATAAATTCGAACCCGAAAATTTCGACTTCAGCAAAGAGGAGGCCTCGGGCTATATTTCAAACCTGGCCGATACACATATCTTCGGCAAGAAGGATGCAGGAGTCGAGCTGGCAAAAAAGATAAAGAGTCCGAAAGAAGCTCTGGAAGCGGCTTTTAAATTCGAGAACGACAGCGTGGCCTTCTACACCGAGTTGGAAAAACGCACCCACAGCGATTCCAAAAGACTCATTCACCAGATCATTGAAGAGGAGATCGAGCACGCCGCCGAGATCAAGAGTTTTTTGTAATGCTACAAGGCAACTTATTCCCCTGTTACCTTGTCTCCTTGTTACCTTTTTACTTAAATCAATCCCGTAAAGAACATCGGGAATAGCCCAAGTATAATCACAAGCAGGGTTAGTACTACCATGTGAATTTTAAAGGCGCGGCCTGCCTGTAATTCTATCCCCTCATTTTCCCTGAAATAGATCGCAATAACCGGTTTGAAATAATAGACCGCACTCACGGCCGACCCAAGGATGGCGATGATCACCAGCCAGGCATAACCATGCTCAATGGCAGCGGAGAACAGGAAAAACTTTGCCATGAAACCGGCAAGCGGCGGGATCCCTGTCAGGGAGAGCATCGCGACAGTAAGGCAGAAGGCTTCCAGCGGGTTTTTCTTTGCCATTCCGTTCATCGATGAGAAGAGGTCGTTTCCCCTGGACTCCCTTACCAGCATGAGAATTGAAAATGCCAGGATGGTTGCCAGCGAATAAGAGAGTGTGTAGAATAGAAGGGCATTGGCCGTTTTATCGCAGAAAGCAATGATCGCCAGCATCATGTACCCGGAATGTGAGATGCTGGAGTATGCAAGCATCCGCTTGAGGCTTGGCTGATAAAGCCCGGTAAGATTCCCGACGAGGATGGTGAGAACTGCAAGGATGATCAGGGTGGGTTCCCACACTGCATCGTGGATCCCTGCAAAGGTCACGCTGAAAAACCGGTAAAGGGCCGCAATGCTGGCTGTTTTTACCACAGAAGCCATGAAAGCGGTGAGAAGTGTCGGAGTCCCTTCATATACATCAGGAGCCCAGAAATGAAAAGGAACGATGGCGATCTTAAAGGCCATCCCGGCAATAAAGAGGAATAGGCCGGCAAGGAACATCGGGGGGAGGTTCCCGGCCCGGGGTGCAATGAACCGCGCGATCTCCTCCAGGTTGAAGGAGTGGGCCGATCCGTAGATCAGTGCGATCCCGAATAGCAGGAAGCCCGAGATAAAAGAACCGATCAGGAAATATTTCAGGGTTGCCTCGTTGGAGGTGATCGCTTCTTTATGGCTGCCAGCAAGGACGTAGAGTGCAATCGAAAGGGTCTCAATGCCGAGGAATAGCATGATCAGGTTACCGAAGGAGGTCATCATCACCGAACCAGTCAGGGCAAAGATCATGATCGCATAGATATCATCAAGCGGACGCTCGACCCCTTTGTAATAATGGCCTGCAAAGGAGAAGATCATAAAGGTGGATAGGATCATTACGGTATTGAAGGCGACGGAGTAATTGTCGGCGATCAGCATTTCGTTATAATAGTGCCTGAAGGTATTCCACTCAAGGAATGTAAGTACGAGTGCAACCAGTAACCCGACAAGGATCAGCGGCAATAACAGCGATTTCTGTTTCAGGATCCCGAGAAAGAGGACGAGGATTCCAAGAACCGAAAGGGTGATGATGGTTGCCATTTAACGGAGGTATGATAAGATTTGTAAAATATCCTTGCTGACCAGATCCAGGAACATCCCGGGGAAAATCCCGATCCAGAAAATTATAATGATGACCGGGAGAAGGGTAATCATTTCCGGAACAGTAAGGTCTGTCATACTATTGGTAACCTGGTTGGTACTCCCGAGCATTGTTCTCTGGTACATCCAGAGCATGTAAACCGCGCTGAAGATAATGGTAAGTCCTGCCACCGCTGCAAGCAATGCATTGTATTCAAAGATCCCAAGCAGGATCAGGAATTCTCCGATAAACCCGTTGGTCATGGGCAATGCAATACTCCCCAGCAGGATGATCATGAAGAGAACAGCCAGTTTTGGTGCTTTGGTGGCAATCCCGCTGAGTTCACTGATCTTTCTTGTATTCAGTCGGTCCTGGATGAATTCGATGATGATGAAAAGCCCGACGATGTTCACTCCGTGGGAGATCATCTGGATAACGACGCCTTCAATTGCGCGGATGTTCAGGATAAAGAGACCGGCGGCCATAAGCCCTGCGTGTGCCAGGGAGGAGTAGGCCACCAGCCGTTTCATGTCGTCCTGCCGAATGGCGATCACTGAAGCATAGACCAGCCCGGCAATGGCCAGGATCGCGGCCAGGTATCCGAACTCACGCAGGGCAGCTCCGCAGAGTGGGATCATCAGGCGGATGACCCCGTAAAGCCCCATTTTCAGCATGATCCCCGACAGGAGCATGGTGCCCGGACCGGGGGATTCGGTATAGGTGTCGGGTTGCCATGTATGCAGCGGGAAGATAGGTATCTTTATTGCAAAAGCCAAAAACAGGGCTGCGAAGATCCACGACTGCTCACCCGGTGTCAGCGATGCATTGTAGAGGTAAAACAGGTCAAAGGAGTGTGGCAGGGGGGTGCGGAAGTAAACATAGATGAGGGCCACCAGCATGAAAAGGCTGCCCGTGAAAGTATAGATAAAGAATTTAAAGGTGATCTTTATCCTGTCCTTACCTCCCCAGTATGCGCAGATGAAATAGGCGGGAATGAGCGCCAGTTCCCAGAAAATATAGAAGATCAACCCGTCGAGGGAGGTGAAAACCCCCACGAGGGCCATCTCCATGATCAGGATAAGTCCGTAAAAGGCCGAAGGTCTCTTGTAGGTGTGACCGAAGGAAGAGAAGATGATGACCGGTGTAAGCAAAGTTGTAAGCATTACCAGAAGTAGGGTGATCCCGTCCATTCCGAATTTCAGGGTGATGCCTTCCGTTCCGATCCAGCCGGCCGAGAAGAGCAGCTGGCAATGACAGGATGTTTTATACTGGATAAATGCGGCAACGGCAATCCCGAACTCAACCACGGAGGCCAGGAGTGCAAACCATTTCACCACCTTTTCTTCCCTGATGGCAAAGAGGGGAAGGGCAAACAACAGGGGCAGTATGACAAGGATGATGGTGAGCATTATTCAGATTACAACGTTAAACAATAAGATCAATATGATCCCGAGGATCATCATGTACAGGTAAAAGCCAATATTTCCCGTCTGCAGGTAGCGTATGGTATTACCGGTCCGGATCACCAGGTTTCCAAATCCGTTCACAATTCCATCGATGATTCTTACCTCGACGATGCGGTGCAGGAATCCCGAAAGCCAGAGCAGGGACTTCACAAACAGAAGATCATAAAGTTCATCGATATAAAATTTCTTCGAGATTAGCTGAACGACCAATGATCTCCCGGCATCATCAGGCAAAAGTCCGTAGCGTTGCTTTGAATACCTTACAAAGGTCCAGTAAATGATGGCCAGTATCCCTGCCAGGGTCAATCCCATGAGGATCCATTCTGTAGAATGAGCCAGCGGAGTGACAGCCTGATGGACGTGACCAGCCTGAGCGAAGACCGGTGAAAGGAATTGCTCCAGGAGGGCATTCCCGCCCATGATCCCCGGAAGATTGATCATCCCTCCGAAAAAGGCCAGTAAACCAAGGATGACCAGTGGAAGGATCATCACAGGCGGAGACTCGTGCAGATGATCTTTTTGTTCTGAAGTTCCCCTGAATTCTCCTCCGAAAGCCAGGAAGAGCAGCCTGAACATATAAAAGACCGTCATAAGGCTTCCTGCAAGAATCAGGATCCAGATGAGAGGCCCGGATTCAAAAGCGCGGGCAAGGATCTCATCCTTTGAGAAAAATCCTGAAAGCGGTGGAATCCCGGCAATGGCAAGGGTTCCGACCAAGAAGGTCCGGTAGGTCCACGGGCTTGATCTTTTCAATCCTCCCATCTTCCTGATATCCTGGGTTCCGCCAAGGATGTGGATCACGCTTCCTGCGGCAAGAAATAGAAGTGCCTTGAAAAAAGCATGGGTGGTCAGGTGGAACATGGCCCCGGTAAAGGCGCCCACACTCAGTCCGGCAAACATGATCCCGAGCTGGCTGATGGTGGAATAGGCCAGGATCTTCTTGATATCATTCTGAAAGATGGCGATGGATGCAGCAAACAAGGCAGTGAGTATCCCGGTGATCCCCATTATGGTCATGGTTGCCGGGGCAAGAAGGAAGAGGATGTTGGAGCGGGCCACCATATAAACCCCGGCGGTGACCATCGTGGCTGCATGGATCAGGGCGGAAACAGGTGTTGGTCCTGCCATGGCATCGGGCAGCCAGGGATAGAGGGGAATCGGGGCGCTTACGCCTCCACCCACGCTATAAGCGCCGCCTCCAAAACCTCCACCCTCGCCCGGACCGAGACCGCCACCCCTGCCCGAACCGACGCCCGTGCCTTCACCACTGCCAATGCCGCCGCCGAAGCCGGGGCCATTCGATGGGGTCCCGAGAACGCCACTGGGATCACCCCAGGGCATATTCATTGCCATCTGGGGCAGCGTCAATTCCGGAGGTCCCAACAAGGTCGGCTGCAC
>JBAXRT010000131.1:0-7977 GCA_037131065.1 bacterium | reverse complement strand
GGAAGAGGGGATATCAGCCTACGCGGTAGTACTTCTTACCAGCAGTTAAAGCCCGGCGAAGTTTCTGTTTTTGGCGCGGTAGACCTCGAAACGGAGATCGTCAACAAAAAAAGTTTTCCTTTTCGGATTCCACACATAGACCTTCACGACTGCTTTCGGGTTCCTGATCACCGGGAGGTTCCACTGGTAGGTGCATTTACGCCAGGTCCCGGAAGTTGTTTGCGGAATCCCGTTCAGTTTCAGTCCGTTCCAGTAGTTAAACCCCCTGATAATGCTGTCGATGCTGATCACAAGCCAGGCGTTGTCGCTGGCCCCGGGAGAGCTGTCGTTCAGCATCAGGGTTGCCACACAAAACAGTTTGCCATCGCCCGGTGCGAAGGTGTCGGCCCGCATTTCGATCCCGGGACTGAACTCGTGGATCGAATCGAGTTTGCAGAGATATTTTCCTGAAAAGGCATGGATGGAGTCCAATTGCCTGTAACGGTCATTCCATCCGCTTTGGTGTTTTTCGAAGTCAGACCCGAAAACACGGTAAGGCTGCGCCAGGTCGACCCCGTAGAAGGGAACCTCCTTAATCCCGCCGATGCATCCGAAGCTCGCCGAATCAGCCCTCAGGAATACATAGCTGTATTTTTCCCGGTTCATGTCGAAGGGGTGAATGATCCCCTGCAGGTATTGCCAGATCTGGAACAGGTTAAGGAAGACCAGCACGACGATCACCCATTTGAAAAAGGCCAGACCACCCCGCTTTGGAAGTGCAGTAAGAAATATGGCGATCAGGATAGCGAAGATGCCGTAAATATCGATGAACGGCCGCATGCCGAAACCGTCGCCGTAGTACCAGTTCCACCACGATGCAGTTACGAAGGTAAAGAGGGAGAGGAAAAGGAATACTGAGATGAACCTGAGAAATTTTCTGAAGAAAAGGATAAAGAGCCCTGCGAGGGAGATCAGCAGCAGGGGGGTGTAGATGAAAAGACCTTTGCGGAATCCGAAAAGGACACTCTTCACCTGGGGGTTTGTAAAATAGAATCCTTCATCCGGATAGGACCAGAGGAACCATTCGCCGGTCTGGAGATACCATATCAGGGGTTGAATGAAAAGAATAATCAGGGAAGAAGGGATCCAAAGCCCTCCGCGACCGGAAAAAAGAAACCGAAAAAAGGAAATAAGCTCCTTTCGTTCAGAACAGAGAAAGGGAACCAGGATCACGATGAAGGCGTTCACGGGCCTGATGAGGATCACCATCCCGAGGAGGAGGCCCATCAGCACCGGCTGAAGTCGGTCGCGCATCTCCATCGCCTTCAGGGCGAAGAAGAGGAAACCATTGATGGCGAAAAAAGAGTAAACATGCGACATCGAGGCTTGCCAGATGGTATAGTAGAAGAGGTTTGTCCCAAGCAGGATGGCGGGTAAAACAAGGGCGATCACATTGTCGGGGATAAACAGGCGCTGAAGTGTCTTTTTTAGGAAGATCAATCCCCAGAAAAGATAAAAAAGCGCTCCGAGTCCTGTAAAGAACTGGAATAAAAAGGAGTAGCCGTCGAGCGGAAGGCCCAGGATCCAGGAGAAGAGCAGGGAAACCAGGAAGAAGGGCATCAGCAAAAGCGCCTCACCCGTAAAGTATTTGTTCACACTCTTCCCCTTAACCGTGACCAGGTATTCGGGAAGATAATCATAACGCCCATAGACCTTTTTTTCAGTGGCCGTAACCTGCCGGAAGGAGAGATCTCCGTGAAGAAAGATGGCAGGAAGGTAGGCATAGTATCCCCTCCCGTCGCTGGTGATGATGGTTTTCCAGCCCTGTTCCTTAGGAAGGAACAGTCGGTAACAAAGGAAGAAGGAGAGAAGGATGCAAAAAAGCAGGGTCAGGACAAGGGTGCTGTTCTCTTTGTTTTGCACAAATAGCGGTTAAAGGGATAAGACAAAAATTTCACTCATCCAAAGATAAAGAAGATTACCATTTGGTTATTTGATTTTTTTTTTCTACTTTTGCAGTCCTTTTTTTTAACCTATTATCAACAAAATCAACAAATCAAGAAAATGTCAAATCAGTACGAAACCGTTTTCATTATGACTCCCGTTTTATCTGAAGAACAGATGAAGGAAACGGTAGAAAAGTATCAGAAGTTCCTCGTCAGCAAGGGCGCTGAGATCGTTTTCGAGGACCACTGGGGGCTTCGTAAGCTCGCATACCCTATTCAGAAGAAATCGACCGGGTTTTACCACCTGATCGAATTCAAAGCCGAACCCACCCTCATCAAGGAGTGGGAAGTTACCTTCAAACGTGATGAACGTATCCTACGCTTTCTCACCGTTGTGCTCGACAAGCATATGCTCGCCTACAATGAAAAAAAGCGCAACAAGGCTAAGAGTGAAAAAGTAAAAGCAGAAAAAGAGTAAGAACGTAAAACTGAAAGTAACATGGCAACACAACAACAAGGCGAAATAAAATATCTGACCCCGATCGCGGTCGATACCAAAAAGAAAAAATACTGCCGCTTCAAGAAAAGCGGGATCCGGTATATCGACTATAAGGACGGAGACTTCCTGCTCAAGTTCGTCAATGAACAGGGAAAGATCCTTCCCCGCCGTATAACCGGGACCTCGACCAAGTACCAGAGGAAAGTGGCACAGGCAATCAAACGGGCGAGACATCTTGCGTTACTGCCCTATGTTGGAGATTTATTAAAATAAGGAGGGCTGAACAATGGAAGTCATTTTGAAACAGGACGTTCCCAACCTGGGATATGCCAATGAAAAAGTAAAGGTGAAAGCCGGCTATGGCCGTAACTATCTCATTCCGAAAGGAATTGCAATTCTTGCCACAGAGTCCAACCGGAAAGTCCTCGCCGAAGTCCTGAAACAGAAAGCCCACAAAGAGGCCAAGATCAAGGGTACGGCAGAAGAGGTTGCAAAGGGATTGCAGAACATCGTCGTTAAGATTGGTGCAAAAGCCGCCGAAAGCGGAAAGATCTTCGGATCGGTCAATACCATCCAGATTGCACAGGCCCTGAAGGACCAGTTCAATTTCGAGATCGACAGGAAGCGGATCAGGGTGGAACATGAGCACATCAAGGAGCTTGGCACCTACAAAGCAAGGATCACTCTTCACAAAGACGTTCATGTGGAGGTCACATTTGAGGTCTTTGCTGAATAGCGAAACCAAAAAGATGTAATTTTATCCCGGGATCCCATCGATTCCGGGATTTTTTTTATGCTTTCGCAAAACCAGATCAAACATATCACCTCCCTGAAGAGCAAGAAGTTCCGTGAGGAGTACCGCCAGTTCATCGCCGAAGGGCATAAGCTGGTCACCGACCTCATGGAGAGCCCTTTCTCCTTTTCCGGGATCTACGCATCCGCCGAATGGATCGTCGGCAACCTAAAGGCAATCCAGGCAAGGAATATCCCCTCTTTCGAAACCACCCCCCGTGAAATGGAGCGGATCTCAGCACTTTCGAATCCCAGCAATGTCCTTGCTGTTCTCGAGATTCCCAGCCCCTCCCCTGGCCCCTCCCCGGTTGGGGAGGGGAAGGGGGTAGGGCTTTCGCTTGCTCTTGACGACATCCGCGACCCCGGCAACATGGGCACGATCATCCGGACTGCCGACTGGTTTGGTATCGGGACCATCATCTGTTCCGGATCGTGTGTCGATCTCTACAACCCCAAGGTCGTGCAGGCCACCATGGGTTCGATCACCAGGGTCAGGGTTTTCTATGAGGACCTGGAGAAATACCTGGCTGAAATCAAAGGCCCGGCCCCGATTTACGGAGCCTTCCTGGAGGGGGAAGATCTTTACACGGCAACGCTTTCAGCCGGCGGGATCATACTTATCGGGAATGAGGCTCATGGCATCTCTCCCGCGCTTGAAAAGCTGGTGACCAGAAAAATATCCATACCCTCCTACGGGAAGGCGGAATCATTGAATGCTTCGGTGGCGGCGGCGGTTATTTGTGCGGAATTCAGAAGGAGAACAAAGGAATGACGAATGACTAATGACGAGTGACGAATGAATTTACGATTACTTATTACCCTGTTACCTTGTTACCTTGTTACCTTATTGCCGGTATTGGCCACTGCTGAATTACCGAATGACAACGTGATTTACCGGTCCAATATCCGGACGGTTCAGCTCTACCGGGAGGGGTTTGAACTTTCGCTTCCCCTGCTGGCACTCCGGACCAGCGACCGGCTCAAACTCTCCTTCGACGACCTCGACTCCGGGAACAAACGCTATAAGTTCACTATCCTCCACTGCGAATCCGACTGGACAACCTCCGCCGATCTGAACCCTTCGGAATATATCGACGGGTACAGGGAGGAGAACATCGACGACTATACCTATTCTTACAACACCACGGTGAAGTACACCCACTACTCAGTGATTTTTCCCACCCGGGGGATGCGTCCGAAAATTTCGGGCAATTACCTCATGATCGTCTATGATGAAGATCCCTCAGAGGTCGTTTTTACCCGGCGATTCATGGTAACGGAGACCACCCCTGTGGGGATCACCGGGAAGGTGAGCCAGGCCCCGACGGCGGAAAAACGGAATGGAGGACAGCAGATCGATTTCACCATCAGCCTGAACGGCTTCCAGGTTTCCAACATGCGCCAGGATATCAAAGCCGTTGTTCAGCAGAACGAACGTTGGGACAACCTGTTACAAAACATCAAGCCAAGGTTTATCCGCGGTGAGACCCTTGACTATTCCTTTGATGAAAATAATGTGTTCAGCGGCAGCAATGAATACAGGTCGTTCGACATCAAAAGCCTTCTCTACCAGTCGGAGAAGATCGGCCGGATCCTCTACGACACCTCCTACCAGGTCTACCTTCTTCCCGACAAGCCGCGGAGCCTGAAAAACTACACAATCGAGAAAGACCTGAACGGGAGGTTCTATATCAAGAATGATGAAAATGCCCAGAACAGCGACATCGAGGCCGATTATGCCTGGGTCCACTTTTCACTTCCTTTCCCTGCCATGATAGGCAACGGGAATCTTTACATTGCCGGGGCGCTGACCAACTGGCGTCTCGATGATAACAGCCGGATGAAGTACAGCTTCGGGGAGAAAGGGTATTACCTTGATCTCCTTCTTAAACAGGGTTTGTACAACTATGTGATCACCTTTGTGGAAAGAGGAAAATCGGCCGGGGATGATTCCCTGATCGAAGGGAGCCACTGGGAGACAGAGAACGAATATACCGTTTATGCCTACTACCGGGAACCGGGCGGACTTTACGACCGCCTGGTGGCGGCTCAGAACATCAGTTCCTCGCAGCCCTGATCTCCCTTAAAACGATCCTTCCCGTTTTTCATGTTTTTTTCATCACAAACAGCCCGGTTGACCACATTTACTTATTGGTGATTGATATCCCCTGCAAATCAATTACTTTTGTAAAAAACCTTTCCCAATGAAAAACAGATTTTTTTCTCCCGGGTTGGCGCTTGCCTGTTCTTTTTTCCTCGGGACCATGCTCCTGATCCCGGTTTCATCATGCAGGAAACTGAGTCCTGCTGATCCCAACCAGCCGAAAACGATCGATGACCTCGTGATCGCCAGCAGTTTCACCTGGGCGACCACCAGGGAGATCTCCATCTCCATCCTTGCCCGGGATAATATGAACAACCCCCTGACCAACATCAGGATCAATGTCTACACCGAAAGTCCCGATTCGGGCGGCGTTTATATCTGTGGCGGGGTGACCGATGCGTCGGGCCTCTGGAGCGTGGTTCAGGCCATCCCTGCTTACCTGGCGGAAGTTACAGTTACCAACGATTTCCTCGGGCTGATAAGGGAGATGAAGCTGCCTGTGGTGGGCAACAGCGTGAACGGAACTTTCGGGGGGCTATCCCCGAACCCGGTTCATACAAAATCGTCAAGCCAGGTAATGGCCATCGGGGCCACCAAATGGGTCATCCCGGGATTCAATGCCCAGGGAGTACCGAACAATCTGGAACCAATCAACGACCCCGTAGACCAGTCCCTGCTCAATGACCTTAATGCTACGCTTCCCGAATACAAATCGGTTCCGCAGTATCATCCCGAATACCTGGCTTCAACTGTGCCCAATAACCTGGTGCTTGATGAGCAGTGCGATGTCTGGATCACCTATATTACCGAGGGGGCAGGATGGACGAATTCGCTGGGATATTTCGTTTTCAATACCAATAACCCGCCGGCTTCTGCCGCTGCAATTGATACGATCAGGGTTGTATTTCCCAATTTGTCGAATACCGGCAGCGGAGGCGCCCTCAACCCGGGGAACAAGGTCTATCTGGGAAGGTTCCCGGCCGGCAAATCGATCGGATGGGTCGTAGTGCCTCACGGATGGAACGGCAGCGGCGTTTACGTCGGCAGCTATGTCATATACTCCATCCCTTCCTTCAACCCTGAACCCGATGCTAACCTGAAAAAGCACATGCTCATCCTGCGCGATGCCACCCGCCTGCAATTTCTTTATTCATTCGAGGATATGCGTCGCGACCAGGGGGCCGACCAGGATTTCAACGACGGCGTTCTTTATGTAAGGGCCAACCCGGTAAGTGCAGTCAATACAACAGGCATGCCTGTCATTACAACCACCCAGACCGACACCGACAAGGACGGAATCCCTGATAATACAGATGATTATCCCAACGATGCCACCAAGGCTTTCAATAACTATACCCCGGGAAAAACGACTTACAGTTCCCTGGCCTTTGAAGACCTCTGGCCTGGCAAGGGAGATTACGATATGAACGACCTTGTGATCAGCTACCAGTTCAACCAGGTCACCAATGCTTCAAATATGGTGGTTCAGGTAAAGGCAACCATCATCACAGAGGCGATGGGGGCAACCCTGCATAATGCATTCGGATTCCAGCTACCCATAGCACCGGCACTCGTTTCGGGAGTAACCGGAATTGATCTGAAGCACAGTCTGATCACCCTTTCAGCCAACAACACCGAGGCGGGACAGACCAAGGCGGTAATCATTCCTTACGATGATGCTTTCGACAGGCTGCCTCCGCCCAATTCGGGGACCGGTTCCAACACCGTTCCGGGAGCGCCATTTGTCACTCCCGATACGATGAGGCTGGTTATCAACCTGGCTCAGCCGGTCTCACTTTCCACGATGGGAATTCCGCCCTACAACCCGTTTATCATTGTTAACGGCAACCGCAACCGGGAGGTCCACCTGCCGGATATGCCGCCTACCGATAAGGTGGATGGTTCCGACTTCCAGACGGCCATGGACGACAGCCAGCCTGCCAGCGGCAGGTATTACAAGACTAAGACGAACCTGCCATGGGCGATCAACATTGCCGAGAAATTCAATTACCCCGTTGAACAGGCCGTTATCGTTGATGCTTACCTGAAGTTCGGGACATGGGCCGAAAGTTCGGGAGGATCATTCAATGACTGGTACAGGGCTTTATCCGGGTACCGCAACAATGTATATATTTATTCCCATCCCTGATTGGTATAATTCCATCAAAAAAAGCCTGGTGAACACTGCCAGGCTTTTTTTTTCTTTTCCTGATACATAATAGATGCATACAAGTACGGGTGATTTATCACCATATACTTATTCATGCTTGAATTCTTTTTCATGCCTGCATAAATTTACTGCAGGATTTGTAAAGAAATAGTTCTCATTGATTGTTTTTTGGTTAGTAATCGAAGAGGTCCGGGGTGGTTCCCCGGACTTTTTTTTGAGAAGGAGGTCACAACATTAATTCAGGCTTGTGATCAGAACGGGTAACCGATCCCGAAGTTCCAGACAATATCGCGGAATTGCATCTTATTGAAATACCACCGGTTGTTCTCGGGGTACCAGGGTACGCGGATGGGAATGGCGGGGTCGATACGGAAGATAAAGAAGTCGAAGTCGAGTCTTAATCCGAATCCCATATCAATCCCAAGCTGCGGGATAAAGGAGTTGAATTTGAACACGCCACCCGGAAGAGACGGGTTTTCCTGCAGGA
>JBAXRT010000130.1:0-8278 GCA_037131065.1 bacterium | reverse complement strand
ATCCTGTCGCGGATCTCTCCGCCCGAGCCTGTGGCGGCCCCGTTGAAGGGTTCGACTGTGGTCGGAAAATTATGGGTCTCGGCCTTGAGTGAAATGACCGATTCAATCTCTTTGATGGTAAAATAACCGGCAATATCCTGGCGTTCCGGTGCAAACTGGTCAATGGCCGGTCCCAGGATGAATGCCACGTTGTCTTTATAGGCAGAGACAAGAAATCCCGGATTTTGTTTCGAGGTTTTTCTGATCAGGGAAAAGAGAGATTCCGGCATCTCCCTTCCATCGATTATGAAAGCGCCATTGAAGATCTTATGGCGGCAATGTTCCGAATTGACCTGTGAAAAACCGAATACTTCGCTGTCGGTCAGGCTGCGCCTGAGTTTCCGGCTGAGGCCGGTGAGATAACCGATCTCCTCACTGCTCAGAGCCAGTCCCTCTTTCCGGTTATACGCCGCAATATCTTCAATATAAAGAACAGGATCCGGCTGATGAACGATATAGAAAATTTCCTGGTCCAGACCGTCATACACGTGCTGAAGCATGGGATCCAAATTAGTAAATCGTAAATCGTAAATCGTGAATTCTTCAATACGCCGGATACCGCTTATTCCCATATTCTGGGTGATCTCGACAGCATTGGTGCTCCACGGCGTTATCATCTCCCTTCTCGGTCCGACAAACTTCCCTGCAATTATATTTTCGGGAACAAGCTTCGCATCGCTGAAGAGCCACAAAAGTTTTTCGAAGTCAATCGGGTCAGGATTTTTACTGCTCTCAACCGCGTAGATCTTGTCGGAGGTACGGAAGAAGGTTATCATGGGCTTTAGAGTGTATCTGAGCTATATTGTTCTAACTACCAAGAAATCTCTCCGCCTCGATGGCTGCCATACAGCCGGTGCCGGCGGCAGTGATAGCCTGGCGGTAGTAGTGGTCCTGGACATCGCCCGAGGCAAAAACGCCTTCCACACTTGTCAGTGCAGAACCGGGCTTGGTTTTAACATATCCCATCTCATCCAGCTCCACCTGGCCCTGGAAAATTTCGGTGTTCGGTTTGTGTCCGATGGCTACGAAAAACCCGGTAACATCAAGATTCCTTGCATCCCCGGACTTGACGTTGCGAACCCTCAATCCGATCACTCCGTTCTCATCCCCGAGGACCTCTTCAGGAACCGAATCCCAGACCATTTCAATGTTCGGTGTATTGAACACCTTGTGTTGCATGACTTTTGAGGCGCGGAGTTCATTCCGTCGATGGATCATGTAAACTTTTTTGCAAAGTTTTGCAAGATACGTAGCCTCTTCGGCGGCTGTGTCACCTCCACCCACAATGGCCACATCCTGTCCCCGGTAGAAGAATCCGTCGCAGGTGGCGCATCCCGACACACCCTGGCCCATATATTTTTTCTCTGATTCCAGTCCCATCCATTTTGCAGAGGCACCTGTGGCGATGATCACGGTTTCCGCCACGATGGTCTTTCCGTCATCCGCTTCGGCCCTGAAGGGCCTCGCGGAGAAATCGACCTTTGTGACCACACCGAACCTGACCTGCGTTCCGAACCGTTCAGCCTGCTTCCTGAGATCCTCCATCATCTGTGGACCCTGCACCCCTTCGGGATAGCCCGGAAAGTTATCGACCTCGGTTGTGATGGTCAGCTGACCACCCGGTTGCATACCCTGGTACATAACGGGTTTCAGATCTGCCCTGGCCGCATAGATAGCGGCAGTATAACCGGCAGGGCCCGATCCGATGATCAGGCACCTGACCTTCTCTGTATTCTCTGTCATAAATAAGAAATTATACAGAGGCAAAGGTAGGGAAAATGAGCAGGATCAGGAAGTCGTTCTTTACAATTTTTGCCTGAAAAGCCTTCTGTTGTCCCCCTCACCAGGAAAGTCATAGAGGTAATAGAGGAATCCCTTGCATATTCTTGGTTTCTGGGGGAAATCATGAACGGCACTTAACATCTTTTTCAGTTCCCCCGTATTAAGGTTGATCCTGAAGAGAGTAAAATTTCCTCCCTTTGTTAAAAATGAGGTGTAGGCCTTGTGATCGACATTGTCAATATGGATCTCCGAAGTCCATCGTCCTTCATGAATATCAGGCACGGGCATCTTCAGTTTAGAAGTGAATTCACCTCTCAGGGTGAAGAGTTCCAGCGTATAATCGGCCGTGTTGAATATACAAAGGATATCATCAATCTTATGCAAAGAGGATGCGTTTGTTTTATAAACAATTTTCTTCAGCCAGAGCCAGGTGATCACATCATCATAGCTCCTGGGCGGTGTATCCATTGCAAGGTATTTGAAATCCTGCGGATTCCGCCGAAGCATCTTCAGCTTTTGTTCATCCCCGACGGAAGAGAGAGTTTGCCGCTGGCTGGTTCTGCGGTTGACCATGGAAAATTCTACACTGAGATGGTCAGGACTCTCTTTACGAAAAAAAAGCAGAGTGTCGGTCGCGGCCACGCAATCTGCAAGGAAAAGCCGGAAAAGTTTGATATCCTTTACATAGGCGATGGAGAGTTTTTCCTTATTGAGATAGATCTGGTAAACGGAATCTTCGGTCAGTAAATGGAGGTTGTTCATGCAATCGAGGAAAAGCCCTTTGGGCTTGAATGGGAAAGTGCCTGAGCGGGCGATCGTATCACCCGTTACCGATTTGCATAGAATCTCCGAGTAATTGATCCGGAAACGATAGACCAGGAGGAATACCAGGCTGTCGTCGATCTCGTAATCAAGCACTGAATATTTATTGTCCCTGAAAAACGGCTCAGGTTCACTTTTCGCCCTGATCTCCACCTCCTGCAATAACCTGCTTGCCGGGTTCAACAGGATGGTAATGGTATTTGAAGTACTGTCGAGCCAGATCTTTTGAGGTTCGTAATTCAGGTGACTTACGTTTAAAAATACTGGACGGGTGTAAATGTTCATCATGAACTCCCCGTTCTGGTTGGAGCTGCATCCTCGCCTGGATCCGGCAACGGTGATATTCACTCCGGCTACCGGGGTAAAGGTTTTCCGGTCAAGTACCTTCCCCCTGAACTGGAACCTTGAACTCTGGCCATGCAAAGAGGAGGGCATCGAGACCAACAGAAGGAGCATCGCGAAGATGGTAACCTTGCAGTGTGTCTCAATTTTTACCATACGTGGGCAATTTCAACTATCTGACAAGCACCGCCTTCTGTGTTTGAACTGATCCGTTCACATTCATCCTGAAATAAAAAAGGCCACCGGCGACCTGTTTCCCCGAAATATTTCTACCATCCCAGGCCTTGGTATAGGTTCCGGGGTCTTTTACTTCATTCAGGAGGGTTTTCACCAGGTTCCCGACGGTATCATATACATCCATTCTTGCATAAAACCTGTTTTTCAGTTCAAACCTGACCATGGCCTGTGACCGGAAAGGATTAGGAATGATCGGGTAAAGAATGAATTCCTGGCTTTGTTTTGAGGGGGCCATACCTGTAGAGGTGAGTGGCACCCTTTCCCAGGTGTTGGCATTATAATGGGTGATCAGCAGCGCGTGATTCTCTGGATCATAGGTTGGATAAACCATCGTAGTCCCGGCAAAGAACAGTTCGGGAGGCTGACTGAAACCGGGATCGGTCTGATATATACCCGGCAGGTAATATCCCCCGATATAGTAATAGCCATACTTGTCTCTTACAATGCCATCCGGACGGTTCAGGGTGGTCGATAAAAGAGATGTAACAGATGAATCCGTGAGGCTGATGGCATGGATCAGTGAAGGTGAAGGAGAATCATCAATGACCACAATCCTGTTTTTATCCCTTTCCAGCAGGATCCCGTTCGGCTTGTTCAGTCCCGAATTTTTTACGAAAAGCCAATAGGAGTGATCACTGATCCTGAGCTTGTAAATTTCATTCAGGCTCGGGCAGGATATAAGCAAATGCCCTGCAGAATCATAGGTTATGCTCGATAAATAGTTGGAAGAGGATCCTGAAAAGGTCACCGTCATGACAATCTGCCTGGTAGCCAGGTTATATCCCCGGATTATCCTGTCGTTACCGACACCATATACCGTATCCCCGACGATCTCCAGTCCGTCAACGAAACCTGCATTCTGCAGAAAATAGGTCTGGTTACCGGCACTGTCGATCTGCACAATATCGCCGGTGTTATAGTTAGAAACGATTAAACGGTTCCGTTTACTGTCGATAACGATCTTCTGGGGACCACTCAGCAGGTTTTGTGAGAAGGATATTCCCGGAGAAAGAGAGATAAGCAGCAAGAACAGGAAAAATTTTTTCATAACAGTGTTCATTTTCAAAATTACTGGTTAATTCAGGTAAATTGTTAAAAGATTCTTGTTATCTATTCCTTTGCCGGATAGGCAAACCGGTCACCGTGATAGGTTCCGTATCCTGTCCGGATCTCCGGGTATTTCCTGCTGATCTCATCAGCGAAAGCCGCACATTCAGCAGTTTCCGCATGCATGGCGAAGCAGGTGCCAGGTTTCAACTCTTTTATCGCATAGAAATTCCCTGATTTCACCGCTTCCATATCAGGGAACCCGCACCCGGTAACCGGGAAGAAGGCAATATCGACCTTTTTCTTTAACCCGGCAAGGTAGTCGATCTCACTTTTGTATTCCGCTGAAAGATCACCGGATTTATTTACATGGTCACCCGGATGGTAGATGACAACTCCATCGGTCTCGGCAAGGAACCCGGCACCGGAATCGGTTGACCGAATGGTATGGATCCTTACCCCTTCGATGGTTTTTTCCTTATGCGGCTCAACATATTCATATCTATTGTTCCCGTTTGGCCGGAAACCCATCACATAGGTAAATTCAGGGTTCCGGATGCGCCACCGCCAGATAACCGTATCATAATGATCGCCATGTTCGTGGCTGGCAAAGACAATGACCTTTTTTCCCTTCAGTTCATCCGGATTGATCCTTCCGTTCAGAAGGGAGGGGGCGTCGGGAGGGCCGCCTGTTGAGTAATAATCAAAGACGAGCAGGTGCCTGGAAGTCTCAATGGCATAGCCGCTGTGATTCAGGTAGTGGACGATTGCCTGGCCCTCTTTCAGGTTCCCGGAGAGGGCTTTTTCACCTGTGGTTCCCCCGGGATTTTTTCCCTGCTTTTTTGCAAGAAGATCAGACATTGCTGAATTGCCGTACCTCTCGCTGTACCAGACTGCATTATGTTTCAGGTTATCGGTAATTGCCGGGTCTGCTCCTTTTTCAAGCAGGATTTTCCCGATGGCCGATTGTCCATTGATTGCGGCAAAGTGAAGTGCCGTCATACCCGATTTATCCTTTGCATTCACCGGAAGGCCATTCACAAGAAGGTAGGTGACAAAAGGCAATGACCCACGGATGGTGGCCTTGTGAAGGGCGGTTTTTCCCTCTGCATCTGAGGCCATGAGATTGGCACCATGGTCTGCGAGAAGGATGACCATTCCGAGGCTGTCTCCATCGACGGCAGCCAAAAGAGGGGTCAGTCCCTCATTGGTCCTGTGGTTGACATCGGCTCCCCTGGAAAGCAGGAACCTTGTCATCTCCCGGTTTCCGTTCATAACGGTCCAGAAAATTGCAGTAAAACCGTTGGTCTCCTGTGCATTGATATCTGCGCCGTGATCGGCCAGGTAGCGGGCGATTTCGGGCGCGTCATTGAGACATGCCAGCATGAACAGGGTGAAGTTTTCCGGAGGAAGGCGGTCATTGATTCCGGCCCCGTTTTCAAGGATAAATTCCACCGAGGATTGTTTTTTGAACATCATGGCCGACATGACAGGCCAATATCCCCTTGAAGATCTGAATTTATAATCAAGGCCTTTATTCTGAAGGTATTCAAGCATTGTTTTACTGCCGCCCGACATCGCCCAGTGCATCACATTGGCGCCCATGTTGTCTTCCGCTTTCATATCGAGCCCCCTGGCAAGGAGGTAGCTGAAACCGGCGGTGTCACCGGCATTGGCAGCTAAATGAAGTAAAGTTGCTCCCTCATCTGTTTTCTCGCTGAGAATGTTCTTATCCCTTTCAAGGAAAAGGGTGAACACCTGCGGGTTTTTGCCATACGATACATAATGAACCGGAGCTTTACCCCGGAGGTTTTTAACCTGCCAGTTAACACCGTTCTTCATCAGCATCTCCATCAGTTCATAATTGCCGGTGAATGCAGCCAGATGCAATGGGTTGCTCCCAAGCCGGTTAGCTGCATTGATGTCCGCCCCTTTGTTAAGCAGCAGTGCAATGATTTCCGGTTGGTTGTTCCGGGCTGCAAAGACCATCAGCGGTTCATCCATGGTGGGTTCCCTTGTACCGATCAGTGCCGGATCGGAAGCCAGAAGTTTTGAAAAGAGAGCTACATCGCCCCGCTCCGTTGCCTTTACGATGCGGTAGTTCGAAGCCGTGGTATCAGGCTGAGGGGCCTGAGCCGAACATTTAACGGATAAGACCAGTATAAGAAGGGAGGAGACAATTGTTGATGCCAGGAGGATAGATTTAAGTTTCATGGTTCAGGTATTAAACCGCCTAAAATATTCCCATCACCTTTGAAAACCAAATTATTTCGGTGAAACCACCGTTATAGACGGTATCAGTTTGACAATGAAAGTCAGTTTGACCCGGAAGATCCCAACCGGTGACCGAATAAAATCAGAAAGTTTCGTTGATATTCAGGAAGAGACCCTTGGATCCGTTCAATCCGAAGCCCATGTCGATGGTGAGGTTTGAAAGGGACTTTTTGTTGAGCATCACACGGAGGCCTACCCCGAATCCGGGGGCAATGTACCGGAATAGCTTCACGGAACGGTCGGCATTGTTACAGGTGCTTGCGTTGACGAATACCACGCCTCCCAGGACGCCTGTATTCTGGCTTATAGGAAAGCGGTATTCGGCTTCGCCGTACAGGTAGTCCACTCCCCTGATCCTTCCCTGGATGTAGCCCCTGCCGGTTCTCCCATAGGTATCCCAGCCGATGGCCGGAAGATCAAGGTAGGGCACATGCCCGGTCAGCAGAAAGGATCCTGCGTACCAAAAGGCGATCAGGTGGGCCGGGTTTCGTTTTGAAAGGCTCAGGTAGGTCCTGAATTCGGTGTAAAGGGTGAAAGAATTCCTGGTGCTTCCCAGCCAGGTAAAATTGAACCGGGGGACCATGAGGGCATAAATGCCCCTGGTAGGCCGGAGGCAGGAGTTTCGGCTGTCGTACAGAAGCGAAAACAACAAGCCGGAGGTACAATAGGTTGAAGGATTGAACCCGTTATCTTTCGAATACCTGTAGTGTTGAGTGAAGTATACCTTTCCTGAATCAAAGTTAAGTTTGGTGTCTTTAATATTCCAGTAATAATCGAGGTAATAACCACCCCCGATATAAAATTTGCCGATGATCCGCCGATTGAGTGTCTGGTAGAGCCTTACATAATTGAACCTCATGGGCTCAGCCACATTGGACTCGGTGGTCCCGGATTCTCCTGAAGGGTTGATCCACTGGGCGGTGTCGATCCCCACGATGTCGGATCCCAGTCCGTAGGTTGGCTGGTAATAGATATAAAGTCGCCAGTCACCCCTCAGGATGAACTTCGCCTTATTGGTAAAGATGGTTGCGCGGATGCTTGCCAGGATCTGGCTTTGCGTGGTGACCTGGGCGTTGACTGCAAATGCCGAAATAGGCGTATTTGCAGGGCTTCCGAAAAAGATGGCCGGGTTGAATGTGGCGCCTACCACGATTCCGAGGGCAGGATTATAACCCAGGATCGGAAATGCGGAGATATACAGTTTATAGGGTTTGAGGGTTAGTGTGTCTTTACTGTGTTCGGCCCTCTTTTTCTTTGATCTCAGAATGTCAAAAACATCCAACTGCCTGAATGGTTTCTTCTCCTGGGCTGATACGTTAGCGGCGAAGATTGTGAGTGTGGATAGTATAAGGAAGTGTTTGAACGACATTCAATCTTCGGTTTAGAGGCTGGGTAGTCACTTCAAATTTAATGAATAGTTGGAATCGGAAGGAGTATAAAATTTTTGTCCCTCTTCCGATCTTTGATGTGGGAGGGGACGAAAAGTAAAGAAAATTGGAGCGCTGTTTTGATTTTTTTATTAAATTTGCACCCCTGTCTGAAAATATCAGGCACAAGGATCGGGGTGTGGTGGCGCCAAAGCGCCATAAACTCCATCGGCTAGCGTATGGCGCCGAAGGCGCCAGGGTCGGAAGTTGATGTTCTTTTTAAGTCTTAGTTTCAGGTTTAACCTGGTTATTTTCGGGGTGTGGTGGCGCCAAAGCGCCATAAACTCCATCGGCTAGCGTATGGCGCC
>JBAXRT010000129.1:0-8433 GCA_037131065.1 bacterium | reverse complement strand
CAAACCAACCTGGACCGTTGTAGAAGTTGCATTCTTTGTCATTGTTCCGTAAATAACTTTGACTTCATTGGACGTTTCAATCAGACGAATCTGAAAATTAAAATTATCGCCGGTAGTACGGTATGCCCGGTATCCTTTCCATTGAATAACGCATTCACGGTTGGGTGAAACACCAAGGGTCTGAATACGGAGCTCCGAACCAGTTTGTCCCTGCAAGTCACGTCCAACTCCGGCAACGCGACTTATCAGATCGGCCGGAGTAGTTGCTGTTGTTGAACTCAAGGGGGTATATGCACTTGTAGTATTCATATCAACAGAAGGGGTGAGCGCAGACCGTCCCAGGCTTATCCATCCGTTGTTATTGATAGCAAACCTGTCGAAAACAGTTCCACTGAAAGTGAAATTAAATCCGATTGGGAACCCTGGTCCTGTATAGGCAGTGCCTCCTGCTGGGATCGCAGGATCAACAAATCGTTGATCGTCGTTAGCCGTAGTTCCTAAGACAGTTCCACCCGCGATTTCAGTATAAGTACCACTGGTGCTTAAAAATGAATATGATGTAAGCTGTCCAAAAGTGTACCCGGCAAAAATTGTCAATACAGAAGTTAACAGTAGAAACTTTTTCATAATTTTCGTTTTTGGTTTAACATGCTTTATAAATTAATCCTTGAAGAATATATGTTGGGTTTATCATCCGCAATTTGATTTTAACATGTACATACATAATAATCTTTCACCCTGTTTCTCTGGGGAGAAGATATGTTAAAAATCAAAGATAGCAAGTATTAAGCAAAATCAAAGATAATTAAATCAAAAAAACGTCTAATAGTTTGTTAATGCTTTTAACAAATATTAACAAAATAGGTGGATAGGAGGATAAGAGGACAGGAGGGCAGGAGGGCAGGAGGGTCAATAGTACAAACCCGGGAGGAGGTACCCTTGCACGTATTCCTCAACTCCTTCTTCAAGTGTGTAAAATTGATTGGGGTATCCGGTTGCCAGGAGTTTTTCTGTCCGCGCCTCTGTGAAATATTGATATTTATCTCTGATATCGGCTGGAGTGTCAATGAATTCGATATTTTTCGGCAGATTCATTGCCCTGTAAACAACAGTTGCCAGGTCAAGGAATGTCCGGGCTTTTCCGGTTCCAAGATTGTAGATGCCGGATTTTTTTCCAAAGTTCATGAGATAGAACATCACATTAGTTACATCCTTTACATAGATAAAGTCCCGGAGCTGGCCCCCATCGGTATATGCCGGGTTGTGGGACCTGAAGAGCCGGACAAGGGGAGGATCAGAATGAATGATCTGTTGGTAGGAGTGAAAAACCACTGAAGCCATTCTTCCCTTATGATATTCATTCGGACCGAAGACGTTGAAAAATTTCAAACCATACCAGAATGGAGGAGTCTGACTCTGGGTGAGAGCCCATTTATCAAATTCATTTTTAGAGATTCCATAAGGATTAAGGGGTTTAAGTTGTTCAGGCGCCGGGGGATCATCAGAATATCCCATGGAACCGTCGCCGTAGGTTGCGGCAGAAGAGGCGTAGATTAGAGGAATTTTGTATCTGCTGCAGCTTTCCCATATCTTTTTACTGTAATTGAGATTAAGCTCCTCAAGCAGGGTCATGTTGCATTCAGTAGTATCGGTCCTGGCCCCCAGATGGAAAATGAAATCAATCTCCTTGTGATGATTCTCCAGCCAGGAAATAAAGTGTGTTCGTTCAATCAGCTCTTTGTATGCTTTCTGAGAATAATTCTTTTTCTTCAACGGATCTGAAAAATCATCCACCAGGATTATGTCTCTCAATCCCTTATTGTTCAGCTTGCTTACCATACAGCTGCCGATGAACCCTGCTGCACCAGTGACTGCGATCATGCCGGATTTTTGGTAAAGATAATAAATATGTGGGCTACCCCCAAAACCCAGCTACATCATCCAGGGTTTCGCGCTCTTTCAGAATTTCAAAGTGTTCGCCGTCGTTGGTGTAGCCGAGGATACGCGGCGACTGGCGGCTGTTGTATCGTGACCACATGCTGAAGGTATAGCTTCCCGTATCATGGATCGCAATGCAGTCTCCCTCTTCAACCGGAGGAAGCATCACCCCTTTCGCAAGGATATCCCCTGAAAAGCACAAAGGACCGGCCAGATTATAAGGCTCATCCGGAGTTCTTAATTCGTCACTCGTCACTCGTAACTCGTCAATTGACTGCCGACTGCCGACTGCCGACTTTTTAAGTCGCCCTCTGCTGTCAAAAAGCGAATACTCATGCTGCCAATCCTTCGGGTTCAGGCACTCCCTCACAAAGAGGTCGGCCCCCACATGGATCATGGCAGTATGGATTCCCGGGTCGTGCTTCACATACTCAACGCGGCTTACAGTCCAGCCCGCGTTGGTATAGGTCCAGCGGCCGAATTCAGTAATTAGTCTCCAGTCTGCAGTCAGCAGTCGCGGCGCACGGTTCCTTATTGCATTGACGTACTCTTCCATCGATGGAGGATCGGCATCACTCCGGTATGAGACCGGGAGGCCGCCGCCGATATCGAAAACATTAACGGGCGGGATAGCCCTCTGTCTCCTCTTTTCATTGATCTCCAAAGTGAAATCATACAGCACCCCGATACCATCAATGAGAAGCGAAAGAGGACAACCCTGCGATCCGACGTGGAGGTGAACCCCGGTGAGCCAGGGGTAATCCAGGAAAGCTTTTTCCAGGGCTGCCTGCCCTGTCCGGATCGGTATACCGAACTTCGAATATTCTCCGGCGACACTCGATTCCAGGATTGAACCGACACCTACCTGCGGATTGATACGGATGCCGATCGTGCTCCTCGTTTCCATCGAATTGAGTAGATTATCTACACGTTTTAGTTCTGAAAGGTTATCGATGTTGATATGGATCCCGTTCCTGAGGGCGAACTCAATTTCCCGAATCGTTTTTACAGGTGAATCATAGACGATCTTCTCCGGCGGATATCCGGTCTTCAGCGCAAGGCTGACCTCGCCCATCGACGCGGCTTCGACACCCATGCCTAGATTGCGGCTCATCTCCATGATCCTTATCAGCGGGTTGGCCTTGACGGCGAGCCCATGCAGCGTCCCCACGGGGAAAAGTGACCGGAGATATTCAATCCGTTTTTCAAGGAAGGTCAGATCGTACAGGATCACCGACGAATCTTCCTCCCGGATCCAGCCCTGTTCAAGTGCACGACGCAGGGTAGTTTCGAATTTGTTTTTATTAGTCATTAGGTCATTAAGTCATTAGGTCATTAGAAATCAGAAAATCTAAAATCGTAAATCTATTCGCATCACTCGTCACTCGTCACTCGTCACTCGTCACTCGTCACTATACAAGCTTTCTATCCCTTGCAACTTCCATCAACCTCGCGACTGCCTGCTTACCCGTGGTTCCCAGGTCGACAGAAAATTCATTCACATACAGCGCAATATGCTTCTTCATCACCTCTTCATCCATTTCGCGGGCATTACACCTCACGAACGACATGGTATCCGACGGATGTTCGAGGGCCCAGGTCACGCTGCGGTGCATGATCCGCTGTAATTTGGCTATGGTCTCATCATGCAGCGAACTTCTTGCCACGATACCTCCGAGCGGGATGGGTGAGTGGGTGAGAGTCTCCCAGTACTCCCCGAGATCGTTCAGTTTTTTTAATCCTTTCGATTCATAGGTGAAACGGTTTTCATGAATGATCACACCGGCATCTGCGCGGCCGGAGAGGATGGCATCCTCGATCTCGGAAAAGATCATAAAGCGTTTGTTTTTCGCATCAGGATAGGCAATCCGGAAAAGCAGGTGGGCCGTGGTGAACTCCCCGGGAATGGCGATAAGCGAACCGTTGATCTCCGAAGGGGTCATCTCCTTTTTTGAGATGAGCAGCGGTCCGCTGCCAAACCCCAGTGCGCTTCCGCTGTTCAGCAGTACATATTTTTCTGCAAGATAGAGCCACGCATGGTAACTGATCTTCACCATATCGATTTTTCCCGACATGGCAAGCCGGTTCAGCGATTCCACGTCCTCCATACGGTAATCAAATCCGAGTCCCTCCGTGTCGATCTTGCCGTGAACCAGGGCGTCGAAGATGAAGGTATCATTCGGACAGGGAGAAAAGGCAAGTTTTATGTACATAATTCCAGCAGGATTTGTATAACCGCTTTGTTCACGTTTTCTATTGCTGTGGAGATCTTCCACTTCGACTGATCCCGCTCATGCACGTGGTTCGAGACTGCCCTGATCTGCAGGCACGGGATCCCTTCATTCAGACATCCGTAAAAAAAGGCGGCCCCCTCCATGGTCTCGATTCCTGCAGGAAACTGTATTTTCAGGCTAGCTAACCATTCCGGTGAGGTCCGGATCTGGTTGACGGTATTTCCCGACATTTCCGGGAGTGAACGGAGAACATGGAGATCGGGCCTGTGCACGTTGACCAGCCGTCCCGCCCGGTAAGGAAAAGCATCCGGATCCATCAGTCCCATCTCGTAAAAGGTGAGGATACGCTCTCCCTGTTCCGCTCCGAGTTCGGCAAAGCAATCGCTCGTGACATGGACCACCTTCCCGAGTTCCACCCCGGGATCATAAGCTCCGGCAATACCCATGTTGATCGCAAGATCATACTTTTTCAGGGCAAGCGCCCTTCCCAGGTGATAGGCCGTATGGGTCATCCCGATCCCTGTGACCAGGATATCAGTTTCAAGATCCTCAAACCGGGTTGTCATGAAGTTGCTCTCTCCCACACCGGAAACGGTGAGCCGTGTGGTCAGAGGACGGATCTCGAAATGGGTGGCGGCAACGATCAGGATCTTCATCGGGTTGAAATGCTCCATAAAAATAATGATTTTTTTCTACTGTCTTACCTAACAAGATAATTCTTAGCTTTGTCGGTTAAAATTCATGAAATTTTCACCTTATCCGATCCATTATGAACAAACAGATTCAGAAAGTTCTGAGTGACTCGCCAGCAGCCCGCTGGACTGCCCTGGTGCTGATCTCGCTGACCATGCTTGCAGCATACTATTTTGTCGATATGATCGCACCCCTGCAATCGCTGATGATCAAGACCTATGGCTGGACCCCCAGTAATTACGGCTTTTTCTCCGGTTCGGAATATATGCTGAATGTCCTTGGCTTTCTGATCCTTTCCGGTATCATCCTCGATAAAATGGGCATTCGTTTCACCGGTCTGACGGCAGCGGCTGTTATGCTCGGAGGAGGGCTGATCAAACTGTATGGTCTTACACCCTATTTCAACAGCGGTGGTTTCGGATATGACTTCTTTAACTCCTTCCTCACTGATATGCCGGCATCGGGAAAAGTTGCCTCCATCGGATATGGTATCTTCGGGATCGGTGTTGAAATGGCCGGTATCACCACTTCCCGCACCGTAGTGAAATGGTTCAAAGGCAAAGAGCTTGCCCTGGCCATGGGCATGCAGCTTGCCACTGCACGTATGGGTGCCTCGGTGGCATTTTTCTTCTCTGCCGCCCTGGCCGGAGAAAGGGTCGTTAACGGTACGCTGGAAGGTAATCCACTGAATCCGATCTACCTTGGGATTGCCCTTGTCAGCATCGGTTTCCTCACCTTCCTTACCTATACCTTCATGGATGCCAAACTCGATAAGCAGACCGGCAGTTCCGGCCCGGGGGCCGACCCCACCGAAGAGTTCCATCTAAGGGATCTGAAAAAGATCATAACAAACCGCGGCTTCCTTATTATCTCCCTGCTCTGCGTTCTCTTTTATTCGGGCGTATTCCCCTTTCTGAAATATGCCGTCAACATGATGCAGAACAAGCTGGGGGTCTCGGCGGAGATCGGCGGATATATCTCCGGGATGCTCCCGGTGGGAACGATCCTGCTGACCCCGATCATTGGCTATTTTCTCGACAGCAAAGGTAAAGGCGCTACGCTGATGATCTTCGGTGCGGCGCTTCTTACGCTTGCTCACCTTACCTTTGCACTTGTGCCCCTCACAACAGGGATCGCCGTGGCCTCCATCATCGTACTCGGTATCGCTTTCTCCCTTGTCCCTGCTTCGATGTGGCCCTCCGTTCCCAAGATCGTTGAGGAGCGATATCTGGGTTCGGCCTATGCGCTTGTCTTCTGGATCCAGAACATCGGCCTGATGTTCTTCCCATGGCTGATCGGGGTTATCCTCGAAGCAGTCAACCCCGGCGTTACGGAACGGATCAAGGCCGGCGATGCCACCGCAATTTATGATTATACCGTTCCGATGCTGGTCTTTGCCGGACTCGGTGTTGCGGCCATTTTCCTTGCATTCCTGCTTCTCAGGGAGGATAAACTGAAGAAATACGGGCTCGAAGCCCCCAACAAAAAACATTGATCTCAACGGCAAAGCCGGAAAGCATCCATTATGAAAACAAAAGGCATCATCATTGCTGCCCTCTTTCTCGGATTTCTTGTGAATACAGGAAAGGGCAGCCGGATTGCAGCCGGGGATACGCTGCCCTCTTCGCTTACCCTCAATTTTGATTCGCTGGCCGATTTCACGCTCATCTTCAATCCATGGACAACCGTGGATGTTGGCGGAGGGTTCACCTATGGTATCTCAGGGATCAGTTTTCCCCACGCCACCGAGCCCATGTCATATATCTGTTTTAACCCGGCCACGACCTCTCCCCCTGAGCAGTACATGAAACCATATACAGGCAAAAAACTGGGTTGCTGCTTCTCTTCAACACCACCCTATAATCCAAACAACAAATGGCTGATCTCACCCAAGATGAAACTGGCAAACAATCCCCGGCTCGAATTTTGGGTGCAGACATACAATATCGCCTGGGGACTGGAGATGTTTAATGTAGCAGTCTCGACCACCGACGACAATCCCGACCATTTCGAGAGGATCAATACCATCGTGGAATCGGCGCCTGCCACCTGGACACGGATGAGCTATCTCCTTGACAAGTATGCCAACCAAGAGGTCTACATCGGCATCCAGTGCATCTCGAACAATACCTTTATCTTCATGATCGACGACATTTCCATCACCTCGGTCGTAGGGATCGTTGAAGAGGAGAGGGATCCGGTTTTTTCTGTCTATCCGAATCCTGCATCGGAAAAGGTCTTTCTCAGGTTTGACCAGCCGGGAGAGGAAGAATTTTCTGCCGAACTGATCAACAACCTTGGCAAGTCTGTCAGGACCATGCATATCACAGCGGGAAGCGAGCCTCTATCTTTCGATATCCGTGGCTTGCAGCCCGGGATCTATTATTTTCATCTGAAAGGGAAGAGCGGCGACCGCATTCGGAAAATCTGCATAACGAATTGAACCTTTTAAACCCTGTTCATGGCCGGAACGAAAACATTTTGGCTGTTTATCTCTCTGACAGCCTCACTTTGCTTTGCTGCACCGGGGTCTGAAGCACAGATCAGCCAGGGCGGGCTCCCGAAAAGTTTCTCCTTTTCCATGGCACCTGACGACCGGGGCGCCATCGCCGTTCAGCCTCCCTCTCCTGAGTCGTTCAGGGAGGGTCCGGGGAAGCAGGCTGAACCTTACCGCTTTGCAGTGAATATACCGGTTGACATGGGAATCACGAACAGCGGCAACTGGACTACAGCGCCGGACGGAAGTACCGTGTGGAGGCTGACCATCAGGGCTGCCGGAGCCCTGGCGATCACACTTTATTTCGATGACTTCAAACTACCTGAAGGGGGAAGCTTCTTTGTATATAATCCCTCAAGGACCAGGCTGCTCGGCGCTTTTACATCGGACAACAACGATCCATCGCATAGCTTTGCCACCGAACTACTGACAGGTGACCAGCTTACCTTAGAGTACGACCGCCCAGCCGGCGATGATCATTTGCCAGACCTGCATATTTCGGAACTTTCCTACGCCTACCGCGGAGTACCCGATCCTTATAAAATAACAGATGATTTCGGCAATTCCGGTAAATGCGAGGTAAACATCAATTGTGAAGAGGGAAATGGCTGGCAGATCCAAAAGAAGGGAATTGCCCGTATTGCTGTGAAACTCGGGGCCGCCTCTTTCTGGTGCTCCGGGTCGCTCGTGAACAATGTCAGGAACGACCATAAGCCTTATTTTCTTACTGCCTACCATTGCGGACAGGGAACCAATTCGGTCGACCGGAACAAGTGGATCTTCTATTTTCACTATGAGACCACCGGTTGCCCGAATCCTGCAAACGAACCTTTTTCCAAGTCGATGATCGGTTCACACCTTGTCGCGACAAGCGGCCTGGGCGATTACCTGGGTTCCGATTTCTACCTCCTGCTCCTGAATAAAGAGATCCCGGCAAACTATGACCTCTATTTCAACGGCTGGAGCAGGCAGGAGTCGCCGTCTGCACCAGGAGCCGGGATCCATCACCCGGAAGGGGATATCAAGAAGATCTCGGCCTATACCGTTTCATTGCAGCCTGACACTTGGAGT
>JBAXRT010000128.1:0-8529 GCA_037131065.1 bacterium | reverse complement strand
CATCCTGAAGAGTTCCGGACAGACCTGGGAATTCCCTGTCGACTGTGGAGCCGATCTCCAGGCTGAACATGAAAGGTACCTGGTTGAAAAACATTTCGGGAAACCGGTTATTCTTACGGACTATCCCAGGGAGATCAAGGCATTCTACATGAAGCAGAATGCCGACGGAAAGACTGTGCGCGGAATGGATGTGCTTTTTCCAAAAATTGGTGAGATCATCGGGGGTTCCCAGCGCGAAGAAAATCTGGAGGCCCTGGTGAACCGTATCCATGAAATGAATATTCCCGAAAAGGATGTCTGGTGGTACCTGGATACCCGAAGGTTTGGCACTGTACCTCACGCCGGCTTCGGGCTCGGGTTTGAAAGACTGATTCTCTTCGTTACAGGGATGGCGAACATCCGGGATGTTATACCATTCCCCCGTACTCCGAAGAATGCGGAGTTCTGAAAAAATTCTCCTTGATTATTTCTGATTCTCAAGGAAATTTCCTACCTTTACATTAGGAAAAATCTATGGAAAAACTTTGGGTGGTTAAGCCCCGGGGCGACCCCGGAACTGTTGGTAATTTGGCGAAGGAGCTGGGGATTGACCTCCATCTTGCCAACCTTCTTGCACAGCGGGGAGTGAATACTTTTGATGAGGCGAAAACCTTTTTCAGGCCCACCCTCGAATATCTTCATGATCCTTTTCTGATGTGCGATATGGATAAGGCCATTGAACGCATCACCCGTGCCTTAAAGCATAATGAAAAGATCCTTGTGTACGGGGATTATGATGTGGACGGAACCTCCGCGGTTGCTTTGGTGTATACCTTCCTTTTGAAATTCACCAACCAGCTTGATTTTTATATTCCCGACAGGTATACCGAAGGATATGGGGTGTCGGTCAAAGGAATAGATTTTGCCAGGGAAAATAACTTCTCCCTGATCATCGCCCTCGATTGCGGAATCAAAGCCGTCGAAAAAATTGAATATGCCTCAACCCTTGGCATCGATTTCATCATCTGCGATCATCACCGTCCAGGAGCCGAACTTCCAAAAGCTTTTGCAGTGCTTGATCCAAAGCGTCCCGACTGCAGGTATCCATACAAGGAGTTATCGGGTTGTGGAATTGGTTTTAAACTCATCCAGGCCTACGCACAGCAACACAGGCTGCCATTCGAAGAGTTGATGCCGTTTCTTGACCTTGTTGTCATCAGTATTGCTTCCGATATTGTGGATATTACCGGTGAAAACAGGATCCTGGCCTATTTCGGGTTAAAACTGGTGAATTCAAAACCACGACCAGGCATTGAGGCCTTACTTAGATTTTCCAGCATCATCAAAAGAGAAGGAAACGACGGAGGACTTGCTTATAACCGTGAACTGACGATCAGCGACCTTGTTTTCCTGGTTGGTCCGAGGATCAATGCTGCAGGCAGAATTGAAAGCGGAAGGAATTCGGTAAAATTACTGATTACACCCGATTTGGAGGAAGCCCTGCGCCTGGGAGAACAGATCAACAATTATAATATCGAAAGGAAAAATCTTGATGCGCTTGCAACCCAGCAAGCCATTGAAATGATCGGCCGGGACTCCTCACTCAAAAACGCGAAAACGACAGTCATCGATCATCCTGACTGGCATAAAGGGGTTATCGGCATTGTTGCATCACGGCTCACAGAGGTATACTACCGGCCGACGGTCGTATTTACCCATTCTAACGGCTTCATGACAGGCTCTGCCAGGTCGGTAAAAGATTTTGATATCTATGAGATCATCGATGCCTGCTCTGACCTCCTGGAACATTTCGGAGGGCACAAATTTGCAGCCGGATTGTCCCTCAGACCTGAAAATTACATCCTGTTCAGGGAACGCTTTGAAAGGCTCGTCACTGAAAAACTTGGAGGGATTGATCTATTGCCGGTCATTGAAGTTGACACCAAATTACCCCTCAATGCCATCAACTCAAGGTTCTACTCGGTACTCAGACAATTTGCTCCGTTCGGACCGGGCAATATGGCCCCACTATTTATGACAGAGGGTGTGATCGATGCTGGAGGTTCCCGAATCGTAGGGAAGAACCATCTGAAACTATGTGTTGTTCATCCGGAAATAACCGGGGGCCCTTTTTCTGCCATTGCATTCCAGCAGGGAGAGAGGTTTATCAATATCGACAAGGGGATACCTTTCAATATCTGCTATCACGTGGAAGAAAATGAGTGGAACGGGACAGTGAATCTCCAGCTGAATATCAAGGATATTAAATTCTCGGATTAGCAGGATTCGGTTCCGAAACAAACATCCATTCTCCTTGCCTTAACGACAAGCGGATGATTTTGAGGAACGAGCCTTAATTTTCCACCGACTTCAGACAGTGGTACCGAAGTGATAGAATCTCCTTTAAGTGAGACCATCTCCCCGAATTTTCCGGCAGCAATAAGTTCAACCGCGTGGGCCCCGAAGCGGGTGGCCAGCACACGGTCCATGGGGGAGGGGCTCCCACCTCTCTGAATGTACCCCAGGATGGTCTCCCTCGTTTCAAGGCCTGTTGATTCCAAAATGGTTTTTCCGACAAAACCGGCAGCTGTTTGTCCTTTCGGAACCGGTATTCCCTCAGCAACCACTACAATGGAGTAAGGTTTCTTGTTGACTGCCCTTTTTTTCAGACACCGGGCAACCTGGTCAAGGTCGAAAGGGATCTCAGGAAGAAGGATGACATCACCGCCGCCTGCGACGCCGGAATAGAGGGCAAGCCACCCTGCGTGGTGACCCATCACTTCAATGACCATGATACGTTTATGGCTGTTGGCCGTTGTGTGAAGACGGTCAATGGCATCGGTTGTGATAAGCAGGGCTGAGTCAAATCCGAAGGTAACATCGGTCCCCCACACATCATTGTCGATGGTCTTTGGAATCCCGACAATATTCAGCCCCTCCTCTGCAAGCATGGCAGCCGTTCGCTGGGTTCCATTCCCGCCGATGCAGACCAAGGCGTCAAGACCCATCTCTTTGTAATGTTTTCGGATCAGTTTGGGTTTGTCAATGGCATTGAAAGTGCTGCTCTTTTTAAAGGGGTTCTCACGGGATGTGCCCAGGATAGTGCCTCCCAGAGTAAGAATGCCTGAAAGCTGGGCCTCTCCGAGTTCAACAAATTCATGGTTGATCAGGCCGAGGAAACCTGAAGAGATGCCAATGACCTCCATTCCATGCTCAACGATGGCTGTTTTTCCCACGCCACGGATTGCTGCATTGATCCCGGGGCAATCACCGCCGGCTGTCAGAATCCCTATTCGCATACTATGGTATTTATTTTCAAGTACCAGGATTTAAGCAGGCTACTTAAGTTCAAAAGTACCGCTCCCAATCTCTTTGTCATCAGCGAATACCGTCACAACATACCGCCCCTTCATAGCGGATTTGTCAGTGTCTTTTTTTGTCCAGTCTACACAAAGGTTCAGGGATTTTCCCTGGTATGCGATGTCCTCCCGGATTGAAAATGGAAGGGCCTGGCCATTAAACTGGAATGTATCGTATTTGCTCTTGGTCACCACCACGTTGTCTGGTCGCTGAATACGGATGTAAACGATCTTTTTTCCTGTTTGAACAAGCGGGTTTTCACCGATGGTGAAACAGATCCGCAAACGGTCGGTACGGGTAGCCTTGTCAGTCACCTGTTCCTTATTGCCCCCCTTTATTTTGTAAGCTGTAACTGAAACATTATATGCTTTGATAAAGGCAGCCTGGTTCATCTTCTCGGAAAGCTCTTCCTTATCCTTCATCAGGGTGTAATTTCTGGACTGTTCCGTTTTAACCTCCTGGCGGATACGGTCATTTTCAGCCTGCAGTTCACGGTTGACCGTATAGAGTGAATCCATTTGCCTTACATAACCCTGGGCAATATGCTGAAGCATCGATAGCTTTTTCCGGATCTTATTATACTCCCACTGGGTATCGAGTAATTTTTTTATCTCGATGGCATTGGCCTGGATAACACTGTCTTTTGCAGCAAGGGAGTCGGATAATGCTCCGTAAGATATTTTGATCTTGTTGTGTTCTGCAATCACGCTGTCGAGTTCATGCTGAAGTTCCACCTTTTCAGTCTCTTTTTCTTTCACCAGTGTCATCAGTTCTGACCTTTGAATAAATAACCAGAAGATCAGGATTACGATCAGGATAGTAAGAACAGAGAGATAGATTTTAAATTTTCGGGAAGAAGAGTTCTGCTCCTCCATACGTTTGAATTTTAGAAGGGTTATCCTTGCAAATATAAATCAAAAACAGGATAATGAAATCCATTATCCTGTTTTTTTGATATTATTTATCACCTGATTTTCCAGGGTGAAGAACCGGCATTAATGGGCAGATGTCCCGATCTGTTTGATGACCTCTCCATGTTGTTTAACAATCTCTCTTAACCACCATTCCGGATAACCGGGCTGGGATGGCATGACCGGTACACCATAGCCATTGGTCTCAAATTTGCCATCCTTCTCTTTCTTGATATTCCCGTCCATGTATTTTACGATCAGATACTGGAACAGCTCCTGCCATCTTTTAACTGTAGCCTCTCCTGTCTTCACCGAAAAATCCGTGATCAGCTTAATGGCAGCTTTCTTATCCTTTTTGTAAAGCTCCGCAGCTTTTTTATCCAACTCCGTAACTTCAGTAATATATTTTGTCTCCAGTTCGCGCTGCACAGGCTGAATATCCTTGATCATGCAATTATACCTCGTATAGGCCCAGTTGGTGACCATGTTAAAGATCCAGAAAGCTGAAGTAGGTGAGAAGGTCAGCATATCCCCGTTCCCGACAGCATAAGCAGGAGGCACCTTGGTCATGCCGCAGTACATCGGTGAATAGACCATCGTAAAAGTGTCATCAACACCAAACCATAAAACACCGCCGATTGGATCAGGAAGCCAGGACCTTGATTGGGCAACAAAGACAAAACCGGTCTGCTGGGTTGAAGTGGCACGCTCATGAACATATGCCACGCTGTCGACCTTCCATGTCATCGGGCGCCAGCGATAGGGTGACTGGTAGGGGCCACCGCCGATATCATTGTTCATATCCATCTTTGTTCCCTCATAATGGTCGCGCATCAATTCCATCACATCGTGAACAGAGACTTTCTTATCCGGCTTGATCCATAAAGGCATCCGGTTGGTCGGGTAGCCATATTTCCCTTTAACGATGTTCCCCATGGCATAATCCTGGTACTGGCCCATGTTTGCATTGACACGGTTGAACATTGCCCATACCCTTGCCTCACAGGCCCTTGCCCCGCTGAAATCAAGGGGGGCATAGGTGTCGGAAAAACTGAATTCCTTATCCTCGCCGCTGAACCATCCCATTTTGCGAGCAAACGAAATGGCATCGGGGGAATAGAGGCAGTTTTCGGGATCATTCAATGGGAACTGGGTGATCCTTGGATGGTTGGCATGGCCAGAAATGTATCCGTCAGGGATCCGCATGGCAACCCATACCGCCCCTTTTTCAGTCTTTCCTTTTCCGATAAGTTCCAGGATCCATGCTTCATTGGCATCAGAGACCGAAAATGATTCACCTGAACTGGCATAACCATATTTTTCAACCAGGTCTCCCATGACCTTAATGGCCTCTCTTGCTGTTTTGGCCCGCTGCAGGGCAAGGTAGATCAGGGAGCCATAATCGACGATCGCCCCTGGCTGCTCGCCCAGCTCTTCACGGCCACCGAAGGTAGTTTCGCCAATGGCCAGCTGGTGTTCATTCATATTTCCGACAACCGAATAGGTATGTCTTACCTGGGGGATCTTCCCGAGTGGTTTCTGGGTGTCCCATTCAATCACATCTACCATCGCACCTTCGGGATAGTTGGCGGCAGGCCAGAAATATAATTCACCATACAACTGATGGGAATCGGCGGAGTAGGTGATCATCACAGAGCCATCTGTCGAAGCGCCCTTTGTAATGATAAAATTAGTACATGCCTTTGTGTTCTGGTGGAAACCCATTACGAGGAGCATCAGTAATCCACATGTCAAAAGAGTTTTCTTCATAATCGTATATTTTATCGATTTATTTGGTTATGGTTAATTAATTCCTGGTCATTTATTGGTAATCAGAATCCGATGTTGATACCGGCGACCAGGTTATTCGTGTTCCCGAGAAACAGAGGAGGTGTGTACAACATATCACCTTCAACCATACGTCGTTGGTACTGAACGAAAACATAGGCGTTGTTGATCACTTCGTATTTAACGGCTGCTGAAATAACCTGATTCCGGAAATCCAGCGATTTCAGGTTCTCCCCCTCCCCATGTTTTGCCAGAAGATAAGAGGCATCGACATGCAAGCCCCGGATGGGTTTGAACGACAAAGCTACATAAAATTCCTGAGAATTATCACGGAGGTAATGTCCTAACCCATACCGATTTGATTCATATGTCGTAGTGGGAAGCGAAGAATTGTAGGAATTGTTGTTATTCCTGGTATATTCGCCTGTGAGCGCCAGGTTGGAAAGCGGGAAACCGCTGACGCGGAAACCAACCTTATAACTGATTCCCTCCAGATTGAGCTGGTTGACGAAAAGAGTTCCGTAAAGGTGAAGATGTTTAATGTTCCTGGAACTCACATTGAGAAAAGTCTGAACCTCTTTGCCATAATATGGCGATTTCCCTGAGCCTTCGGCATATCCATAGTTGAAATAAAACAGGAACGGACTCAGATAGGCAGGGTTCATATTGGAAGAACAGTAAACTACCGAATTCCCGATCGATAGATTTAATCCCGGAATTGGAATAAAAGTCAGTAAACTCGATGCAAGATACTTGGTGAAATAGGTTTCCCGAACCCCACCAGGGATGGGATAGGACTTGCTGGTATCGATGACCTCGGAAACCAGCCAGGCATGAAGGTAAGTAAACTCAATCCATTTCAGAGGTTTCATATGAAACAAAAGATAGGGATAGGAGGGTGTTCTGCCGGAAAAAATGTTCGATCCATTGTAATTTTCTCCCCATTGATAGTGATCCTTTACAAAAGCCACATCTCCCCATTTCCATTGCCATGTAAGCCCTCCCCGCATTTCACTGTAATCGCCACCGCCCTTGCCGTCCGGTTTCCATGCTGCCCCCTCTTCCTGGGTAAGGTAATTCGGCGCGACCATGATCTGATCTTCGCGGTTATCACGGAGACTGGCATAAAAGCCGAAATGCTTTCCGATATATCCGAAGATCTCTGCGCCATTCCATCGATGGTAAGCAGAACCGTTCTCATTTTTGACATAGGAAAATCCATAGATCGGACGCAACGAAAAGGTGAAAAGGCTGTCCTTATAAATGAAAGCCAGGGGATTGAACGGCAACCTGAAAGTCTTCTTGTTCTTGAAAAAACTGTTCTTTGTGATATAAGAGAGGTCGGGCCGGAGTTCGAGGTTATAATCGCGGAGATAAAAAGCCAGCTCCTTTTGCTGTCTTTTGTTCATGAGGTGCTTTTTGCCAGAGGCTTCGCTGAGTTTTTCAGCAATCAGATTTCGCGGATAAGGCTTTACTGCTGAATTTATTGAAATGATCCGGAGATTTGCCAATTCATCGATAAATTCATAGATATTTGTGTTTGTGAGATCCTGGTATACAACCTGAGAGAAGAGAGTGAAAGCAATGAACGAAAAGAGGATCGAGAGAATGGGCTTCTTCAAACGCATTGATTTTATGATGGATGGAAACCTCCACAAAAATAATTAAATTTGTACTCTTAAAAGGATTTGATGAAAAAAACACTCCTTCTGCTCTTCCTGCTTTCAATTGTTTTTCCGGTCCTTTCCCAATCGGACACTACCTCGAAAAAACGTCATGGCAAGGCCCGGAATATAGATATCGAATTTGCCATTGGCTACTCTTTCGCTTTGGACGATTACAAAAAATTTGATAAAAATTATCCGAAGTCCGGTTATGCCGCAAATGGCTGGCTGGCCCAGCTGACATTCGACTGGCTTGGTAAAAAGGATTTCGGACTTGCTTTCCAGTACACCTACCAGAGAAATCCCCTACAGGATACTGCCAGTAAGGTTAATCCTTATAACACTGATACAAGTTACCGCCTTGGCCCGGGTGCGTGGTCAAACCATTATTTCATGGCGGGGCCGGCTTACCATCATTATTTCAAAAGGATTAGCGTGGATTTCAAATTGCTCATTGGGGTCCTTCTTGCATCAAGTTCGAATTTCAGTGTTGAAGACCCGACTTCGGGCCAAACCACAAATAACACGGGAACCGGATTTGCTTATCAGTTTTCGGCCGGGGTGGGATATAAGGTCTCCTCCCATTTTGCATTAAAAATTCATGCAAGCTATCTGGGATCACATCCGTCGCTCACCAAGCAGTTCCATTATACTATTAAAGTTCCGAAAACTGATCCGGATGGGAATATCTATTATGTTGACGAGTTTCAAACTTCTGAAACCACAATAAAAAAAGTTGTATCGACTCTAAATATAGGTTTAGGGGTTATCTATAAATTTTAATACCACTGATTCATTTTTATGTTCCGAAGATTATTCCTTTTTCT
>JBAXRT010000127.1:0-8632 GCA_037131065.1 bacterium | reverse complement strand
GATTTACGATTTTGGACTTGAATATTACCCTGTTACCTTGTTACCTTATCTCAAATGACTTAATGACTAATGACTAATGACCTAATGACCTAATGACCAATGACCAATGACTAATGACTAATGACTAATGTCCATATGATTCCGTTCGACGAAGCGCTGAGGATAGTTCTTGACAAGGTCACACGACTGGGTTCCGAGCATATCCCGATGATGGAGTCCGCGGGGAGGATACTTGCCGAAGAGGTGAAGTCGGATATGGATATGCCACCCTTTGATAAGTCGGCTGTTGACGGGTTTGCCTGCCGTGCGGAAGATCTGCTTAATGCTGAAAGCGGCGGAATTACCCTGAAGATCATCGAAACGATCCCGGCAGGCGTAGTGCCCATAAAAACGATTGGCCCCGGCCAGTGCTCGAGGATCATGACCGGTGCGATGGTGCCTCAGGGAGCCGGCCGGGTGATCATGGTTGAAGATACCATTCCGCAAGGGGAAGATACGATACATTACTCCGGCCGGAAGCAATCAGCGAACATTTGTTATAAAGGAGAGGATATCCGGTCGGGGGAGACCGTACTCCGGAAAGGGACCGTGATCAGGCCGGCCCACATCGCAACCCTTGCAGCCACGGGGAATGTCAACCCGCTGGTTTCAAAACTACCTCACGCCGGCATCCTGTCGACAGGAGATGAACTGGTGGAACCGGATGAAAAACCGGGCCTTTCAAAGATCCGTAATTCCAACGCCTTCCAGCTGCTTGCCCAGGTAAGGTCGGTTCCTGCCATTGGCAATTATGAAGGAATTGCAAGGGATCATAAAGATGAACTGTTGATAAAGATCAACGGTGGTCTTGAGAAGAATGATATCCTGCTGGTGACGGGAGGAGTTTCGATGGGCGATTACGATCATGTTCCGGAGATCCTTGAAAAGGCAGGGTTCAGAATCATTTTCAAAAGCATTGCCATCCAGCCGGGACGTCCCACGCTTTTCGGGATCAAAGAGAACAAATTTGTTTTTGGCCTGCCCGGCAACCCTGTTTCATCGTTTGTCCTTTTCGGAATGCTTGTCAAACCATTCCTGCTTGCAATGATGGGCTGTACCGAACAACCCCCTGTTATTCTGCTGCCGATGGGGACGGCCTTCTCCCGAAAGAAATCGGGCAGACAGTCGCTGATCCCTGTCAGGATTGAGAACGGGAAGGTCTTCCCGGCGGAGTACCACGGCTCGGCCCACATCAATGCTTACACCGTCGCCCATGGTATCATCTCCATGGAGGCCGGGGCGTCGGAAATCAAAGAAGGAACCCTCGTCCATGTTCGATCCCTTTAACCGGAAAATAAACTACCTGCGGGTCTCCGTTACCGACCGCTGCAACCTTCGCTGTACCTATTGCATGCCTGCTGAGGGAATCCGCCTGATCGAACACGACAGGATCCTCTCCTACGAAACAATTATCGAAGTGATCCGGGTGGCTGTATCACTGGGTATCGATAAGGTGAGGATCACCGGGGGAGAGCCGCTGGTCAGGAGAGGTATCGTGGAATTCGTAAAGATGGTCTCTTCGGTCAAAGGGATCAGGGACCTTGGGATGACCACGAACGGGATACTGCTTGAATCCTTTGCGAAAGAACTTGCAGAAGCCGGCTTGCCAAGGATCAACATCAGCCTCGATACAGTCGATCCCGTAAAATACCGTGAGGTCACGCGCGGGGGCGACGTCGCTGCCGTTATCCGCGGGATCAGGGTGGCGCGAGATGCCGGTCTCAATCCCATCAAGATCAATTGCGTGGTAAAACATTCTTCGTCGGAACCTGATGCGGATGGGGTGAGGCAATTTTGCCGTAACGAGGGACTTGAAGTCCGCTTCATCCATGAGATGGATCTCGAATCGGGTTGCTTCACCGTGGTTGAAGGGGGCTCAGGCGGCGACTGTACCCGCTGTAACAGGATCCGCCTCACCGCCGACGGCAGGATCAAGCCATGCCTCTTCAGTGATGCCGGTTATGATATCCGGGCGTGCGGAATTGAAAATGCCCTTCGCCAGGCCATCAGACTGAAGCCGGAAAAGGGAATGTTGAATTTGTCGGATAAGTTTCATAATATTGGAGGATAATTCTTTTGAGTGACGAGTGACGAGTGACGAGTGACAGGGAGTGCCTGGCGATTGTAAAAGCGGCCATCACTAATTACAAATGACGAATGACGAGTGACGAGTTGATATTTACTAATGACAAGTGACTAATGACCAGAAAGCCGATAAAGAGACTGACCCATATAGACAATAGTGGTAAAGCCAGGATGGTCGATGTTGGAGGGAAACCGCTCCAGGTTCGCACTGCCACAGCTACCGGGCACATCACATTAAGTAAAGAGACGCTCCGGCTGATCAGGGAGAACCTGATCGCAAAAGGAGATGTACTGACGGTTGCGGAGATTGCGGGGATCCAGGGCGGAAAGCAGACCAGCAGCCTTATACCCCTTTGCCATCCGCTGCCCATTTCGAAAATAGAGGTGAAAGCCGTTCCAAACCGGAATGGTGTGACCGTTACTGCACTTGCCAAATGCACCGGCCAGACCGGCATCGAAATGGAAGCCCTCACTGCCGTAAGCATCGCTCTTCTCACCGTTTATGATATGTGTAAGGCGGTAGATAAAAGCATGGTCATTGGTGAAATCCGACTTGTGGAGAAGATTAAAAAGGACCTAATGACTAATGACTAATGACTAATGACCAATGACTTAATGACTTAATGACCTATTGACTTAATGACCTATTGACTTGATGACCCAAATCATGAACACAGCCAAAATAATTTCCGTCAACATCTCTGAAAAAAAGGGTACCGTCAAGCACCCGGTCGATGCCATTGAGCTAAGTTCAAATGGTATCGCGTCGGATGCTCACTCGGGAGACTGGTCAAGGCAGGTGAGCCTGCTGGGGTTGGAAAGCATCACAAGGTATGAGAAGGAAGCCGGCCGGAAGATCGCCCCGGGTGAATTTGCCGAGAACATTACCACCGGGGGACTGGAGCTCTGGAAATCAAACCCCCTCGACCGGTTCATCTGCGGTGAAGTGGAGCTTGAAGTCACCCAGATCGGCAAACAATGCCATGGAAAAAGCTGCAACATTTTCAAGGAGGTTGGTTCATGCGTCATGCCGAAGGAGGGTATCTTTACCCGCGTCATCCACCAGGGAAAGCTAAAACCGGGTGACCTCCTCGAATACCATCCGAAAATGTACCGGATCCTGGTGATTACCTTAAGCGACCGCGCCAGTGCCGGCGAATACGAAGACCGCTCGGGAGAGAAGATCCGTGAGATGATCAGGGAGTTCTTCACCGCCCGGAATATGAATTTCTTTATCCATGATTCGCTGATCCCCGACGACAGGCACAAGCTGCAAGAGCTGCTTGAAAAAGCCAAGGATGAACTTGTCGACCTTGTGTTCACTACAGGCGGCACCGGCATAGGTCCCCGCGATTTCACCCCCGATGTGGTCAGACCGATGCTCGATAAGGAGATCCCGGGGATCATGGAGATGATCAGGATCAGGTACGGGAATGAAAAACCCAACGCGCTGCTGAGCCGCAGCATCGCCGGCGTCATGGGGAAATCGCTCGTCTTCTGCCTTCCCGGCAGCGTCAACGCCGTGACCGAATATATGACGGAGATCCTTCGTTCCCTAACCCATATGGTCTGGATGCTTCATGGGTTGGACAGTCATTAGGTCATTAGGTCATTAAGTCATTAGGTCATTAAGTCATTTGAAACTGGAAACTGGAAATTGGAATTGTTAATTTAATTATCCATTATCAATTATCCATTATCAATTTCAATCGTATCTTTATCCTCAAATTTTCCTGATATGAAGAAAGTCATACTCCTCTTCCTGTTTATGGTGACTGTCAGCTTTTCGTACTCCCAGAGCGGAATTGACGATCATCCCCTGGGGGTTGTTCCTTTCCATAAAACGCTTTATACCAATCCGGAGACCTATCCGGCTGCTTCAAGGGCAGTCGCCTACCCCTCCTCCTACGACCTGCGTACTTACGGAAGGATGACCTCTGTGAAGAACCAGGGAGGATGCGGATCATGCTGGACCTTCGGTACCTACGGATCGATCGAATCGCGGTGGAAGAGCATCGGGATGGCCGACTTCGATCTTTCAGAGAACAATTTAAAAGATTGTCATGGTTTCGATTACTCTGCCTGCTTCGGAGGACACAGCTGGATGTCGATCTCCTATCTGTCGCGAAGAAGCGGAGCACTGATCGAAAGCCAGGATCCGTATGTTCCCGCCCCTGCCACCTGCGTGACCGGGATCACCCCGACAGGATATGAGGCCAATGCCAGTTTCCTCCCCAACGACATCGGAACCATCAAGCAGAAACTCATGGAGTATGGCGCCATCTATACGGTCTTTTACTGGGATGCCGCCTACTATAACGCAGTGGATTATACCTATTTCTATAACGGCACCCAGAACCAGAACCATGGAGTGACCATCGCAGGCTGGGATGATACTAAAAACACCGCCGGCGGAACGGGGGCGTGGCTCATCAAGAACAGCTGGGGCGCTTCCTGGGGTAACAGCGGCTATTTCTGGATATCTTACAACGACAGCAAGATCAATTCGGAAGTGTGTTATTATCCAACTTTTCTCTCTTACAATGCCAGTTCAAAACTCTACCTGTATGATGAGCTCGGAGAAGTGGAGGATATCGGGTACTCCTCCAATACCGCCTGGGCCCTTAATAAATTCGTGATGACAAATTCCCTGCCCCTGACCAGGCTCGGCACCTGGATCGCCTCGGGCAACGGAACCGTCGACTTTGAGGTTTATGATAATTTCAACGGCACAACCCTGACCAACCTCCTCACCTCGATGACCGGCATCTCCGTGCCCTATGCCGGGTACTATACCTTTGATCTGCCCGCCCCCGTCGCCCTGTCCTCCGGTAACGATATCTACATCAAAGTAAAATACTATACACCCGGTTATAACCTTCCCATACCGGTTGAATCCGTTTTCCCCGGTTACTCCTCCAATGCAGTGATCCAGAGCAGTGTGGCCTGGATCAGTCCGAACGGCACAAACTGGTCACCCATCGGCAACGGCACATCCTATCCATATGATCTTTGTGTGAGAGCTTACACGGCCACTGAATCACCGGCCCCGGTTACTACTGCCAATAACGCCCTCGGTTGCCCGGGCAACAACCTGCTCCTCCCGCTGACCGTCGCAGGATTCAACTCGATCACCTCCTTCTCCCTGAGGCTCGAATATGATACCACCAACCTCAACTACATCTCCTTTGCCAACGCAAATCCACAGCTGACAAATATCAGCGTGACCGAGGAGAATGTCAGCGGAACCACCAACAAACTTACGATCCGCTGGAACGGTGCCACACCGCAAACCATAACTTCAGGAGGAAAATTGCTCGACCTGAACCTTTACTACGCCGGCGGCACAACAGCACTGAACTTCAACAACAGCTCAAACTACGGGATGGACTGCGAATATGCAGACCAGAACCGGAGTCCCCTGTTCGACAATCCCACCGCAACTTATTATGTCAACGGACAGGTGACCCTCGATACGACCATACAACCCACCATCTCCGGACCCGTGCAGTTGTGCTACCACACAACCACCGACAGCTATTCAACCGAGCCGGACATGAACAGTTATACATGGACAGTCTCCCCCGGGGGCAGCTTCGTCGGACCCACCGATACCAATGCAGTCCAGGTCCAATGGCAGACAAGGGGCAGCCACACCGTTACTGTAAATTATACAACCCCTTCAGGCTGCACGGCACCGGTGCCGGATACTCTTTCTGTTCAGATCGATTCGTTGCCTTTCACAGCCGGCGTTATCACTGGCACAGCGACCATCTGCATCGGCGACCCTGAAGTGGTCTATTCAGTCGATTCGATACCCTTTGCCTCAACTTATATCTGGTCGCTTCCCCCGGGAGCAACCATCATCTCGGGTGAATATACCAACGTGATCACCGTTTCTTTCAGCACCACCGCCGAATCAGGCAATTTCCTGGTTTATGGCAACAACACCTGCGGCAACGGCACCTCCTCTCCTTCGTTCCCCGTCACCGTGATGCAGCCACCCTATCCGCCCGTTATTGAACAGCAGGGCGACAGCCTTGTCTCGGATTTTGCTGCAGGAAACCAGTGGTATAACCTGTCCGGGCCGATCGCCGGTGCCACCGGCCGGTATTATGCCCCCCAGGTGAACGATTACTATTACGACATCGTCACGGAGAACGGATGCAGTTCAGCGGCCTCCAACATGGTCTACTTCGTGCTGACAGGAGTTGCCGACGGTACGGCCGGGGCAATCAGGGTGTTTCCTAATCCCGCAAGGGATATCCTTTACATTGATATCCCTCTTACAAGCGCTTCCTCAGTCACGGCCGGATTGATCAGCAGCCTCGGAAAGGATACCGGTATCAGCCAATCCCGTCAGCTTGCTGCAGGGATGAACAACCTGAAACTGGATATAAGCGGATTGGAAAACGGGATCTACCTCCTGCAGATAAAAGGGATCTCCCCTGGCGCCGGTCCCGTCTGCTTCAAGGTGATGATCAACCGGTAATTTTTGCCTTTCCATCCTTCAAAAAGGAAGATTTTCGCTACCTTTGCACCCTCAATTATAATAAATCATCTAAACATGTCGATAGAAGTATATTTTGCCGGACCCAAGAAGGTCAATGCAAAGGTTAAGAACTTTACCGTTGAAACGGACCAGCCGGTTCGCGCCGGCGGCGAAGAGAGCGCCCCCACCCCTTTTGATCTCTTCCTCTCCTCCCTGGCAACCTGCGCCGGGATCTATGTAAAAGGTTTCTGCGACCAGCGCGGAATCCCCTCCGATAACATCCGCCTGACCCTCGATCATATGGTCAATCCTGTAACCAAAAATGTAGGGAAATTCGTCATAAAGATCTTTGTTCCTGCTGATTTCCCCGAAAAATACGACTCTGCCGTGATCCAGTCGGCCTCACTCTGTGCCGTGAAGCGCCATCTCGATCCCGCCATTGAGAACGAGATCATCATCGTCAGGGGGGCTTAAAGGCAGAAGGCAGAAGGCAGTAGGCAGAAGGCAGTAGGCAGTAGGCAGAAAGCAGAAGGCAGCCAGTTTGTTTTTCCACCAGTCCGCTTGTCCGCCAGTTCACTTCATCACTTCATCACCTTATCACCTCATCACCTCATCACTTCATCACTTCATCACTTCATCACTTCATCACTTCATCACCTCATCACCTCATCACTTCATCACCTATCCTCCTATCCTCTTATCCACCCATAACATGAAAAAAAAACATTCCGGCTTCAACTCCGCACTCGTACATGGTGAAGGGTTCACCGACCCCCATGGCAGCGTGATCATGCCGATCTACCAGACATCAACCTTTGCTTTTGAGAGCGCCGAGCAGGGTGCGCGCCGTTTCTCGGGCGAGAGCGACGGTTATATCTATACCCGCATCGACAATCCCACCACGATGGACCTAGAGAAGACCATCGCGATGCTTGAGCACGGGCACGACGGCATTGCCACCTCCTCGGGGATGGCGGCAGTCAACACCGTTTATATGACCTACCTTGGTGCCGGCAAGCATATTGTGAGCCATAATGCCGTTTACGGCCCGGCACGAGGCATCATGGAAGGCACCTATGCACGGTTTGGAGTTGAATCAACGTACATTGATACTACCGACCTGGAGCAGGTGAGGAAGGCCATCCGGCCGAATACCAGCCTCATCTACCTGGAATCACCTGCAAACCCCACCATTGTCATTTCCGATATTCCCGCCATCTGTGAAATAGCGCGCGAACACAACATCCCTGTGTGCGTCGATAATACCTTTTGCAGTCCCTACCTTCAGAACCCGCTGGACATGGGAGCCGATATGGTACTCCATTCGCTGACCAAGTTCCTCAACGGCCATGCCGACATCGTAGGCGGGATGATCGTTGCCAAAGACCCGGCCGAATACAAGAAATTGCGTACCATGATGGTCAACCTCGGCTGCAACATGGACCCGCACCAGGCCTTCCTCACGCGGCGCGGACTGAAGACCCTGGCCATCCGCATCGACCGCGCCCAGGAGAATGCCATGAAGATTGCAGAATACCTTGAAAAACATCCCAAAGTCGATTGGGTGCTCTATCCCGGACTGAAATCCCATCCCCATCATGAACTCGGTAAAAAGCTGATGAGGGGTCCGGGTGCCATGATCAGTTTCGGGCCAAAAGGTGGGCTGGAAGCAGGCAGGAGACTGATGAACGCTGTTCAGTTCTGCGTGCTCGCCGTTTCACTTGGGGGTATCGAAACGCTGATCCAGCATCCGGCATCGATGACCCACTCCAAGCTTTCGGCCGAAGCCAAGAAACAGGGCGGCATCACCGACGAACTGGTTCGGCTATCAGTTGGGATTGAAGAGGCGGAGGATATCATTGCTGACCTGGACCAGGCGCTGGCTCAAGTGAAGAGTTAGGAGTGAGGAGTGAAGGTTCAAATAATTTTACAATCTTCACTACTCATTCTTCATTTATGTCTGTACCCCGGGCGGGACTTGAACCCGCACGACCGCAATGGTCACAGGATTTTAAG